>CAIRBF010000043.1 GCA_903876715.1 uncultured beta proteobacterium
ACTCGAGATCGAGATGGGGCCGAGCCAGTTCGAGGCCGTCTTCGACGCCTGCGACGCGATGCAGGCGGCCGACGACATGGCCCTGTTCCGCAACGCGGTCAGGCAGGCGCTGCGCCGCGCCGGTTACCACGCCAGCTTCGCCTGCCGGCCGCCTTTCGCGCAGATCATGTCCAGCGGGTGGCATCTGCACCAGTCGCTGGTGGCGCTGGAGGACGGCACCAATCTCTTCGCGCGCGCCGCCCCGGCGGCGGGGACGCACGCGCTGGACGCTGCGCACACGCTGTCGCCTGCGGGCTGCGGTTACCTGGCTGGGTTGCTCGAACATGCGCGTGGCATGGCTGTGTTCTGCACGCCCACCGCCAACGGCTACGGGCGCTACCGCCCGAACGCGTTGGCGCCGCAGTCGGTGCTGTGGGGCCGCGACAACCGGGGCGCGATGCTGCGCCTGGTGGGCGAGTGCGGCGACCCGGCCACCCGGCTGGAGAACCGCATCGGCGAGCCCGCCGCCAACCCCTATCTCTACATGGCCGCGCAGGCATTTGCCGGGCTGGACGGCATCGAGCGCGCGCTGCAGCCGTCGCGCGCCACCGAGGCGCCCTACGCGCCGCAGGCGCAGCGCCTGCCCACCAGCCTGCCCGAGGCGCTGCAGGCGCTGCACGATGACACCGTGCTCGTGGCGGCCTTCGGCCGTGAATTCGTCGACCACCTGCTGCAGGTCAAGCGCGCAGAACTGCGCCGCCTCGAGGCCGCCGAAGACCGCGAGGCCTTCGAGCGTCTAGAGTACTTCTCCAGGTTTTGAAACCCGCTGCTCCCATGCTCCACGGCTACACCCCTCCCGCGCGCTTCCTGCCCTACCTGAGCTGGACTGACATCGCTGCGCTGCCCGACCGCGAGAACACGGTCATCGTGCTGCCCGCCGGCGCGACCGAGCAACACGGACCGCACCTGCCGTGCAGCGTGGACGCGGTGATCGCCTCCGGCGTGATGGGCCACGCGCTGGCGCGGCTGCCCGCGGAGGTGCCCGCCTACGCACTGCCCCCCATCGTCTACGGCAAGTCCGAGGAGCACCTGCACTTCCCGGGCACGATGACGCTCACCGGCACTACGCTGCTGGCCACCGTTACCGAGATCGGCGAGTCGGTCTACCGCAGCGGCTTTCGCAAGCTGCTGATCGCCAACGGCCACGGCGGCCAGCCGCAGGTGATGGAGATGGCTGCGCGCGAGCTGCGCCTGCGCCATGGTGACTTCGTCGTCCTGCCGCATTCGGTTTGGCGCATGCCCAGCGGCACCGCCGCCTTCACCAGCGAGCGCGAGAAGAAGCTTGCCATGCACGCCGGCCATGGCGAGACGGCGCTGATGCTGGCGCTGGCGCCCGAGACCGTGCGCATGGAGCGCGCGGTGGCCGAGTACCCGCCGCCGTTCCCGATCGCCTCGCTGTCGGCCGACGGCCGGCCGGGCTGCGCCTGGAGCACGATGGACTTCAGCGCCAGCGGCGTGATCGGTGATCCGACCACGGCCACGCCCGAGCAGGGCCAGGTCATCCTCGACTCGCTCGCCACGCACTGGGCGCGCGCGATCGAGGAGGTCTACCGCCTGCGCTGGGTGGTGCGCGAGGCGCCCACCTGGGGCCGCGGGCACGAGCAGGGCCACGTGCAATCGTCCCCATCCCGCGTTTGATCACCTGAGCATCCCCCCGAGGAGACCCCCGATGAGAAAGTCCCCCCTGACCAATGCCGCCAGCGCCCTCAGCCTGGCCGTCGTCGCGCTGTCCGCCGCGCCGGCCCACGCCCAGGAGAAGTTCGTCTACCAGACCAACTGGTACGCGCAGGCCGAGCATGGCGGCTTCTACCAGGCCGTGGCCACCGGCCTGTACAAGAAGGCCGGGCTCGACGTCACCATCAAGATGGGCGGGCCCCAGCTCAACAGCCTGCAGATGATGGCCGCCGGCCAGGCCGACTGCATGATGAGCACCGACATGTCGATGCTGCTCGCGCGCAATACCGGGGTGCCGGTGATGACCGTGGCCTCGGTGTTCCAGAAAGACCCGCAGGTGTTGATCGCGCACGAGGACGTGAAGTCCTTCGCCGACATGAAGGGCAAGACCATCTTCATCGGCGCCGCCTCCCACCGCACGTTCTGGCCCTGGCTGAAGGCCAAGTACGGTCTGACGGACGCGCAGGTGCGGCCCTACACCTTCAACGTCCAGCCCTTCATCGTCGACAAGAACTCGGTCATGCAGGGCTTTCTGACCTCCGAGCCCTTCTCGCTCCAGAAGCAGGGCGTCAAGGTCAACGTGTTGATGTTCTCCGACCACGGCTATCCGGCCTACAACACCACCATCTCGTGCATGGAGAAGACGGTCAAGGACCGCCGCCGCGCGGTGGCCGCCTTCGTGCAGGCCACGATGGAAGGCTGGAAGAGCTACCTGCAGAACCCCGCGCCCGGCAACGAGCTGATCCGCAAGGAGAACCCGAACATGACGCAGGAGCAGCTCGACTACAGCGTGGGCAAGCTTCGCGACCTGGGCATGGTGACCAGCGGCGACGCGGCGACCAAGGGCATCGGCACGATGTCCGAGGCGCGGCTGCGCGCGAGCTACGACCTGATGGTGGCCTCCAACGTCATCGACCCGGCCAAGGTGAACTTTGCGAGCACCTACGCGCTGGACATCATCAACGCGATCAAGGTCCTGCCGTGACGCAGGCGGCGGTGGCCGTCGATGTCAGGGGCGCCGACAAGACCTACCCCAACGGCACGCACGCGCTGCAGCCGGTGGACCTGCGCATCGAGGAGGGCGAGTTCGTCACGCTGCTCGGGCCCTCGGGATGCGGCAAGAGCACGCTGCTGAAGATGGTCGCCGGCCTGCTGGAAGGCGACGCCGGCGAGATCCTGCTGTGGGGCCAGCCCACGGGCATCGGTGCCCAACTGCCCAAGAAGCTGGCCTTCGTCTTCCAGGCGCCGACGCTGATGCCCTGGGCCGACGTGCAGACCAACGTCCGCCTGCCGCTGGACCTGGACGGCCGCCCCCGGCGTGACAGCTACGGGCGCGTGCGCGAGGCGCTGGCCCTCGTCGGGCTGGAGAAGTTCGCCCAGGCCCTGCCCAACGCACTGTCGGGCGGCATGCAGATGCGCGTGTCGATCGCGCGCGCTCTGGTCACCGAGCCGCAGCTGCTGCTGATGGACGAGCCCTTCGGGGCGCTGGACGAGATCACGCGTCACAAGCTCGACGGCGAATTGCTCGACTTGTGGCAGAAGAAGGGCCTGACCGTGGTCTTCGTCACGCACTCCATCCACGAGGCGGTGTTCCTCTCCACACGCGTGGTCATGATGGCCGCCCGGCCCGGGCGCATCGTCGACGAGCTGCGCATCGCCGAGCCCTATCCACGCTCCCCCGATTTCATGGTCTCCACCGACTTCAGCCGCCACGCCAAGCGGCTGCAGGACAGCCTGCGCAGCGCCAGCGGCGCCGCTGCGGCGTCGCGCTGAGGGGGCCGGCATGAACACTCCCCAAACAAGCCCCGCCCCCCAGCAGCGCAAGCCCGGCAAGGGCCCCTCTGCGCAGCAGCTGCGCCTGCAGCGCATCGGCTACCCCCTGCTCGTGGCGGTCGTTCTGGTCGGGGCCTGGCAAGGACTGGTGACCGGCCTGGAACTGCCGCACTACCTGGTGCCCTCGCCGGTGCTGATGGTGGAGACCCTGGTCGCCAACTTCGGCCAGCTCATGCTCGCGCTGTGGGTCACCGTCAAGGTCACGGTGCTGGCCTTCGTACTGGCCACCGTGGTGGGTGTGGCGATCTCCTTCCTCTTCGTGCAGAGCCGCACGATAGAGACTGCCTTCTTCCCCTACGCCATCCTGCTGCAGGTCACGCCCATCGTCGCCGTGGCGCCGCTGATCATCATCTGGGTGCGCAACCCCACCGGGGCGATGGTGGTGTGCGCGGCGCTGGTGGCACTGTTCCCCATCATCTCGAACACCACGCTCGGCCTGCGCAGTGTGGACCCCGATCTGCAGAGCTACTTCCGCATGAACCGCGCCAACCGGCTGCAGACGCTGTGGCGGCTGCGCATCCCGAGCGCGCTGCCGTACTTTTTTGGTGGGCTGCGCATCTCCAGCGGGCTGTCGCTGATCGGCGCGGTGGTGGCCGAGTTCGTGGCCGGCACGGGCGGCACGGGGGCGGGGCTGGCGTACCAGATCCTGCAGGCGGGCTTCCAGCTCGACATCCCGCGCATGTTCGCGGCGCTGTTGCTCATCTCGCTGACCGGGGTGGCGCTGTTCGTGCTGATGGCCTGGTGGTCCAAGCGTGCGCTGGGCGGCTGGCACGCGAGTGAGGTGTCTCAAGATGGCTGAGGCCGCAACGGCCCCGCAGGGGCTGGCACGGGTGCGCGCTGCGCTGCCCGGACTGCATTGGATCGACGACGCCGCCCAGGTGGCGCGCCTGTCGCAGGATTTCTACTGGTACAGCCCGGTGCTGAAGCGCCAGCTCGCCGGCTGCGTGGCCGAAGCCGTGGTGCGCCCGCGCAGCGTGGACGAACTGCGCGCCGTGGTGGGCAGCTGCGCGCGCGAGGGTGTGGCGATCACGCCGCGCGGCGCCGGCACCGGCAACTACGGGCAGGCGGTGCCGCTGCACGGCGGGGTGGTCATCGATTTCAGCGGCCTGAACCGCGTGACCTGGGTCCGCGCCGGCGCGGCGCGCGCGCAGGCCGGCACCCGGCTGGCCGACCTGGACCGCGCCGCGCGCGAGCACGGCCAGGAGCTGCGGCTGCTGCCCTCCACCTACCGCATCGCCAGCGTGGGCGGGCTGTTCGCCGGCGGCTTCGGCGGCATCGGCTCCATCAACTACGGCCCGCTGGGCGCGCCGGGCAACCTGCTGGGCGTGCGCGCCCTGAGCGTGGAGCCCGAGCCCCGCCTGGTGGAACTGCGGGGCGCCGAGGCGCTCCACCTGCACCACATGTGGGGTACCAACGGCCTGGTGGTGGAGGTGGAACTGGCCCTGGCCCCCGCCCAGGCCTGGGCCGAGCACATCGTCACGTTCGCCGAGCGCGACGCCGCACTGGACTTCGCGCACGCGCTGGCCGCCGCCCCAGGCCTGCTGAAGAAGAATGTCTGCGTGCTGCTGGACCCGGTGCCGCGCTACCTGACGCGGCTGCACGAGCACCTGCCCCCCGGCGCCCACGCCATCATCGCCCTGGTGGCCGAGACCTCCGAGCCCGCGCTGGCCGAGCTGGTGGCCGCCCGCGGCGGCACGACGAGCTACCGCGCCGCCGCCGCCGACGTGGGCCCGCGGCTGCCGACCCTGCAGGAGTGCTGCTGGAACCACACCACCCTGCACGCCCTGAAGGTGGACCCCACGCTGACCTACCTGCAGAACAGCTTCACCCCCGGCATCCATTTGCAGCAGGTGCGCGAGGTGCATGCCCTCTTCGGCGACGAGCTGATGTGGCACCTGGAGTTCATCCGCGGCATGGACGGCGCGCTCACCTGCACGGCGCTGCCCTTGGTGCGCTACAGCAGCGAAAACCGGCTGAACCAGATCATCGCCACGCTGCGCGAACGCGGCGTGCGCGTCAACAACCCGCACGTCAACACCGTGGAGGACGGCAAGTTCGGCGGCACGCTGGCGCCCGAGGCGGTGGCGATGAAGCGCCGGCTGGACCCGGGGGGAGTGTTGAATCCGGGGAAGTTGAGGAGTTGGGGGTGAGGGGGTTCCCGGTTGCGGTAAGCCCCCCGTCCAGGGCAAGCGTACCTGCCGCTGAGCATCTTTCGCGCTGGGCTTTGCCTGGGCCGGCATCGCAGGCTCTCAAGAAAGCGCCCGGTCGCGCCAAGTTTTCTTGCGCCCCCGCGGGAGGCCGGGACGCACGATCCCCGGCCCTTGGGGGTGCTTCCGTACGGCGGGGTGGTGGCGCAGCCCAGGCCTGGCGCGCGCCAGAGCCTTGCCGCGCAGGCGCAAACCCCGCACCGGCGTGGCCTTGGCATCCGGCCCCGTGTTGACCCTGATCGTCCTGGCCGCCGGGCTCGGCCGCCGCTTCGGCGCCGACAAGCAGATCGTCCGCGTCGGGCCCGAGGGGCAGACGCTGCTGGACTTCACGCTGCACGACGCCTGGCGGGCCGGGTTCGGCCGCGTCGTGTTCGTGCTGCGGCCGGACCTGGTCCAGCCCTTTGCCGATGCCTTCGGGCCGAGGTGGGGCCGCCGGCTCGACCTTCGGTCGGTTGTCCAGGATTCCTCGGACCTCCCGCCCGCCGTGGCCGCGCCCGGGCGGCGCGAGAAGCCCTGGGGGACCCTGCACGCCACCTGGTCCGCGCGCGCACATGCCAGCGAATGGTGCGCCGTGGTGAATGCCGACGATCTGTACGGGGCCGGCGCACTGGCCGCCGTCGCGCGGGAACTGCGTGCCTCGCCCGGGGAGGGCGCCCAGGCGCTGCAGGCCTGCCTGCCCGGCTACCCGCTGGCCGGCACGCTGTCGAGCGCCGGCACGGTCAACCGCGGGTGTGCCGCGTGCGCAAGGGTTGGCTGCTCGGCGTTGACGAGGTCATCGAGATCGCGCGGGACGCCGACGGCGTGATACGCGGCCTCCACGGTGACAGCCCAGCCCGAAGCCCGCTCGAACCTGGCACGCCGGTCTCGATGAACCTCTGGGGCTGGCGTGGCCTGCCCTGGCAGGCGATGGAGCAGGCCCTGGCGGATTTCGTCGTCGATCCGTCGCGGATGTCGCAGGCAGAGGCCTATCTCCCGGCCTTCTGGGATGCGCAGGTTCGCCAAGGGCGCGCGCGCTGCCGCGTGCTGGCCGCACCGTCGGGTTGGGTCGGGCTGACGCATCCGGGCGATCTCGACCAGGCGCGAGAGCACGTGCATGCGTTGTGCCGGGCCGGGGATTACGGCGATCTGCCGCCGGCGCTGGCCTGAAGGCCCACTCACGCGGGCCGGGCGCAGTCCGGATCCGCGGGTTTGCGAGCACGCCGGTGCTCGGACGGCGCTCGAAGATGACGCGTGGCTCGTGCAAAATTCGCCGCCTTCCGGGCTCCGTTCCGGCATGGCCGCACGCACCCCGACATCCTGAAGGAGACATCGATGATGAAACTGTCGCGTCGCACCCTGGCCGTCCTGGCGGTGTCGGCCCTGGCTGCCTCCGCCACGTGTGGGCAGTCCAAGGTGACGATCTACTCGGCCGCTCCGCAGGATCTGCTCGATCGTGTGATCCCCGCTTTCGAGAAGGCCTCCGGCACCAAGGTCGAGCTCGTCAAGGGTGGCTCCGGCGATCTGATCAACCGTCTGCGCGGCGAGCGCGGGCGCCAGACGGCGGACGTGCTGTTCTCGGTCTCCACCGAGGTCATCCTGGCGAACGCCGCGCTGTTCACCCCTTACACGCCCGACAACGCGAAGGCCGTGGCCGAGGCCTTCCGCATCCAGGGCGCCGCGGGGCCCTTCACCGCAGTGGCCACCTCGGTGGGCGTCAACACCAAGCTGCTGACCCCGGCGCAGTACCCGCGCACTTGGCAGGACCTGGCCAACCCGGCACTCAAGGGCAAGATCTCGATGGCGCGGGTGGACAAGTCCGGTTCCTCCTTCATTCAGCTCGCCACGGTGCTGCAGCTCTATGGCGAGGACAAGGGCTGGGACCTCTACAAGCGCATCATGGACAACTCGGTGCTGTCCAACAGCTCCGGCTCCGTGCCCAAGTTCGTCAACGACGGCGAGGCCGCGGTGGGCGTGTCGAACGAGGACACGCTGCTGAAGTTCAAGGTCGGCGGCGGGCCGGTGGAGCTGCTGTACCCGACCGACGGCACGTCTGCCAGCGCCGATGTCATGGCCCTGTCGGCCACGCCGGCCAACGCCGAGGGTGGCAAGGCCTTCATCAACTTCATGCTCAGCAAGCCCGCGCAGGAGCTGGTGGCCGGCGCGGGCCGCCGCCCGGTGCGCCCGGATGTGGCCGCCAGCGCCGCGCTGACGCCGCTGAGCCAGATCAAGCTGATCACCTACGACCAGGTCTGGGCTGGCGACAACCGCGCGCGCATCCTGCGCAAGTGGAACGACCTGCTGATCGAGAAGAAGTGAGCCGGTGTCGTCCGGATTAACGGCATGGCGCGCGTACGCATCGAAGGCCTGCAGAAGTCCTACGGCTCGTACCGCGCCCTGCGCGACGTGAACCTGGACATCCCCTCGGGCACCTTCTTCACCCTGCTCGGGCCCAGCGGCTGCGGCAAGACGACGCTGCTGCGCGCGATCGCCGGCTTCCACTTCCAGGATGCCGGCGAGATCCGGCTCGACGACGTGGCCTTGGGGCAGATGCACGCCTCGCGCCGCGAGGTCGGCATGGTGTTCCAGGACTACGCGATCTTCCCGCACCTGAGCGTGTGGGACAACGTCTGCTTCGGTCTGGTGCAGCGCAAGCTGCCGCGCCAGGAGATGCACGCGCGGGCCATGGCGGTGCTCGAGACGGTGCAACTCGTGGACCAGCGCGAGCGCATGCCGGCCCAGCTCAGCGGCGGCCAGCAGCAGCGGGTGGGCCTGGCGCGCGCGCTGGTGATCCGCCCGAAGGTGCTGCTGATGGACGAGCCGCTGTCCAACCTGGACGCGCAGTTGCGCGTCGAGCTGCGCCAGGACATCCGCCGCACGCAGCGCCGCCTGGGCATCACCACCGTCTACGTCACGCACGACCAGGAAGAAGCGCTGTCGGTGTCCGACCTGATCTGCGTGATGAACCAAGGCAGCGTGCAGCAGGTGGGCACCCCCTGGGAGATCTACCGCCAGCCGGTCAACCGCTTCGTCGCCTCCTTCGTCGGCGCGCACCACTTCAGCGAGTTGGTGGTGGGCGAGGGCGCCACCGTGCGCTGGCTGGGCTGCGACTGGGCCACGCCCGCCTCGGCCCGTCCGGGGCAGCGCGTCGTGCTGGCCGTTCGGCCCGAGAAGCTGCGCGTCGCACGCGCGCCGGTCGAAGGCCTGCCGGGATGCGCCGCAGCGATCGAAGCCGCCACCTTCACTGGCCGCGAGATCCAGTTGCAGTTGCGCACCGACGACGGCCTGGCGATCGACGCCATCGTCAACGCGCACAGCCAGGCCACCGAGTGGCGCGCCGGTGACCGGGCCTGCGTGCACGTGCGTGCCGAGAACTTGATGTGGTTCGCCGCCGACGCCGGCGGCGGGCGCCTGACGTGAGCCTGCTGACGCAAGTGCGGTGGCGGCCGGATTTCTGGTCTGGCGCGATGGCGCTGTCGGTGGCGCTGCTGGCGGTGCTGCTGGTCTGGCCTCTGGTGGAGGTGCTGCGCATCGGCCTGGTGGACCCAGACACCGGCAAGGTGACACTGGAGTTCTACCGCAAGCTGCTGACGCACCACTACTACGTCGGCGCGCTGCTGAACTCGATGTGGGTCGGTCTTGGCGGCATGATCGGTGCCTGCCTGCTCGGGATTCCGCTGGCCTACTTCACGACGCGCTACAACATCCGCGGGCGTGACCTGATTTCCACCTGCGCGGTGCTGGCGCTGGTGTCGCCGCCCTTCATCGGCGCGTACTCGTGGATCGTGGTGGCCGGCAACAACGGCTGGCTGACGAACGCCCTGAAGGGCCTGGGCCTGCAGGTGCCCACGATCTATGGCATGCACGGCATCATCCTGGTGTTCAGCCTGAAATTCTTCCCCTTCGTCTACCTGATGACGGCCAGCGCGCTGAAGAATGTGAACCGCTCGCTGGAGGAGGCCGCGCACAACCTGGGGTGTACGCCGTGGCAGCGACTGCTCCGGGTGACCCTGCCGCTGCTGATGCCGGCGGTCAGCGCGGCGGCCATCCTTTGCTTCGTGCTCTCGCTGGCCGATTTCGGCACGCCGTCGATCATCGGGCGCGACATCCGCACGCTGTCCACGCTGGCGTACAACCAGTACACCTCGGAGATGGGCGGCACACCCAGCATGGCGGTCAGCATCTCGATGCTGATGATCGTGATTTCGATGGTGGCGGTGTTCCTGCAACGCTGGAGCATCCGCAACCGGCAGTACGCGGGCTCGCTGATCCAGCGTCCGGTGGTGCACGAGCCCCGCGGTCTGCGCGGCCTGCTGATGCACGCCTTCTGCTGGGGCGTGGTGGGTCTGGCGATGCTGCCGATCGCGGTGGTGGTCTACACCTCGCTGCTCAAGACCAATGGCCCGGTTTTCCTGGGCGAGTTCGGGCTCACGAGCTACCGGCGCGTGCTCGACGAGGTACCCGACGTGATTGCCAACACGCTGTGGTTTGCCGGCCTGGCCACGTTGTGCATCACCGTGGTCGGGGCGATGATGTCCTACCTGATCGTGCGCCGCGACAGCCGCCTGTCGGCCTGGCTCGACGCTGTACTGATGGTGCCCTACGTCGTGCCCGGGGTGGTCATGGCGATCGGCTTCCTGCTGGTTTTCAATCGCCCGCCCATCGACCTGGTGGGCACGGCCACGGTGATCGTGTTGATCATGTTCATCCGCCGCCTGCCCTACGGTGTGCGGGCCTCGACGGCGGTGCTGCGCCAGATCAAGCCCTCGATCGAGGAGGCGGCCGTCAACCTCGGCGCCTCGCCGCGCAAGGCCTTCCTGTCCGTGACGGTGCCGCTGATGCTGCCGGGGATCGTGGCCGGCGCGATGATGAGCTTCATCACCTCGATCAACGAGCTGTCGTCCACGCTGCTGCTGTACACGGCGCCGACGACGACCATGCCGGTCAAGGTCTTCGTCGCTGTGCTCGACGGCGAGTTCGGCGTCGCCGCGGCGCTGTCCACGCTGCTGCTGTTGTGCACCGGGGCCTGCGTCTACGCGGTGCTGCGGCTCGGGCAGTCCAAGGAAAGCGCCTTCCTCTGAGGGGCACAAGCCATAGCCCCTGCGCTATGGACCCATAGCATCCAGCCGCCTTGTCCGCGGGCGGCGGCGCACGTTTAATACGGCGAATCGCCGATCCCAGCAAGGAGACACCCATGCCCCCGATCACCACACTGGACGGCGCGCAGCCTGCGCGGCACCGCAGTGGTATCCGACGCCGCGACCTGCTGCTGGCAGCTTCCGCTGCCACCGTGGGCGGATTCAGCGGATCCGCGATCGCACAGGAGGCGTTTCCCAACAAGCCGATCCGCATCATCGTCGGCTTCACGCCCGGCAGCATCGGCGATCTGTTCCTGCGCGTGGTGGCGCAGCAGCTCACGCCCGCGCTCGGGCAGTCGATCGTGATCGACAACAAGCCCGGCGCCAGCCAGATCATCAGCGCCGGGCTCGCCGCCACGGCCGCGCCCGACGGCTACACGCTGTACCTGGGAACGCAGGGCGGTCTGGTGCTCAATCCGGTCGTGCGCAAGAAGCTGCCCTACGACCCGATCGCGAGCTTCACGCCGATCACGATGCTGTTCGCCACGCCGATGTACCTCTACACCAGCAACACCCTGGCGGCTCGCAACGTGCCCGAGCTGATCGCGCTGGCGAAGCGGCAGCCCGGCAAGCTCACCTTCGCCTCGATCGGGCCGGTCACGGCCTCGCACGTGCTCGGTGAGATGTTCAAGGCCTCGGCCGGCGTCGACATGCTGCACGTCCCCTTCAAAGGGGGGCCGGAAGCCACCAACGCCCTGGTGACCGGTCAGATCGACGTCTTCTTCAACG
The DNA here is from genome assembly GCA_903876715.1 of uncultured beta proteobacterium. Lineage (GTDB taxonomy): Bacteria > Pseudomonadota > Gammaproteobacteria > Burkholderiales > Burkholderiaceae_C > Rubrivivax. Next base: position 11,597 of record CAIRBF010000043.1, read on the forward strand.
GCAACAACAGCATGAGCCACGTCAAGCAGGGCAAGGCGCGTGTCATCGCCGCTGCGACACTCAAGCGCTCGGAGGAGGCGCCGGACCTGCCGACGGTGGCCGAGGCCGGCCTGCCCAACTTCGAGATGCTGCCCTGGTTCGGACTGTTCGGTCCCGCGGGCATGCCCAAGCCGCTGGTGGAGCGTCTGCACCGCGAGTTCACCGCCGTGCTGAAAACGCCCGCCATGCGCGAGCGGGCGACGCAGATGGGCGTGCAGATCGTGACCTCGACGCCCGAGGCACTGATCGCGCAGGTCAGGGCCGAGACGCCGGTGATGGCACAACTGATGCAGAAGGCCGGCGTCACGCCGGAATGACTGCTCGCGGCGGGCGGGGGCCGACCCAGGTCCCCGTCCGGACCCTCAGTGCGCGTCCAGGTTGAAGAAGCGGCGCGCGTTGTCGTACATGATCTTCTGCGTGTCTGCCGCCGACAGTCCGACCTCCTCGAGCACCTTCAGGCAGGCCGCCGGGCTCCAGCAGGGGTAGTCGGTGCCGTACATCACCTGCTCGACGCCGTAGAACTCGATGGCGAAGCGCACGCCCATCGCGTGCGGTGACACGGTGTCGGTGTACATGCGCCGCAGGTAGGTGGTCGGCGTGCGTGGCAGCTGGGCGCGCTGCGAGTTCTTGTCCATGCGGCCGGCCTGGTAGGGCAGGGCGCCGCCGGTGTGCGACATCACCACCTTCAGCTTCGGGTGGCGCTCCATGATGCCCGACAGCACCAGCCGGTAGGCCGACACGCTGACGTCGATCACCCTGCCCAAGCTCGAGTACAAGGCGCCGTTGTAGCCCTCCAGGATGTCGGGGAACTGGGCGTCCGTCGGGTGCATGAAGATCGGCAGGCCCAGGGCCTCGATGCGGTCGTACAGCGGCTCCAGGCGCGGCGCGTCGATGTTCTCGTGCGGCCCGACGCTGCCGGGGATGTTGACGCCGACCAGGCCGAGGCCGGCCGCATGCTCCAGCACCTCCAGCGCGACGCCGGTGTCCTGCAGCGGCAGCGCGGCGCTGGCCCACACGCGGCCGGCATGGCGCCGCTGGGCGGCCGCCATCTCCTCGTTCCAGCGCATGGCCAGCGCTCGGCCTTCCTCGACCGGCACCTCGGAGAAGTAGAGCGAGAACGGGCCGATCGAGCAGATCACGTCCACCTCGTGCCCCAGCGTGTCCATGTGGGCGAGTTGTTCGTCGAGGTCGAACCACTCGGCGTTCTGCCGCGAGCGCCCGGTGACACCGGGGTTGCGGCACAGGTCGAAGCCCCCGTTGGCATTGCGCTCGACGCGCGGATAGGTGGTGCGCTGCAGCGTCTGCTCGAACACCGAACGCGGCCACCAGTGGAAATGGGAGTCGAGGATGCGCATGGGCGTGTTCCGGTCAGGGGGTGGGCCGCGGCGGCGGGGCCGGCGACAGGATGTCGGGGTGTTCAGCGTACCCCAGGTCGACGCGCAGTGCGTGCAGGGCGCCGGGATCGACCGCCAGCGCGAGCCCGTGCCGCAAGGGTGCCAGAGGGGCGTCCGGCCCGAGCACGCGGCGGGCCTTGTCCAGCAGCTGCGCGTCGTCGAAGGCCTGCGGCGGGTCACCGGGGCTGTCGTTGACCTGCAACTCGTGGCGCTGCGCCGCCGCCCGCACCACCAGGCGCGCCGGGAATGCTTCCGGGTAGAGCACGTCGAGCGCTGCGTCGGGCAGCACGCGCACGCGCGCGGCGAAGGCTTGCAGCTCGGAATCATCCGCCAGGTCGTCCTCACGCGCCACGTCGTCGAGCGCGTCAGGCCGCAGCGCGGCCAGTGCCATTTGCCACCGCACGTTCACCAGGCGCGCCAGTCGGCTGGTCGTCGGCGGATCGCGGTCGAGCATGCCGGCGTAGCTCGGCGGCACGTGGACCTCGATGGCCTCGATGTCGGCGGCTTGCACGACGCCGCGCGCCAGCAACTGCTGCAGCCCGTGGAGGGCTGCCAAGGCTTGCTTGGCCGAAGGGTGGGGCTTGATGCTGAGGCTTTCGGACAGCAGGACCGGTGACCGCAGCGCTTCCGCCCGGGCCAGGTCGCCGCCGATGCCTTGGAGCCAGGCGTGGTCGAGCAGGTCCGGGTCGCCGTCGATGCCATCGGCTGCCGCCAGCGCGGCCACGCAACCGTTGCGCACCGCCTGACCGAACAGCAGCCAGCGGCCGGGACGTTGCCCGCGGAAGCTGCCGGGCGCGCGCGGCACCTGGGCCAGCGCCAGGGCCAGCGCCTGGCGCTGGCGGCCTGGCGGCAGCCCGAGCAGGCAGGCCGCAGTGGCTGCGGCACCCACTGGTGCGACCAGCAGGCTCGGCCACAGTCCGCGCGTCAGCAGACGGGCACCGCCGAGCGCGGTGCCCAGCCGCAGCGCGGTTTCCTGTCCCACCAGGAGTGCGCGCAGCAGGTCTGCGCCACCGTGGTGGCTGCGGGCAAAGGCCCAGGCCACCGGCGCGGTGAGTGCGCCGACCGTGACCGCCGTGGGGCGATGGATGTCGTCGATCTCCGTCAGCCGGATGAGGCTCGCGTCAGCCGCCACCCGACCCAGCAGGCCGGAGTCGAGCCGCCTGCACAGCGATTCCAGCGCCTGGCCCTCGCGCGTGCGTCCGCCGGCGGTGCGCGCGAGCACCGCGTCGGCCAGGTGGCGCGCCAGGCGGGCCTCCTGGCCTTCGATGCGTGCGTCGGCGGCCTCGGCGAGTTGCTCCAGCAGGCCGGATCCTCGGTTCATGGGTGCTCAGCCGCCGGCGGCCAACCCGCCGCCGCCCACCACCAGCCCGGCGGCACGCCGCCAGGGGCCGTCGTCCAACGTGAGCAGGGCCGAGAACACCGCCACGCTGCCGGCGGGCAGCGGCGTGGCCGCGGTCAGCGCGCTGCCCCCCACTGCGTCCAGCGGCGCCTGGCCCACGCTGGCCTCGAGGGTCCATGCGCTCAGCGTGCCGGGGCAGTCGATCGCCAGCGCCGCTCCATCGGCCGTGCCTGCGCGCGCTTGCGCGCGCTCGAACCAGGCCTGGGCGGCCAACCAGGACGCGGGCGGCTCGCCGCCGCGGGCGCAGCTGCGGAGTTCGCGCACCCAGACGCCCTTGTAGGCCAGCGAGCAGTCGACGGCGTAGCGCGTCCCGAGGGGTGCGTCACCCTCCATGCGCCGCAGGGTGGCGTCGCGCGCGAGATCGGGCACGACGCGCAGCAACACCTCCTCGGCGCCGGCACGGCGCGCGCAGAGGTCGGCCGCGGCCAGCAGCGCGCTGGCCTGGGTGGCATCCGCGGGCATCGCGGCCAGCGCATCCGCGGCGATGGCCGCGGCGCGGCGCGCCAGGTTGCGCTCG
>CAIRBF010000044.1 GCA_903876715.1 uncultured beta proteobacterium
GATAAAACGCAAGAGTGTAGGCCGGCGTGGAAGCCTACCGCTTCAACGAAAACGCCAACCCTTGGGTTGGCGTTGACTTCGCTCGACCAGCTTCGAGCGCCTGAATTTGGTTGCGGGGGCAAGATTTGAACTTGCGACCTTTGGGTTATGAGCCCAACGAGCTACCAGACTGCTCCACCCCGCGACTGAATCCAAGACTATAGCAGAAAACCATCACTGTGCTTGCGCAGCGTCTGCATCAGACGCCTCGACGTCGGGGCGATCAACGAGCTCGACGAAGGCCATCGGCGCGTTGTCACCAACACGGAAACCCATCTTCAGGATCCGCGTGTAGCCACCCGGGCGCGCCTGGTAGCGAGGACCAAGTACCTCAAACAACTTCGTCACCACCGCGCGGTCACGAGTACGGTCGAAGGCCAAGCGCCGGTTGGCCAACGTCGGATGCTTGGCCAGCGTGATCAGCGGCTCGACACTGCGACGCAATTCCTTGGCCTTGGGCAACGTCGTCTTGATGGCCTCGTGCTGAAGCAGCGAATTGCACATGTTGCGCAGCATGGCGGCGCGGTGCTCGCTGGTCCGGTTGAGCTTGCGGTATCCGTTACGGTGGCGCATTTGAATGTCCTTTCGGGTATTGTGCCCCCGGCCGTGTCAGGTACCGGAGGGTGCGCAGGGGTCGCTACGAGGCCAAAGCCGCTCAGCGACGCTCCAGGCTCTTGGGCGGCCAGCCCTCCAGGCGCGTACCCAGCGTCAGGCCGCGCGAAGCCAGCACTTCCTTGATCTCGTTCAGCGACTTGCGGCCGAGATTTGGCGTCTTCAGTAACTCGGTCTCGCTGCGCTGGACCAAGTCTCCGATGTAGTAGATGTTCTCCGCCTTCAAGCAGTTGGCCGAGCGCACCGTCAATTCGAGTTCGTCGACCGGTCGCAGCAAGATTGCCGGGGGTTCAGGGCCTTCGGGCGAGCGCGTGAACTCGCCCAGATCAACGGCGCCGGCACCCTCGAGTTGCGTGAAGACGATCAACTGCTCGACCAGAATCTTCGCCGAGGCTCGGATGGCCTCCTCGGGAGAAATAGCACCGTTGGTCTCGATCTCCATGACAAGCTTGTCCAGGTCGGTACGCTGCTCGACGCGAGCGTTCTCGACCGCGTAACTCACACGACGGACCGGCGAGAACGAGGCGTCCAGCACGATGCGCCCGATCGACTTTGTGGTCTCATCCCCGAGCCTGCGCACATTGCCCGGCACATAGCCACGGCCCTTCTCGACCTTGATCTGCATGTCGAGCTTGCCCCCCTGGGACAGGTGCGCGATCACGTGCTCGGGATTGATGATCTCGACATCGTGCGGCGTCTGGATGTCCGCAGCCTTGACCGGACCCTCGCCTTCCTTGCGCAGCACCAGCGTGACCTCGTCGCGGTTGTGCAGCCGGAACACCACACCCTTGAGATTCAGCAGAATGTTGACAACATCCTCCTGGACGCCGTCGATCGTGGAGTACTCGTGCAGAACGCCGGCGATCGTGACCTCGGTCGGCGCGTAACCCACCATCGACGACAGCAACACGCGACGCAGCGCATTGCCGAGCGTGTGACCGTAGCCGCGCTCGAAGGGCTCGAGCACGGCCCGGGCGCGATGGCCGCCGAGCGGCTCGACCTGGATGGCCTTGGTGGGTTTCAGCAGATTCGTTTGCATGGAGTCCTGTTCCTCTCAATACCCTCGGCTCGTCACACCGATAAGGCTGATGGACCACGCCGGGCTGCATGTAGCAGTACCCCGCGCCCGGCGATCGGGATACCGTCCTGGACAGCGACAGCCGCGGTACACGGCCAGCCCGCTGCAACGCCAGGGATGGAAGTCAGCGCGAGTACAACTCGACGATCAGCGCTTCCTTGATGTCTGCGCCGAACTCGTCGCGATCAGGAGTCTTCTTGAAGACACCTTCCATCTTGGCAATGTCCACCTGGACCCAAGCGGGAAGACCCATCGCATCGGCGAGCTTGAGCGCATCCTGCACACGCAGTTGCTTGCGCGCGTTCTCGCGAAGACCCAACGTATCGCCTGCTTTGACCGAATAGGAAGGGATGTTCACCACACGGCCGTTGACGGTCACCGCTTTGTGAGAGACCAGCTGGCGAGCCTCGGCACGGGTCGAGCCAAATCCCATACGGTAAACCACATTGTCCAGACGCGACTCCAGCAGCGTCAGCAGATTCGCGCCCGTGTTGCCACGCCGACGGTCGGCCTCAGCGAAGTAGCGACGGAACTGACGCTCCAGCACGCCATACATGCGCTTGACCTTCTGCTTCTCACGCAGTTGCAGACCGAAGTCGGAGGTGCGCGAACCGCTGGTTCGACCATGCTGTCCCGGCTTGCTTTCGAACTTCACCTTGTCGGCGATCGCCCGGCGGGTGCTCTTCAAAAAGAGATCGGTGCCTTCGCGGCGGGAAAGCTTGCCCTTGGGTCCCAGATAACGTGCCACTGCTCGTTCCTTCTCAGAGGTTCAGGTTCTGACGCGGCGACGACCCACCAGGGGCCCCCCGCGCGAGTCCTGCACACGAGTCACCCCGAGGCAGGACGGTGGGCTTGAAAACCGGCAGGGTCAAGAGATACCTGCCGACTTGTGAAGAAAACGGTACGCGCAAGCATGCGCGTCACCGGTTCTCCGAGGACACAGCGAGCGAAACGCTCGCCGCGCAACACAGCGCGCAATAACGTCGGTTCAGACCCGGCGACGCTTCTGCGGACGGCACCCGTTGTGAGGCACTGGCGTGACGTCGGAAATCGAGTTGATCCGAATGCCCAGTGACGCCAGCGCGCGGACACTGGATTCGCGACCCGGACCCGGGCCCTTGATCCGGACATCCAGATTCTTGATCCCCTGCTCCTGCGCAGCACGCCCAGCCACCTCCGCAGCCACCTGGGCAGCAAACGGAGTCGACTTGCGCGAACCCTTGAAGCCCTGGCCGCCACTGGAGGCCCAGGCCAAGGACGCGCCTTGCCTGTCAGTGATGGTGATGATGGTGTTGTTGAACGAGGCGTGAACGTGGGCGATTCCATCCGCGATGTTCTTGCGGATCTTCTTGCTCACGCGACGCGCAGCGGTATTGACGGGTGCCTTGGCCATGTCGAAGTGCTTCCTGGGTTCGGATCTGACGGCTTACTTCTTCAGCGCCGCCGCACCCTTGCGCGGACCCTTGCGAGTACGAGCATTGGTACGGGTACGCTGGCCACGCACTGGCAGACCACGCCGATGGCGCAGGCCGCGATAGCAGCCCAAATCCATCAAGCGCTTGATATTGATCGACATCTCCCGGCGTAGATCGCCTTCGATGGTGATGCGACCGATCTCGTCACGAATCTTCTCGAGATCGGAATCGGTCAATTCCTTGATCTTCTTGGAGTACGGGATGCCCACTGCTTCGCAGATCTTCTGCGCTGTGCGACGGCCAATGCCGTAGATGGACGTCAAGCCGATCTCGGCGTGCTTGTGCGGCGGGATATTGATGCCGGCGATACGTGCCATGTTGAATTTCCTCGTCTGGCGGGGTTCAGCCCTGGCGCTGCTTGTGGCGCGGGTCGGTGCAGATCACGCGAACCACCCCCTTGCGGCGGATGATCTTGCAATTGCGGCACATCTTCTTAACCGAAGCGGCGACTTTCATGGTCTTCTCCTTGCCCGGAACCTAGGGGGTATCGGTTGAATGCTACTTGGCGCGGAACACGATCCGCGCACGCGTGAGGTCGTAGGGCGTCAACTCCACAGTGACCTTGTCGCCCGGGAGGATGCGGATGTAATGCATCCGCATCTTTCCAGAAATATGTCCGAGCACGACATGCCCGTTTTCGAGCTTGACGCGAAACGTTGCATTTGGCAGATTCTCGAGAATCTCCCCTTGCATCTGGATGACATCGTCCCTGGCCATAGGCTCAACCCGCCTTGAAGCTGGACTTCTTCAACAGCGACTCATACTGCTGACTCATCACGTAGCTCTGCACCTGAGCCCAAAAGTCCATGGTGACGACGACGATGATCAGCAGTGAGGTGCCACCGAAATAAAACGGCACGTTGTACTGGAGAACCAAGAACTCCGGCAAAAGGCAGACGAGCGTGATGTACGCAGCACCGGCCAGTGTCAAGCGCGACAAGATGCGGTCGATGTAGCGCGCAGTCTGGTCACCAGGACGGATGCCTGGGATGAAAGCACCGCCCTTCTTCAGGTTGTCTGCCGTTTCTCTGCTGTTGAAGACAAGCGCAGTGTAGAAAAAACAGAAGAACACAATCATCGCCGCATACAGCAGAACATAAACGGGCTGCCCAGGCTGCAATAGCGCAGACGCATCCTTCAGGAAGCTCATGAAGCCCCCCTCGACTTGGCCCGTCGCGATCCACCCGACCGCAGTGGCAGGCAGCAAGATGATGGACGACGCGAAGATCGGTGGAATCACGCCAGACATGTTCAGCTTGAGCGGCAGGTGTGAGGACTGGCCACCGTATACCTTGTTGCCCACCTGGCGCTTGGCGTAATTCACCAATATCTTCCGCTGCCCGCGCTCGACGAACACGACGGCGAAAGTCACCAAAACGACCAGCGCAATGATGAAGATGCTTGCGATGATACTCATCGCGCCTGTCCGAACCAACTCGAACAGCCCACCGATCGCACTCGGAAGACCCGCTACGATGCCGGCAAAGATAAGTATCGATATCCCGTTGCCCAAACCCCGCTCAGTGATCTGCTCGCCCAACCACATCAGGAACATCGTACCGGCAACCAAGCTCACCACAGCCGTCATCCTGAAGCCGAAACCCGGACTCAGAACCAACCCGGGAGAGCCCTCCAGAGCGAGCGCAATGCCCAACGACTGGAAGATCGCCAATCCCAAAGTTCCGTAGCGTGTGTACTGCGTGATCTTGCGCCGGCCCGCCTCGCCCTCTTTCTTCAGGGCTTCAAGCGACGGCACGACGTAGGTCATCAACTGCATGATGATCGACGCGGAGATGTAGGGCATGATGCCCAGCGCGAACACCGTGAAGCGAGACAGAGCTCCGCCGCTGAACATGTTGAACAGGTTCAGGATGCCGCCACTTTGGCTCTTGAACAACTGTTCGAGTTGCCCCGGATCGATGCCCGGAACAGGAATGTGTGCTCCGAGCCGATAGACCACGAGAGCCAGCACGAGGAAGACGAGTCGGCGCCGCAGGTCGCCGAACTTCCCGCTCTTGGCCAATGTGCTTGCGCTGGTAGCCACGTGCCTGCCGCCGATCGAAAGATTCCCGAATGGACCCTGTCAACAACCGGCCGATCAGGCCACGGAGCCGCCGGCAGCCTCAATAGCTGCCTTGGCACCAGCCGTCACGCCCACGCCCTTGACGGTGACCTTGCGCGCCAACTCACCCGAGTTGATGACCTTAACCTGACGGACGCGATGGTTCACCAGTCCGGCCTGCTTCAGGGCGAGTAGATCCACCTCGTCCAAAGCGAGCGCTTGAAGGTCACCCAAAGACACTTCGTCCGCAAACTTCAAAGCTGCACTCTTGAAGCCACGCTTGGGCAATCGACGCTGCAAAGGCATCTGACCGCCTTCAAAGCCCACCTTGTGAAACCCACCGGCGCGCGACTTTTGACCCTTGTGGCCGCGCCCGGCGGTCTTGCCCAGGCCAGAGCCGATACCACGACCAACACGACGCTTGGCGTGCTTGGCGCCTGCTGCCGGCTTGATGTTGTTCAGATTCATCACAGCACCTTCACGAGGTACGAGACCTTGTTGACCATACCCCGCACAGCGGGCGTGTCTTCGAGGACAGACTCGCTGTTCATACGACGCAGGCCCAAGCCCACGACGGTGGCCCGGTGCGAAGCCTTGCAGCCGATGGGGCTGCGGATGAGCTTGACCTTCAGGGTTTTCTTATCAGACATCGCTGTTCTCCACGCGGAGCGTCAGTTGAACAGTTCTTCAACTGTCTTGCCACGCTTGGCGGCAATTTCGCCAGCCGTCGTCGAACGCTTCAGCGCATCGAGCGTGGCACGCACCATGTTGTAAGGGTTGGTCGACCCATGGCTCTTGGCCACGATATCGGTAACCCCCATGACCTCAAAGACCGCGCGCATCGGTCCACCCGCGATGATGCCGGTACCCGCTGGCGCCGGAGCCATCAACACACGCGAGGCCCCATGCTCACCTTCGACGTTGTGATGGATAGAGCCCTTCTTCAGCGCGACCTTGAACATACCCCGACGGGCAGCTTCCATCGCCTTCTGCACGGCCACCGGCACCTCACGTGCCTTGCCCTTGCCCATGCCTATCCGACCGTCGCCGTCGCCCACGACCGTCAATGCCGCGAACCCGAGGATACGACCGCCTTTAACGACCTTGGTGACGCGGTTGACCGCGATCATCTTTTCCTTCAGGCCGTCGTCGCGTCCTTCATCGGCCACACGAGGTTGAAACTTCGCCATGATGTGAATTCCTTAGCTGCCCAGCGGGCTTCAGAACTGCAGCCCCGCCTCGCGGGCAGCCTCCGCCAGCGCCTTGACGCGGCCGTGGTAGGCGAATCCGGCACGGTCGAACGCCACCTTGTCGATGCCAGCCTCCCGAGCCTTTTCGGCGATACGACGACCGACAGACGAAGCGGCGTCTACGTTGCCACCATTGGGCGTCTCGGCACGCGCGGACTTCTCTGCGGTGGACGCACTCGCCAACACCGTGGAGCCATCGCCCGAAACGATCCTTGCATAGATGTGCAGGTTCGAGCGGAAGACCGTCAGGCGCGCCACGCCCTGTGTGGCAATGCGGGCCCGGGTCTGGCGGGCGCGGCGCAGGCGCTGTTCCTTCTTGTTCAGCATCTGGACGCTCCTTACTTCTTCTTCGTTTCCTTGATGGACACGGTCTCATCAGAGTAGCGGATCCCCTTGCCCTTGTAGGGCTCAGGCGGGCGGATCGCGCGCACTTCGGCAGCAACCTGACCAACAACCTGGCGGTCGGCACCTCTGATGAGAATTTCGGTCTGGGTGGGGCACTCGACCTTGATGCCGGCAGGCATCTCCTTCACGACCGGGTGCGAAAACCCGATCTGCAGATTGAGCTTTCCACCTTGGGCTTGGGCACGGAAGCCCACGCCGACCAGATTGAGCTTCTTCTCGAAGCCCTTGCCCACGCCATTGATCATGTTGGCAATGAGCGCACGCATGGTGCCGCTCATCGCATTGGCCTCCGCGCTCTCATTGGCAGGTGCAATCCTGACAGCGCCGCCGTCAAGTCTCACTGCAACCAAGGGGTGTGTGGGACGAGCCAAGGTGCCATTGGCCCCCTTGACGCTGATCTGATCGGTCGTGATGTTCACGTCCACGCCTTGCGGGACGGCGACCGGCATTTTTCCAACGCGCGACATCGTCGATCTCCTGTCAGGCCACGTAGCACAGCACTTCGCCGCCTACACCGGTCTGGCGCGCCTTGCGATCGGTCATGACACCTCGGGGAGTCGTTACGATCGCCACCCCCAGCCCATTCATCACCTGCGGGATGGTGTCACGCCCCTTGTACACGCGCAGACCGGGTCGACTGACCCGCTCGATACGCTCGATGACCGGGCGACCGGCGTAATACTTCAACGCAATCTCAAGTTCGCTCTTGCCGGCGTCGTCGCGCACGCGGAAGCTCTCGATGTATCCCTCATCCTTCAGGACTTGGGCGATCGCGACCTTCAGCTTGGACGACGGCATCGTCACGGCTGCCTTCTCGACGAGTTGCGCATTGCGGATGCGTGTCAGCATGTCCGCGATGGGATCACTCATGCTCATGGGATGACTCCTGATCGGGCCGTGACTTACCAGCTGGCCTTGACGACACCGGGGATGTCGCCCTTGAATGCCAGCTCGCGGATCTTGCTGCGTGCCAAACCGAACTTGCGGAAGGTCCCGCGCGGACGGCCCGTGAGCTCACAACGATTGCGCAAGCGCATCGGATTGGCATTCCGGGGCAACTTCTGCAACTCCAGGCGCGCGACATAGCGCTCCTCGTCGCTGCGCTTGGCATCGCGCGCGGCTTCCTGGAGTTCAGCGTACTTGCGGGCGTGCTTGGCGACCAGCTTCTCGCGCTTGAGCTCGCGCTGCATGAGGGACTTCTTAGCCATGATGTTGGTGCGCTCGCTGTGCGTCAATTCTTGAACGGGAACTTGAAGGCCGCGAGCAGCGCTTTGCACTCCTCGTCGGACTTGGCGCTCGTCGTGATGCTGATGTTCATCCCACGGATCGCGTCGATCTTGTCGTAGTCGATCTCCGGGAAGATGATCTGCTCCTTCACGCCAATGTTGTAGTTCCCGCGGCCATCAAATGAGCGGCCAGAAATACCCCGGAAGTCGCGAACACGCGGCAGCGCAATCGTGACGAACCGATCGAGGAACTCGTACATCCGCACGCCGCGCAGGGTCACCATGCAGCCGATAGGCACACCTTCACGAATCTTGAAGCCGGCGATGGCCTGCTTTGACTTGGTGATCACGGCCTTCTGGCCAGAGATCTTGGTCAGATCACCGACTGCGTTGTCCATGACCTTCTTGTCCGATACAGCCTCGCTGACACCCATGTTCAGCGTGATCTTGGTCAGGCGCGGCACCTGCATCGAAGAGCTGTAGCCAAACTTCTTCATCAGGTCCGCGACGACCTTCTCTCGGTAGAAGGTCTGCAGACGCGCGCTTTGCTGTTGAGCCATGTTGTCGCTTCCCGCGTTGCGCCTGGCCTCAGGCCTTGATCTGTTCGCCACTGGACTTGTAGACCCGAACCCGAGTCTTGTCCGCAAGCAATTTCACGCCCACCCGGTCAGCCTTCCCCGTGGCAGGGTTGTAGATTGCCACGTTCGACTGATGAATAGGCATCGTCTTGTCGATCACGCCACCCGTTGTACCCTTCATCGGATTCGGCTTGACGTGCTTCTTGACCATATTGACACCTTCGACAACGACACGTTCGTCGTCGACGCGTTGCGTCACGGTCCCGCGCTTGCCCTTGTCGCGCCCGGTCAGGACGACGACTTGGTCGCCTTTGCGTATCTTGTTCATGCTCGGTCCTTTCGCCGCTTCCGCCGGATCAAAGAACTTCGGGGGCCAGCGACACGATCTTCATGAAACGCTCACTGCGCAGCTCGCGCGTGACCGGCCCGAAGATGCGCGTGCCGATAGGCTCAAGCTTGGCGTTCAGCAACACCGCAGCATTGCCATCGAACTTCACCAAGGACCCATCGGGGCGCCGAACACCCTTGGCTGTACGGACGACAACGGCGCTGTACACCTCGCCCTTCTTCACCCGGCCCCGCGGCGCAGCTTCTTTGATGCTGACCTTGATCACGTCGCCGATGCCCGCATAGCGACGCTTCGAGCCGCCGAGCACCTTGATGCACATGACGGACTTCGCGCCCGTGTTGTCCGCGACGTCAAGCCGCGATTGCATTTGAATCATTTGTCAGTCCCCAACTTGATCCTTCAGCGTATGCTCCTGCTGGAGCCATCCGACAGTCGGATCAGTCTTGGGCCCGTCGTTCAGAACCAGGTCTTGAGGCCGTGGGTCTTTGCGATTGGGCTGAGAAGAGCACCAGTGCACCTTTTTTCACAAGGCGCGACCGCTGCTCTGCGCGGTCCTCGAAAGCACTCGAACTTATCGCTCTTGTCTTTCGCGGAAAAGCTTACGATTATGCCGTGGTCAAGTGCGGCCTGTCAAGCGTGTCCTTTGATTTGGTCCAGCAGGACCTGTGCGGCACTCATCTCGAACTTGCCCGGTGCCTCGATGTTGAGCGTTTGGACGACGCCGTCGACGACGAACATCGAATGCCGGCACAGCCGTACACCCATGCCATTGGCGGTACGGTCCAGAGTGAGGCCGGTGGAACGCGCAAACTCCGCGCTTCCATCGGCCATCATCCTGACCTTGCCCGCTGTCTTCTGATCCCGCCCCCATGCGCCCATGACATAGGCATCATTGACGGAGACACACCAGATTTCGTCTACACCAGCTGCCTTGAACTCCTCTGAGAGTTCCACGTAGCCCGGAACATGCTTGGCTGAGCAGGTGGGCGTGAAGGCACCAGGTAGGCCGAAGATGGCGATCCGCTTACCAGCCACAAGCGTGGCAATGTCAAAAGCATTGTCACCGATCGTGCAGCCGTTACCCTCGACCTCGATGAACTCGCGCAAGGTGCCGCCTGGCAGGCGGTCTCCGACCTTCAACATTCCATCGCTCCTCTTGCCCGCCAGCCTCATCTCCAGACTATCTGGGAGGCTTGCGCACCTCTTGCCAATGACAAAGCCGGAAGCCGGCGGCCCGACGTTCCGGCGTGACAGCGCTTCGGAGCCAAAGGCCCCCGCGCACAGTTTCCGATCAAACGATGCGAGCCTTTTCGACCAGGCGCGTCACCGTCCAAGACTTGGTCTTGGAAATGGGACGACCCTCTGAGATCTCGACGACGTCACCAAGCTTGTACTGACCCTGCTCGTCATGCGCGTGGTACTTGCGCGAGCGGGCAACGATCTTGCCGTAGAGCTCGTGGGCACTGCGGCGCTCTACCAACACCGTGACGGTCTTGGACCGCTTGTCGCTGACAACGCGGCCGGTCAGGGTGCGTGTGTTCGTGCTCGGTGCCTCGCTCATTGGGCGCCTGCCTTCTTCTCGGCCAGCACGGTACGGACCCTGGCGATGTCCCGCCGGATGCGCCCGAGCTGGGTATGGTTGGTCAATTGCTGAGTGGCCTTCTGCATGCGCAGGCCGAAATGGGCCTTGAGCAGATCGGACACTTCCTTTTCGAGCGCAGCCACGTCCTTGGTGCGCAGTTCGGATGCCTTCATACGAACCTCCGTTCAGGTACCGACCTGACGTGCCACGAAAGTGCAGCGCAGCGGCAACTTCGCAGCAGCGAGGGTGAAGGCCTCGCGTGCCAGGGTCTCGGGAACACCGTTGATCTCGTAGAGCACCTTGCCCGGCTGGATTTCGGCCACGTAGTACTCAGGATTGCCTTTGCCGTTACCCATGCGGACTTCGGCAGGCTTCTGAGAAATCGGCTTGTCCGGGAAGATGCGGATGAAGATGCGGCCACCTCGCTTGATGTGCCGCGATATGGCGCGGCGTGCCGCTTCAATCTGGCGTGCGGTCAGACGTCCGCGCTCGGTAGCCTTGAGGCCGAATTCGCCGAAAGACACAGCCGCGCCACGTGTGGCGATGCCGGTGTTGCGACCCTTCTGTTCCTTTCGGAACTTGCGGCGTGCAGGTTGCAGCATGCTTACTCTCCTTTGCCCTCGCCTGCCGCCGGCGCAACGGCACGGCGCACGCGCTTGACAGCCGGCGTCTTCAGACCATCGGTCGGCGGCGCAGCGTCCGCGCGAGGCGCACGATCGCCACCCGGGCGTCCACGGCCCCCCGGCGCACCAGGACGCGGACCACGGCGCGCGCGACGATCATCCTGACTTTCCTCCGTCTTGGGAGCGCCAGGCGCCTCGCCGCGACCAAGGTTGTCACCGCGATAGACCCAGACCTTCACGCCAATGACGCCGTACGTGGTCTTGGCCTCGGAAAAGCCGTAATCGATATCGGCCTTGAGGGTATGCAAGGGCACACGGCCTTCGCGGTACCACTCGCAACGTGCGATCTCGATGCCGTTGAGCCGACCCGACGACATGATCTTGATCCCTTGCGCGCCCAAGCGCATCGCATTCTGCATGGCGCGCTTCATGGCGCGACGGAACATGATGCGCTTTTCTAGCTGCTGCGTGATCGAATCTGCAATCAGCTGGGCATCGATCTCCGGCTTGCGAATTTCCTCGATGTTGACGGCCACAGGCACGCCAAGACGACGCGCAAGCTCTGCCTTCAGGTTCTCGATGTCCTCGCCCTTCTTGCCGATCACGACGCCAGGCCGTGCGGAGAAGATGGTGATGCGCGCGTTCTTGGCGGGCCGCTCGATCGTGATGCGTGACACGGCCGCATTCTTCAGCTTGGCCTTGAGGTACTCGCGCACGTCAAGGTCTTCAGCCAACATCTTGCTGAAGTTGCGGTTGTTGGCAAACCAGCGCGACGCCCAGTTCCGGGTCACCGAGAGCCGGAAGCCGGTCGGATGGATTTTCTGTCCCATGGTGTTCGTGCGCCCTCAGTTGCCGACCGTCACATAGATGTGGCAGGTACCCTTGCTGATGCGGTTGCCGCGACCTTTGGCGCGGGCGGAGAACCGCTTCAGGGTGGCGCCCTGCTCGACATGGATGGCCTTGACCTTCAGCTCATCGATGTCAGCACCGTCGTTGTGCTCGGCGTTGGCGACAGCCGACTCGAGCGCCTTCTTCACGATGCCAGCGGCTTTTTTCTGCGTGAAGTTCAGGATATTCAGTGCCTGGTCGACCTTCTTGCCGCGGATCAGGTCGGCGACGAGCCGACCCTTGTCGACAGACAGACGAACTCCTCGCACACTTGCTTTCGTTTCCACGTCAGTGCCCCTTACTTCTTCGCCTTCTTGTCAGCCGGATGGCCTTTGAAGACGCGGGTGAGCGCGAATTCGCCGAGCTTGTGACCCACCATCTGGTCGGTCACGTAGACGGGGACGTGCTGCTTGCCGTTGTGAACGGCGATCGTCAGACCAATGAAATCCGGCAGCACTGTGCTGCGACGTGACCAAGTCTTGATCGGCTTCTTGTCCTTGATGGCCACCGCCTTTTCGACCTTGGCCAACAAGTGGTGGTCGACGAACGGGCCCTTCTTGAGAGAACGAGTCATTGCACGCTCCTCTTACTTCTTGCGGCGCGAGACGATCATCGTCTGCGTACGCTTGTTGTTGCGGGTGCGGTAGCCCTTGGTCAGCGTGTTCCACGGTGACACTGGTGCGCGCGCCTCCCCGGTGCGGCCTTCGCCACCGCCGTGCGGGTGATCGACCGGATTCATGGCCACACCGCGTACCGTCGGCCGAATACCCTTCCAACGCCGGGCACCCGCCTTGCCGTACTGGCGAAGGTTGTGCTCTTCGTTGGCGACTTCACCGATGGTCGCGCGGCAGTCGATGTGGATCTTGCGTACCTCGCCCGAGCGGAGGCGGACCTGAGCGTACGTGCCCTCACGCGCCATCAAAGTTACTGCCGTTCCGGCCGAGCGCGCGATCTGCGCACCCTTGCCCGGGAGCATTTCGACGCAGTGGATGGTCGTACCTACCGGAATGTTGCGGATGGGCAGCGTGTTGCCGGCCTTGATCGGAGCCTCGGCACCACTGAGCAGCGTGGCACCCGCCTCGACACCGCGCGGAGCGATGATGTAGCGGCGCTCGCCATCGGCGTAACACAGCAGAGCGATGTGGGCGCTGCGGTTCGGGTCGTATTCGACGCGCTCAACCTTGGCCGGCACTCCGTCCTTGTTGCGACGGAAATCAACGACACGGTAGTGGTGCTTGTGTCCACCACCCTTGTGGCGCATCGTGATGTGGCCGTTGTTGTTGCGACCGGCCTTCTGCTTTTGCGGCTCGAGCAGAGAAGCCTCGGGCGCCCCCTTGTGCAGGTGCGCGTGCACCACCTTCGTCACGGCACGACGGCCGGGCGAGGTCGGCTTGACCTTGATTACAGCCATTTAAGCGGACTCCCCGGAGAAGTTGAGCTCTTGCCCCGGCTTCAGCGAGACATAAGCCTTCTTGACGTGGTCACGCCGGCCCATCGTGCGGCCGAAGCGCTTGGCCTTGCCCTTCTGCACCAGCGTGGATACGGAAGCCACCTCGACCTTGAACATCAGCTCGACTGCAGCCTTGATCTCCGGCTTGGTCGCGCTGCGCAGCACCTTGAACAGAACCTGGTTCTGCTTTTCACCAATGCGCGTGGCCTTCTCGGAGATGATCGGCGCCACCAGCACCTGGGCCAGACGACCCTCATCGAATTTCTGCGGCGCGCTCATGCGTACATCTCCTTGAGCTGCTCGATCGCACCCTTGGTCACCAGCACCTTCTTGAAGAACACCAGCGACAAGGGGTCTGCATACCGAGGCTCGACAACAAGCACGTTGGCGAGATTGCGCGAAGCCAACGCCAGGTTGTCGTCGATCTGGTCAGCGATCACCAGCACAGACTCGAGGCCCATGGCCTTGAACTTCTGCGCAAGCAGCTTGGTCTTGGGCGCTTCGATCGTGATCGATTCGACCACGGCCACGCGCCCATCGCGAGCGAGCTGCGACAGGATCGAGGCCATGCCGGCGCGGTACATCTTCTTGTTGACCTTGTGCGAGAAGTTCTCGTCTGGCCGGTTCGGGAAGATGCGACCGCCTCCACGCCAAAGCGGCGAGGAGGTCATACCGGCGCGAGCATTGCCCGTACCCTTCTGGCGGAACGGCTTCTTGGTGGAGTGCTTGACTTCACCGCGATCGAGCTGCGCTCGGGTACCCTGGCGGGCGTTGGCTTGGTAGGCCACCACGATCTGATGCACCAGCGCTTCGTTGTAGTCGCGCGCGAAGACCGTGTCAGGCGCGTCCACTTTGGCGGTGGCCTGCCCTTGTTCATTCAGGAGCTCGAGCTGCATTACTGGCCCCCCTTCTTGGCTCCGGCCTTGACGGCAGGGCGCACCACGACATGGCCGTTCTTGGCACCCGGGACTGCACCCTTTACCAACAGCAGTTGGCGCGCCTCATCGATGCGGACCACATCGAGGTTCTGCGTCGTCACGGTCTCGTCACCCATGTGACCCGTCATCTTCTTGCCGGGAAACACCCGCCCCGGATCCTGAGCCATCGAGATCGAGCCCGGGACGTTGTGCGACCGGCTGTTGCCGTGAGATGCCCGCTGCGAACTGAAGTTGTGGCGCTTGATAGTGCCCGCAAAGCCCTTGCCGATAGACGTTCCCTGCACGTCAACGCGCTGGCCAGCGGAGAACAATGTCACCGGAACGGCTGCGCCTGGCTGGTACTGGCTCGCCACATCAGCGGGAACGCGAAATTCCTTGAGTACTTCCCCAGCCTCGACACCGGCCTTGGCCAAGTGTCCAGCTTCAGGCTTGCTTACGCGGGACGCCTTGCGCTTGCCGTAAGCTACCTGCAGGGCTACGTAGCCGTCGATTTCGACGGTCTTGACCTGGGTGACGCGGTTGTTGGACACGTCGAGCACCGTCACGGGCACGGCATCGCCGTCGTCCGTAAAGATGCGCATCATGCCCACCTTGCGGCCCAGCAAACCGAGCTGATGGCTCGCATCTGCGGTCGTCATCTTCGTTCTCCAGCCCCGTCCACCGAAACAAACCGTACCCGTCCTTCGACGCAGTTCAGTTGCCCCAGGCATTTAAGGCCTTTGTTGCACATGCCCGACATCGATTGGCCGGGCTGGATTTCTCTCCGCTTGAGCAGATACGCGCAAGCAGAAGAGCCTGTCAGTATAGCGCGCTTGGCACGTGGGCGCCAAGCACGGCGCCAATCACTGCAGCTTGATCTCCACATCGACGCCCGCAGGGAGGTCGAGCTTCATCAGTGCATCGACCGTCTTGTCGGTCGGGTCGACGATGTCCATCAAGCGCTGGTGGGTGCGGATCTCGAACTGGTCGCGGCTCGTCTTGTTCACGTGCGGCGAGCGGAGGATGTCGAAGCGTTGCATGCGCGTGGGCAAGGGCACCGGACCCTTGACGATCGCGCCTGTGCGCTTGGCCGTGTCGACGATCTCGAGTGCGGACTGATCGATCAGCTTGTAATCGAAAGCCTTGAGGCGGATGCGAATTTTCTGTTTTTGCATGACGTTTCCTTCAAAGAATTAGAAGAAGGCGGCGCCCGAAGGGCACCGCCAACCGCCATGCTTACTCGATGATCTTCGCGACGACGCCTGCGCCCACGGTGCGGCCGCCCTCGCGGATCGCGAAGCGCAGACCTTCTTCCATCGCGATCGGCGCGATCAGCTTGACCGTGATGCTGACGTTGTCCCCAGGCATCACCATCTCCTTGTCCTTGGGCAACTCCACCGCA
>CAIRBF010000045.1 GCA_903876715.1 uncultured beta proteobacterium
CCGTCGCCGCTTCCATCAGGCGACTGCCACACCGTCACATAGCCGCCCTGGGACAGCCGGGTTGACGACGGGTTGTACTGATGTTCAACACTGGTGGCGTTGACCTGGAGGTCCTTGCCACCCAGCACCGAGACTGCCATCTGCCCATCGGCAAAGGACAGCTGCTCCACGGACTCGAGGATGTCCGTGCCTTCGTCGCCGTCCGCAGGGTGGGTGTCGGTGACGGACAGGCGTCCGTCGGCAAGCGCTGCAAGCCGGTAGCCCGACTGGTTGCCGAGGTAACGTGCCACATCGGTGCCGGCGCCGCCCGCCAGCAGATCGTTGCCGGCCAGGCCCACGAGGGTGTCACTGCCGTCCCACCCCGTGACCGAGTCTTCCGAATCAGTTCCGAGGAGATCTTGGTTGGCTGGCAAACCAGTCGGCGTATTCGACATTTTTCTTCCTCGTCAACCCGTTGTGGAGCGCGGTGGCAACGCAATTTGCGTCAGCAACCACGCTCAACCCGACAGGGTACCAAGCCCTGGGCTTTCAGGTGTCAGGCCAGGCCTGACACATCGATGCTCACTTCGAAGACAAGCAATAGTCGCCGCTCGTCGAATAGCCGCTCGGGCAGCTGCCGGCCTTGGGCAGGGCAAGACGGGCGTTGGAGCCGGCCAGGCAATAGTCGCCGCTCGTGCTGTAGCCGCTGGGGCAGGCGCCAACCTTTGGCAGCGCAAAGCGCGCCGAGCTGCCGGGCGTGCAGTAGTTGCCGCTGGTGCTGTAGCCGCTCGGGCACGATCCGACCTTGGGTACCGGCGCTGCGGCAGGCTCGGCCCGGGCCGGGCCGGCATGGGCCACCCACAGCGCCAAGGTCAGCAAGGCGGGAAAGCCGAAGTTCGAAGTCGCGGCATGCAGCATGGAGATCTCGCTCGTCTGAAGGAAAAAGGCGAAAGGCAAGGCGGCCACGGGCCAGAGCCCAGGCCGAAGCGGCATCAGGGCTCGAAGTAGACCGTGAGGTACGGCTCGCCGTCGCGCCCCTGACCGGCCGAGATGTGACCCAGCAGGCCCGGACCCGCAGCAGCCAGGAGCCGCTGCATCAGGACCGCGTCGATGCCGAACACCTGCCCCAGGGCCGCCACGTCGGCCGCGACGTCCAACACGCGCAGGCCGGCATCGTAAAGATTCAAGTCGAAGGCACGCACGGTCTGCGTCGCTTCGCCCAGGTCCAGCCACAGCGGAGCGTAGCCCGGCCGGGCCGCCAGGGCCCGACCCAGCACGCCTTGGACCGCTGTCAACAGCGCGTCCGCGCGGCCGTCCCGCAACCGGGCCTCCACCAGCGCCAGCAACTGCGGGGCTTGAAGCCCCGGCCGGGCGGTATAGAACGTTTGCACCCCTGCGTCGTCGATGTCGACACGCCACTTGAAGCCGCGGAACATCTCCACCGCCGGCGTCTGGCCGCCGGGCAGTCGCGCAGCTGCCAACGCAGGGCCCAGACGTGCGCGGTACTCGGCATAGGCCTTGAAGACCGCGCCCTCGGCGCCGCCCTCGAAGCCGTAAAGCGCCATGCTCGCGCCCTCCAGCGCGCGCTCGAATGGCGCCTGCAGACCCGCCGGCATGCCCAGGCGGCGCGCCACCTCCACCAGCAACGCGGGGTCCAGCCCTGCTGCCGGCACCCCCAGCAGGTAGCGCTGCGCCAGCAGCGCCCCAGGGCGGAGCTTGAAGGAGCGCTCGTAGCGGGCGGGCAGGTCCAGCGCATCCAGCACCTCGAAAGGCAGGACTGCGAGCGCCTGCAGCCACGGCGGATCGGGCGGCGGACCAGCGTTTGGTGCGGCTGCACTGGCGCCGCCGGGTGGGGAAAGGGCCATGGATGAAGTGGCCTCCAGTTCAAGCCAGGAAAGACTCGGAACCCGCGGGGAACGTCACCCCACCAAGGCTCCCGGATGCCGACAGCGGCCACACGGCCGACACATCTGTGGCCGCGGCCGGAAAGGTCCAGACATGGTCCGACACCGCGCCCCCCATGCGCCACGTGGCGGTCAGTCCCGAGAGCTCGAGCGCTTCGGGATCGCCGAGCAGCGACTCCAGTTCTGCCTGCTCACCGGGCGCGACATCGACCACCAGGCCACCGCTGCCCGAGGGGCTGACCACGCCGCGGGTCGTCTGCAACTGCGCCAGACTCAGCACGACGCCGGACGAGACCTCCCATTCCTTCTGCGGCGGCAGGTAGCCCCCCGCGTCAGGGCTCACCGACGAGGCGTCCACGATGCCAGCCATCACCTTCAGACGCGAGAAGCCGGCGTTGATGTGGCTCGAAGGGGTCAAGGTCACCGCGTCGTTGTCGAATGGCTTGCTCAGCACGTTGCGGGCGGACTCCTCGAAGCGGAAGGTCAGCGTGTCGCCTGAAGCCGTCAGGCCGGCGCTGTCCACATGCAGCGTGCGCCCGTCGTACGTGCCCGGGCGCGGGTCGGCGATGCGGACGACCACTTCGTCGGCCCCGCCGCCCGTGGAGCCGCGCAGCACGACCGAGCCCGCCTGCGGCGCGTTCAGCACGTATTGAACCGCAGCGTCCGACGGGCCCAGCGTTAGCGTCAGCGCCGCCACCCCGACCAGGCTCTTGGTGAACAGGCCCGTGACCACCGTGTCCGTCGCCGCGATCTCGGACGTGTGGCTGCTGGCGCGTGAGAACGTCGCCCGCCCCTGCGCGTCCACCTGCACGAACAGGGTGCCGTCGGCCGTGCCCGCAAAGCTCACCACGCCGCCCTGCACTTCCACACGCAGCGTGGGTGGGGCCGCTGGCAGCAGCTCACCGGTGGACAGCCTCACCGGCACGTAGCGACCCACCGCCTCGGAGACCGGCAAGGCCACCGTGCGCAGCGTCGCGTCGATGGACGCCGCCATCGACGCGGCCTGTGGGTGAGCCGCATCCACGACCACCGAAACAGCCACGGCCGGCCGATCGACCAGGGCGAAGGCCGTGCCGTCCAGCATCTGAACCAAGCCTTGCGCCTCCTGCGGCGTGGTGACAACGAGCTCGAGCGTGCCGGCACCGCGGCCGCTCAGGCCCGCACCGCCGCCGAATACGGCGCTCCATTGCGTGGCTGTCAGGCGCAGCACGGCGCCCACGGTCAACGCGCCCACCTCCGCCAGCCCGGCCCCAGGGCCCAGCGCGGTGAGATCGACGACACCGGCGTCGATGCTGACCGTACCACCGCCAAAGCGCAGCACGCCGACATCGCCCAGCGCCAGGCGGGCCGCCTGGCCGTCGGCAACCGACAACACCAGGTCGCCCGCGCCGACGCGCAGCCCCACGTCGCCATGGCCGGTGTCCACCGCCCAGCCGCCACCGGCCCGCGCCTGCAGACCGAACCGGACCGCCGCGAGGCTGCCATCGACATCGCCGCGCAACACCCCCGCCAGCGCCCGGGTGCCGCCCGGCGCGAGATCGACGTCGATCGTCGACACCGGCGCGGCGCCGCCGAGGGCCGGTGCCACGGTACCGCTACCGCTGGAGCGGTCGAAGAACACCCACGCCGGCCGTGGCGCCGCTTGTCCCACCGCGTGCCGCAGCACGCCAAGCGCGTCAGCCAGCGTGACAGCGCCGTTGCCATCGAAATCGGCGGCCTGCAGCGCCCAGGCAGGCCAGGCCTGCGCACCGCCACCGGCCTGCTGGCCCGCCACCCGCTTCAGGATCGAAACCGCGTCCTGAAGGGTGACGGCAGCATCAGCCTGTGCCTGGGCCGAGGGCGCTGGAGTCACCGCCACCTGCAGGGTACGGGCGCCCGAGACATCGGCCGTCAGCACGGCCAGACCGTCGCTGGCCGTCGAGGCCTGCGCCGCCGGCGTCACCGACGCCACGCGCACCACCACCCCAGGCAGCGCGGCCTGTTCCACCCAGGTCGTGACGCTGATCGCCGGCGGCAGGGCGTTGGCGCTCAGCGCCGAAACCTGCGTCGCGGCGCCGGCCACGGCGGTTGCGGACAGCGCGCGCAGGTCGATCGTCTCGGCGGTCTGCGCCGCAGGCCGGGGCGTCGGCACAGCCACGGGCGACATCACCATGACGGGCTGTGCCACCACGCCCGGCGGCGGCGCGGAGGTCATCGCCATCGGCACCGCAGCGCCCGCACCGGCCGTCAGCGCGGAGGGCACCTCAGCCCCCGGCACGGCTCCGCCCGCTGGGTCCTCGGCGCCCCACAGCGCTTCGGGCGCCAGACCAAAGCGCCGGCTAAGGCGCCGCATCAGCGCTGGCGCCGCTGTGCGCGATCACCGCGGAAAGCGCCCTGATGCAGGCCCCAAGCCTCGTCCCGTGGACGGCCACCTCGTTGCCACGCTCCCGCGACAGCACATCGGCGAACTTCAGGCGGCGCCACGGCGGCTGCGCCACCAACAGGACGGAAAGGCTCGGGCAGACGAAGAG
>CAIRBF010000046.1 GCA_903876715.1 uncultured beta proteobacterium
CCGTCGCCGCTTCCATCAGGCGACTGCCACACCGTCACATAGCCGCCCTGGGACAGCCGGGTTGACGACGGGTTGTACTGATGTTCAACACTGGTGGCGTTGACCTGGAGGTCCTTGCCACCCAGCACCGAGACTGCCATCCGCCCATCGGCAAACGACAGCTGCTCCACGGACTCGAGGATGTCCGTGCCTTCGTCGCCGTCCGCAGGGTGGGTGTCGGTGACGGACAGGCGTCCGTCGGCCATGGCCCCTAAGCGGTAGCCGGCCTGAACGCCCCGGTAAAGCCCCGTATCGACTCCGGCGCCTCCGTGAAGGACGTCATCCCCACCCCCGCCCGCCAGAGTGTCGTCCCCACCTTCGCCAAGGAGGCTGTCCCTGCCGGCTCCGCCGTCGGCCAGGTCGTTGCCGTCGCCGGCCAGGACGCGGTCGGCACCCGCGGCAGCCAGGATGTCGTCGTCACCGCCACCACCGGCCAGCAGGTCCGCGGCGTCGCTGCCGTTGATGGAGTCGTCACCCGCGCTGCCACGGATCCCGACAAAGCCTGCAAGCAGGTCGCCCATGGCGGCTTGCCCTGGCGCGGTCATCTTCAGGATCAGCCCGGCCGTCCCCGAGATCGTCCCCCCGAAGTGATCGACCTGGGCCTGCGTGAGCGCCAGGCTCGCGGAGTTCGCCTGGATGCGCTCGACGCTGGTGAGCGTGATGCCCGACAGATCGACATCGCCGCCGGTGATGCGCAAGGTGTCCGCACCGTCGCCACCGTCGATCACGTCCTGCACCTCGGTCTTGCCCGAGATGATGAGGAGGTCATCGCCAGCGCCAGCATCGATGCGGTCCACACCGCCGCCGCTGCTGATGGTGTCGTCGCCAGCGGCCGCGTCGATGATGTCGCTGCCGCCATAGGTCGTGAGCCTCTCGGCCGCCGACGTCGCGATCAAGTTGTAGGCGGCATCGCCGCTGACCGATACCAGGGCTCCACCCAGACGCGCCACCGCACTGAGGTCCACCGTGCCACCGCCGGTGATCACAAAGCTGCCGCCCGACAGCGACCTGACGTCGGCGTACTGCGCCGCCGTGAGGGAAACCGATGACGGGCCGAGCAGGAAGTCCGTGCCGTTGTGTCTGTAGGCGCCCCTGTTGACCTCGATGCTCTCGATCTCGGAGAGTTCCGCGCTCGACAGATCTATCTGGTAGGCAAGCTGAGTGTCCGGCCGGCTGGACTCCCAGTTCCAAGTGTCCAGCACATTGAACAGGCCATTCCCTTTGAAGTCGAAGACGAGGGAATCGGTGCCTGACCCACCCGAATACTCTCCTTTGATCAGATAGGAGGTCCCGGAACGGTCCGCAGAAAGCAGCGCCGTTGCGTGGTACTGCCAATCGGGGCCGAAATCACTGCCCCAGACGATCTGGTCGTCGCCTTCGCCACCACGAACGGTATTGACGCCTGCCAGAGGCCGGATGACGTTGTTTCCGCTGCCGCCGACCAACTGGTCGGGGCCGGCAGTCCCGGTGAGGCTGAATCGACCCGCCATCATCGAGGCGTCGAGCGTCCCGGCAGACAGCATTCCCAACTGGATGCCGCTCAGTGTCTTGACGCCTGCCCGGGACAGTTGCGCCAGAGAAAGGTTGTTGATGACGGCGTCGCCAGCCGTCAGCGCCTCGACGTTGCTGATCGCAGCGCCGCTGAGGTCGACACCTGGACTGATCACGAGCGTGTCGACGCCGTCGCCGCCGTCGATGCTGTCGCTGACGTTGCCCTGGCCGGAGACGTCCAGTGTGTCGTCGCCCGCACCGCCCAACAGCGTGTCCTGCCCCGGCCCGCCCACCAGGGTGTCGTTGCCTCCCTTGGCACTGATCAGGTCGTCACCTGCCCCGCCCTGGATCTCCTCCGCGACGTCCGCGCCGAACACCGTGTCGTTACCGGCACGCGCCTCGATGTAGGCCGCGGAGCCGTTGGCCGTGATCGTCTCCGCAGCGTCGCTGCCGAGCAAGGCGCGGTCCACGACGATGCGGTAATCG
>CAIRBF010000047.1 GCA_903876715.1 uncultured beta proteobacterium
CCTCTTTCAGCCAACGCATCGCCAGCGCCTGCCGACGGATCGGACGCACCTCGACGGGCACCTGGTAGTTCGCACCACCCACTCGGCGGGACTTGACCTCGACCATCGGCTTGACGTTGTTCAGCGCGACCATGAAGATCTCGAGAGGGTCCTTGCCGACCTTCTTCTCGACCTGGTCGAGGGCGCCGTAGATGATGCGCTCGGCCACTGCCTTCTTGCCCGACTCCATGACGACGTTCATGAACTTGGACAGATCCACCGACCCAAACTTGGGATCGGGCAGGATTTCACGCTTGGGTACTTCGCGACGACGTGGCATGACTGACTTCCTTCTTCGATTTCAGCTGGGTGCAGCAGGATCGCCACCACCCCGAAGGCCCAGCGCGGACCTTCGCTTACTCGGCGACCGTCTCCACAGGATCACGGCCGCCTCGGTTGAGCGGCCCAAGGCCGCCCGTAACAGCTGCCTGCAGCACGCAGGCAGCAGATTCATCCGGCCGCTCAGGCCTTCTTCGGACGCTTGGCGCCGTACTTCGACCGCGACTGCTTGCGGTCCTTGACACCCTGCAGGTCCAGCGATCCACGCACGATGTGGTAACGCACGCCCGGAAGATCCTTGACACGGCCGCCGCGCACCAGCACGACGCTGTGCTCCTGCAGGTTGTGGCCCTCACCGCCGATGTAGGAGATGACCTCCTGCTGGTTCGTCAGACGGACCTTGGCCACCTTGCGCAAGGCAGAGTTCGGCTTCTTCGGTGTGGTCGTGTAGACGCGTGTGCACACGCCGCGGCGCTGCGGATTGCCCTGAAGGGCCGGCGACTTCGACTTCGTCGTCTCGGTCTCGCGACCCAGGCGGACGAGCTGGTTGATGGTGGGCATGCTTGCAGTTCCCGTCTGGACTGTGTGAAAGCGATCTGTGGGGCGACGCTGCTTGCCTGGCGCTCGCGCGCGGTGGCCGCCTGACAATGCAGACCGCCAAGGCCCAAGCGGCACCATGGCCAACCATGCTGAATGCCGCTGGGCCTCCGGGCTGCGCGTGGGCGACCGCTCGGCAAAGAGCGGGGCACGTCGTGCCGAAGAACCAAAAATTATAGGGCCTAACCGTGACTGGCCGCAAGCCCTTGTGGTGCGAGCCGATCCGGATCTTGAACGTCGACGACGACGGAGGATGAGGCCCGAAGACCGCACCCCCCATCGCTTGCCGGGTCGGTCAGCCGGCGGAGGCCGCGTCGATACTGGCCAGTTGCGCCGCGGCCAGTTCCTCGGCCTCCTGGAGCGCGATGGCTCGACGCTCGCTGTCGTCCATCTCCTCCTTGGCCTTGCGGGCGCCGTGGAAAGCCATGCCGGTACCCGCAGGAATCAGGCGACCGACGATGACGTTCTCCTTCAGTCCGCGCAACTCGTCGCGCTTGCCCATGATGGCTGCCTCGGTGAGCACGCGTGTGGTTTCCTGGAAGGAAGCCGCCGAGATGAACGAGTCCGTCGACAAGCTGGCCTTGGTGATACCCAACAGGACGTCGGCGTGGGTCGCCGGCATCTTGCTCTCGCCGCGCAGCCTGTCGTTGGTGTCGAGCAGTTCGCTGCGCTCGACCTGCTCGCCGGAGATGTAGCCGCTGTCGCCCGTATCCACGATCTGCACGCGGCGCAGCATCTGGCGGACGATCACCTCGATGTGCTTGTCATTGATCTTGACGCCCTGCAGGCGGTAGACATCCTGCACCTCGTCAACGATATAGCGCGCGAGCTCCTCGATGCCCAGCAGGCGCAGGATGTCTTGCGGGTCGGCCGGCCCGTCGACGATCAGCTCACCCTTGTTGACGACCTGGCCCTCGTGCACGAGGATGTTTTTCTCCTTCGGCACGAGCTCTTCGTACACCTTGCCGTCCGGATCGGTTATCTGCAGGCGGACCTTGCCCTTGGTCTCCTTGCCGAAGCTGATCGTGCCCGTGATCTCGGCGAGCGTACCCTTGTCCTTCGGGCTGCGCGCCTCGAAGAGCTCCGCCACGCGCGGCAGACCGCCGGTGATGTCGCGGGTCTTCTGGCCTTCGACCGGGATGCGCGCGAGCACCTCACCGGGGGTCAGGTCCTGGCCGTCACGAACCTGGATCAGTGAGCCCACCGGGAATCCGATGGTCACCGAGTGGTCGGTACCGGGGATCTTGACTTCTTTGCCTGCGGCATCGATCAGTTTGACTTGTGGGCGAATGA
>CAIRBF010000048.1 GCA_903876715.1 uncultured beta proteobacterium
CACCGGCGGTCAGAGGTGTGGAAGTCAGTCTTGAGTTGACCGGCTGTGGATAAGTGTAGGTCGTGCGCTGGTTCGTCAGGTCCTCCGCGCGGGGGGTCGATCAGAACGGGACGGAGTCCTTGGCGGACCTCAAGCTCTCGCGCCCCTGCTGGCGCGCCTTGATGCGCCGCTTGGCCTCGGCCGTACCGCGGCTGAATAGGTGGCACCTGCACCTCCACGTTGAACAACCGCCCGCGGCTGTCGCGCGCCAGCACATCAAGCTCGATGGCCTTGCCGGTGATGTGCTCCGGCAGGAACTGCGGGTTCAGCACCTGCCGCACCTCCACAGGCGGCTCGTCGCAGCGCACCGCGCTGATCAACGCCGCCAGAAGCTCCGGGCTGTCAGCGAACAGACTCTTGAAGACGTAGTCGTTCTTCGGGTCGAGCAGGGCCATGCCGGGCACTGTAGGCATGCCAGGCTCCGGTGACTATCACCCGGATGGGGGAAGCCGTTGGGGGTGGGGAACACGCCTGGGCGCCACGCCGCGTGGCGCATTGGCTACGCGGTCTGATCGCCCTGGGCAGCCGCACGCGCGATCTCGGCTTTGAGCGCCGCGATGTAGGCCCCGCGCGCGGTCTCGAACACCGCTAACTCGTTGCGCAGCTTCTGCAACTGCGCCTCGGTGAACTGCAAGCTGCGCAACTGCGCCTGGCCCTTCTCTGAGAGGCTCTCCACCTGGTAGTCGAGGCCGTCGATGGTGAACTTCAGCATTGGGGCTGCCGTCAAAGGGTGTCGATATCGTCGTCGCGCAGAAAAGCTCCCAGGCGCGCGCCACTCTGCCCGGGCTGCTTGGCTGGTTGCAGCAATTCAACTTTCAATTCGGCGATATAGGCGCGCTTGGCCTTCGTCAACAGGGCCTGCTGGTCTTGAAGCTCCTGCAGTCGCTGCTGCACGAACTGCAGGCTCTCCAAGATCTGCCGCGCGGCCGCGCTCAAGCGGTCCACGTCGAGATCCACACCGTCGAGGCGAACGACTCGCGTCATGCTGCAACGCCCGTGGGCCTCGGCGACATACCGTGCTCAACCATGACCGCCAAGGCCAAAAGCCACCCAGCAAGCAGGCCTGTACGCCGTACAACCTCAGGGCCTGACCCGTCCGCAAAAAGACAGCGCACCTGTCCTCCTGGGAAAAGGACAGGTGCGTCTGGCAGGCTGAGCATCAGGCGATGAGGAAGTCCTGATAGGTCAACAACGGGGCGCTTGTGAACGTGGCCAATTGGACAGCCGCACCGGCAGCCGAGCCGTCAGCGTCGTAGTACAGGGCGCCTGTGGTCTCGTTGTAGAAGATGCGGGTGGTCGTGTCGACGGCAGCAGTCAAACCGGCGCCCGACTCGAACTGGGCATCCGTCAAAGCCCCATTCACATTGCCGAGCCCGGTCATCACGGCCTTGGCAAGTTCAATCTGGTCTGCAGCCACGTTGAACCCAGCCACCGTGTCGGAGCCCGACAGCGAATTGAACACCAGCACGTCGGCCCCCGCGCCCAGCGTGATGCCGTCGTTGCCGGCGCCACCAATGAGGCGGTCGCCATAACCCGTACCGGTGATGGTGTCGTTGCCTGCACCGCCATCGATGACCAGACGCTGGCCCATGGCCGAGAAGTTCAGCGGGTTGGCGTCAACCGAGCCTTCAACGCCGATCGTGCCAGTGGTGTTGGCACCGATGAAGTCCAGGTAACCAGGGAAGTCGGTACCCGACAAGAGCACACCAGTGACGGTGACGCTGAGATCACCAGGCCGGGAAACACCTGTCGCCCCGAACAGGCTGTTGATCTCGGTCTGCGTGCCTGTCACTGTCGATCCTGCAGCGATGGTGACCACCCCGGTCGTCGCCGTGTCGAGCAGCAGCACGTTGGCTGCCGTCATCGTCGTATCGGTCAGCGTCAAACCCACATCGGTGACGTTGTCGGTCATCGTGCCCAAGCTGAACTTGTTGGAACCCGTCCCGAGGTTGTCCAAGACCGCGCGGACATCGGTCACCGTGCCCGACAAGCTCGTCACATCGGCCGCAGTGATCATTCCCGAGGCAGATTGATCGATGGCCCGCAGATCGGCCAGGGTGGCTGTACCCGTGAGGGTGACGGCCGCGTTGGTGACGCTGCCCACCATGGCGCCGATGCTGAACTTGTTGCTGCCGCTGGTGGCCAGGTTGTCGGTCACCCCGCGCACCTCAGCGGCGTTGCCAGTGAGCGTGCCCACGTTGGCGGCGGTGATCAAGCCCGACGTGACACCGTCTATCGCCACGAGTGAGGCAGCCGCGACCGAGCCCGAATCGGATGCCACCACGTTGGCGGTGGCGGCAGTGACTCGGGTCTCTGTGGTGACCAGCGCAGCAGTGAGTTGGCTGACGGTACCGGAGACCGTCACCGCGTTCTGCACGGTGACCACGCCGGCCGTCTTGCCGCCCAGCGTGGACAGCGCCAAGGCGGAGAGGGTGGAACCGCCTGCGTCGTTGACGTTGATGGTGATGAGGTCGTTGGACGCGGTGCCCAGGACAGCGAAATCGGCCAAGGCACCAGCGTCCAGCGTCGCGGTCACGATGCCTGTTGTGTCAGCGGTGACCGTGTTCAAGTCCGCCACAGACACGGAAGGATCAGTCAAGGTGGCAGCATATGTGGTGGAGGTGTTGATGCCTGCCGACGCGATGGCGGTCTTGACGTCGACGACCAAGCCACTTGTTGCTGTCATGCTCGTCGCATCCACCACGCCGGAAGTGCTTCCGTCCAGCGCATTCAAAGCCGTTGAAGCCAGCGTCGTGTCGCTAAGCGTCACCGCCTCGTTGCCCAATCCGCTGATCGTCGCTGCGGTGTTCGCTGCATACGCCGCGTTTACTTCTGCTGCTGTCCCAGTCAGCGTCGTCAGCGTTGATGCATCAACCGTAACGCTGGTAGCTGCGTCTATCGCGATCAGATCCGCTGCCGCAGCCGTGGTGCCACTCAGCGTCACCGCCTCATTGCCCAGACCCGTGATCTCCGCAGCTCCAGCAGCGTAGGCCGCTCTCACGTCTGCCGCAGCACCCGTCAACTCCGTCACGCTCGCCGCATTCACCACACCCGTGGTCCGCCCGCTCAACGTGTTCAACAACGTCGCCGCCAGCGTCGTGTCGCTCAGCGTCACC
>CAIRBF010000049.1 GCA_903876715.1 uncultured beta proteobacterium
CCTGTTCGGGCAGGCCGTCGGGCGTGCCGGCCCGCGCGGTCGCCGTGCGCGCGGCCTGCATTTCGTGCCCGAGGAGCGCCTGGGCCGCGGCGCCGTGCCCACGCTCAGCCTGGCGCACAACACCTTGCTGACCCGAAGCGAGGCCGTCGGACGCGGCGGCTGGCTGCGCACCCGGGCGATGCGCGCGCAGGCTGCGGCGCTGATCGAACGCTTCCGCGTCAAGGCCGGTGGCCCGCAGGCCCCGGCGCGCTCGCTGTCGGGGGGCAATCTGCAGAAGTTCATCGTCGGGCGCGAGATCGACGCGCGGCCGCGCGTGCTCGTCGTCTCGCAGCCCACCTGGGGCGTGGACGTCGGCGCGGCCAGCCAGATCCGCGCCGAACTGCTGACGCTGCGTGACGCCGGCTGTGCCGTGCTCGTGGTCAGCGAGGAGCTCGAGGAGCTGTTCGAGCTCAGCGACCGGCTGCACGTGATCGCGCGCGGCCGGCTCTCGCCGTCCGTGCCGGTGGCCCAGGCCACGGTCGAGCAGATCGGGCAGTGGATGTCCGGCCTGTAGGAAGGCGCAGCCGCCGTGGCGGCACGGGCGGGGGAGGGCGCATGATCCGCCTCGAGGCCCGCGCCCGGCCCTCGGTGGTGATGACTTTCGCGTCACCTCTGGTGGCCCTGGTGTTGACGGCGGCGATCGCCGCGCTGCTCTTCGTCGCGCTGGGCAAGGACCCGGTGCGCGGCCTGTCGATGTTCTTCGTCGAGCCGCTCAACGGGCTGCGACCCCTGACCGAGGTGCTGCTGAAGGCCACGCCGCTGGTGCTGTGCGCGCTGGGCCTGGCGGTGTGCTACCGCAGCAACGTCTGGAACATCGGCGCGGAGGGCCAGCTCC
Source organism: uncultured beta proteobacterium (assembly GCA_903876715.1). Taxonomy (GTDB): domain Bacteria; phylum Pseudomonadota; class Gammaproteobacteria; order Burkholderiales; family Burkholderiaceae_C; genus Rubrivivax. The sequence continues at coordinate 875 of CAIRBF010000049.1, forward strand.
TGCTGGGCGCCATCGCCGGCAGCGGCATGGCGCTGTGGCTGGCGCAGACCGGCTTCACCGGCCCGCGCGGGGCCTACGCGCCTTTGGTGCTGGTCGCTGGGGCCTTGGGCGGCATGCTCTGGGCCGGCGTGACGGCGCTGCTGCGCGACCGCTTCAACGCGAGCGAGATCCTCGTCAGCCTGATGCTGGTCTACGTGGCCCAGCAGTTGCTCAACTACCTCGTCTTCGGCCCCTGGAAGGACCCGAAGGGCTTCAACTTCCCGCAGACGCCGACCTTCGACGCCAGCACCTGGCTGCTGCCGATCGCGCGCGGCATGCGCCTGCACTGGGGCGCCTTCGTCGCGCTCGCGGCCGTGCTGCTGTTCTGGATCTTCCTCTTCCGCTCCTGGCGCGGCTACCAGCTTCAGGTGGGTGGTCTGGCGCCGGCGGCGGCGCGCTATGCGGGCTTCTCCTCGCGCAGCGCGCTGTGGACGGCGCTGCTGCTGTCGGGCGGTATGGCCGGCCTGGCCGGCGCGATGGAGGCCGCGGGCCCGCTGCGCCAACTCACGCCTCATGTTTCCACGGGCTACGGCTTCACAGCCATCATCGTCGCCTTCGTCGGCCGGCTGCACCCGGTAGGCATCCTGTTCTCGGGCATCCTGCTGTCGATGATGCTGATCGGCGGCGAGCTCGCGCAGTCGCGCATGGGGCTGCCCAATGCCTTGACCGGCGTCTTCCAGGGCCTGCTGCTGTTCCTGCTGCTGGCTTGCGACACGCTGATCGAACAGCGTCTGCGCTGGCGCCGTGCCACGCCGGACGGGAGGCCTGCATGAACGAGCTTGCGCTGCTTCTGGCGGCCACCATCGCTGCGGGCACGACCGTGGCCCTGGCCGGGCTCGGTCTGCTGCTGAACGAGAAGGCCGGTGTCCTCAACCTCGGCGCCGAGGGCATGATGCTGGTGGCGGCGGTGGCCGGATTCGCCACCGCGCTGGCCACCGGCAGCGACCTGCTGGCCTTTGGCGTCGGCGCTGTCGCCGGTGCACTGGCCGCGGCGGTGTTCGGCGTTCTGGTGATCTGGCTCAACACCAACCAGTACGCGACGGGGCTGGCGCTGTCTCTGCTCGGCGCCGGCCTGTCGGCCTTCGTCGGGCAGGCCTACACCGGTAAGAAGCTCGAAGACCGCACCAACTACGAGGTGCCCTGGCTGTCGGATCTGCCCTTCGTGGGTGAGGCCCTGTTCCGCCAGCATCCCATGGCCTACGCCACGATCGCGCTCGTCTTCCTGTGCGCGTGGTTCCTCTACCGCACCCGCGCAGGTCTGGTGCTGCGTTCGGTGGGGGAGTCGCCGGAGTCGGCCCACGCGCTGGGCTACCCGGTGCGCTGGATCCGCCTGGCCGCCGTGGTGGCGGGCGGTGCCCTGTGCGGCGTGGCTGGAGCCTTCCTGTCGGTCGTCTACGCACCCATGTGGGTCGAAGGCCTGGTCGCCGGGCGTGGCTGGATCGCGCTGGCGCTGACCACCTTCGCGACCTGGCGCCCCGGAAGGGTGCTGCTGGGCGCCTACCTCTTCGGTGGTGTGACCATGCTGCAGTTCACGCTGCAGGGTATGGGGGTGGAAATCGCGAGCCAGTTGCTGGCGATGCTGCCATACCTGGCCACCATCGTCGTGCTGGCGCTGATCAGCCGCAACCCCTTGTGGATCCGAATCAACATGCCTGCTTCGCTCGGCCGCCCCTTCCATCCCGGCACATGACAACGGGGGGGGTGTTGTGGCCCCGCTACGGGAAAACGCCAATTTATTGCACATAATTTGCGGTTTGTTTCCTGGGCCGGGGTCGTGGTTACGCGCCGGCTGGTTGTGTTTTTCGTTCATCACCCGGAGATCTGCTCATGACCGACTTGTCCAAGCGCCGCCTCGTCCAGATGGCGGGCCTGACCGCGCTGGCTGCCACGGCCTTCCTCGCTGCCTGCGGCAAGAAGGAGGCTCCTGCGCCTGCCCCGGTGGCATCGGCTCCCGCCAAGCCTGAGCCCCTGAAGGCTGCATGGATCTACGTCGGCCCGGTCGGTGACGCCGGCTGGTCCTTCGCCCACGACCTGGGTCGCAAGGCCGCCGAGGCCAAGTTCGGTGACGCGATCAAGACGACCTTCGTCGAGAAGGTACCCGAGGGTGCGGACGCCGAGCGCGTCATCCGCGACCTGGCGCAGCAGGGCAACAAGATCATCTTCGCCACGTCCTTCGGTTACATGGACGCGATGATGAAGGTGGCCGGCGAGTTCCCGGACGTGAAGTTCGAGCACGCCACCGGCTACAAGACCGCGCCCAACATGCGCATCTACGACGCCAGCTTCTACCAGGACACCTACATGGCCGGGGTCATCGCTGGCAAGATGACGAAGACCAACGTGCTGGGCTTCGTGGGCTCCTTCCCCATCCCCGAGGTGCTGCGCAACATCAACGCCTTCACCCTGGGCGCACAGAGCGTGAACCCGAAGATCCGCACCAAGGTGGTGTGGGTGAACACCTGGTTCGACCCGCCCAAGGAGAGCGAGGCTGCGCAGAGCCTGATCAACGCCAAGGCCGATGTGCTGCTGCAGAACACCGACTCCACCGCGGTGCTGCAGACCGCCGAGAAGAACGGCAAGTACGCCTTCGGCTGGGACAGCGACATGAGCGCCTTCGGCCCGAAGGCGCACCTCGCCTCGGCCATCGTCAACTGGGCCCCGTACTACATCAAGACCATCGAGGAGGTCAAGGCCGGCACCTGGAAGACCGAGCGCACCGTCTGGGGCGTCAAGGAAGGCCTGAACGACCTCATCAAGATCAATGACGTCGTGCCCGAGGACGCCAAGAAGCGCGTCGAGGAGATCAAGGCCGGCCTGAAGGACGGCAGCTTCGAGGTCTTCACCGGCCCGATCACCGACAACACCGGCAAGGTCCGCCTGCCCAAGGACCAGAAGGGCGACCAGGAGTGGCGGGACAAGATCGACTTCTACGTCAAGGGCGTCGAGGGCAAGGTCCCGTCCGGCAAGTAAGCCGCCGGGGGGGACGACACCGCGGCACCACCGGTGTGCCGCGGCCCTGATCGACAGCGCCGCCCGCGCCATGAGCCGGGCGGCTTTTTTTCTGGATTCATGGCCGGGCCTTCTCCTGTCCCGGCCCGAGGATAGCCGTTGAAGGAAATCGATTGGTGGTGGCCGGTAGCGCTGGCCGATGACGCGCTTCAGGGTCCCGTGGCCCTGAAGCTGTTCGACCAGCCTGTGGTGCTCTGGCGCGACGCTCATGGCCGCCCCGCGCTGCTGGCCGATCAGTGCCCGCACCGCGGCGCGCGCCTGTCGATGGGCCGCCTGGAGGGCGGTGCGCTGCAGTGCCCGTACCACGGCTGGCGCTTCGACGCCGATGGCCGTTGTGTCGCCATTCCGGCCCAACCCGGCTTCACGCCGCCGGACTCCAGCCGCGTTCAGCGGTTGCCGCTGCGAGAGGCGCACGGCCTGCTCTGGGCTGACGTGGGTGGCGCCGTCCACACGCCGCCCGAACTCAGCGGCGTTGCGGCGCGGCGCCTGATCTACGGGCCCTTCGACACCGCGACCAGCGCGCCGCGCGCAGTCGAGAATTTCCTCGACACTTCGCATTTCGCCTTTGTGCATGAAGGCTGGCTCGGCGACCTGCAGCACCCCGAGGTGCCGCCCTACGAGGTGACCCACACCGCCGACGGCCGCCCGGTGATCGAGCGCTACCTGGCGTGGCAGCCGCGGGCCTCAGCCACGGCCGCCGGTGGGGACTGGGTCGAGTACCGCTATGAGGTGTTGAACCCGTATGCTGCCCTGCTGACCAAGCGCAGCCAGGCCGGTGGTCCGCAAGACAGTTACACGATCTGGGCCTGCCCGACAACTGCTGAGAGCTGTCGCCTGTGGTTTGCGCAGTACACCACCGACGAGCAGACGCCCGACCAGGTACTGCTCGACTTCCAGGTCACGATCTTCTCGCAGGACCAGCCGGTGCTGGAGTCCCAGCGGCCCAAGCGCCTGCCGCTGTCGGGAGGCGAGGCCATGGGGGCGGCGGACCGTCTCAGTGCCGCCTACCGCCGCTACCTGAAGCATTGCGGCATCACGCACGGGGTTTGCTGAGCTGCGTTGCGTCGGTCGGCGCGAAGTGTTCTGCTGGGCAGGAGTGCGTACCCGCAGCCTGCCGCAGCGGACGATCCCGCGCCCACGATCGATTTCGGCGCCATACCGCGCGTGCCGAGGTCCGCATGGGCGCGCAGCGATCCGGTGCTTTCCACGCCACCGTTCGGAGTGACGACGATCCTTTCGCCAAGCTGGCGCGGGCCCTGCCATACCGGCGCCCCACTGCGTGGGCGTCGGGCCTGTCCAGGGCGTTTCACGCCACCGTGCGATGACCCTGCGCGGCGCGCTGGCCGCGCCCTCGTGTACCTTCGGTGTTCCCTGCGCCATGCCACCGCCGTGAATCCGAACTTCTCCTCGAGCCCGCCCGCCCGCCCGCCCTCGCTGTGGCGACTCGCCCTGCGCCAGACCTGGCGGGATTTCCACGCCGGCGAGTTGCGGCTGCTGGCGCTCGCCGTGATGCTGGCCGTGGCCGCGCTCAGCGCCGTGGCTTTCTTTGCCGACCGAATCAACACCGGGCTCGCGCGCGACGCGCGTCAATTGCTCGGAGGTGACGCCATCGTCTCCAGCGACCAGCCCACGCCGGCCGAGGTGCAGGCGCGGGCTCAGGCGCTCGGGCTGCAGGTGGCCACGACGGCGAGCTTCCCGAGCATGGGTCGCGCGCCCGAGGACAAGGGCGGCGCCGCGCGCCTGGTCGCGGTCAAGGCTGTCAGCGACGGCTACCCCCCTGCGGGGCACGCTGCAGGTGCGCGACGCGGCCGAGGGCCCCGCGCAGCCGGCCGCGGGTGGGCCGGCCCGTGGCACGGTCTGGGTCGATCCACAGTTGCTCGATTCGCTCGGGCTCGCGCTGGGCGACCGCTTGCTTCTCGGCGACAGTTCGATGCAGGTCGCGCGCCTGATCGCGATCGAGCCCGACCGCGGCGCCGGCTTCATGAGTTTCGCGCCGCGTGTGATGCTGCACCGTGACGATCTGGACGCCACCGGCCTGGTGCAGCCGGCCAGCCGGATCAACTGGCGCCTGGCGGTGGCCGGGCCGGACGCCACCGTGGCGCGCTTCGTGCGCGAGATCGAGGGCCGTATCGTGGCCGCGCCGCTGCGCGGCGTGCGTGTCGAGTCGCTCCAGGCTGGCCGGCCCGAGATGCGGCAGACGCTGGACCGGGCGGAGAAGTTCCTGAACCTGGTGGCACTGCTCGCGGCCTTGCTCGCCGCCGTGGCGGTGGGCATCGGCGCGCATGATTTCGCCAACCGCCATCTCGACGACTGCGCGATGCTGCGCGTTCTGGGCCTGGCGCAGCGCCGCATCGCCGGCGCCTACGCGATCGAGTTCCTGGCCCTCGGCCTGGTGGCCAGCCTGACGGGCGTTTTTCTGGGCTGGGCCGTGCACCATGTGTTTGTGCTTCTGCTGGCCGGGTTGGTGCAGTCGGCTTTGCCTGCGGTGAGCCTCTGGCCGGCGCTGTTCGGCTTGGGCGTGGGCATGGCCTTGCTGCTGGGCTTTGGCCTGCCTCCGGTGTTGCAGCTTTCCCGGGTGCCGCCGCTGCGCGTGATCCGGCGCGACGTCGGCACGCCCAAGGCGGCGTCGCTGGCGGTGCTGGGCGCGGGTGTGGCTGGCTTCACCGGACTGTTGCTCGCGGTGGCTGCGGACATCAAGCTCGGCGCGATCGCGGTGGGTGGTTTCGCGCTGGCGGTGGCGCTGTTCGCGGGACTGGCGTGGTTGGGCGTGCAGGCGCTGCGCCGCCTCGTGCCGGAGGTGGGAGCGCCGCGCTGGTTGCTGCTCGCCACGCGCCAGGTCACGGCGCGTCCGGCCTATGCGGTCTTGCAGGTGTCGGCGCTGGCTGTGGGGCTGCTCGCGCTCGTGCTGTTGGTGCTGCTGCGCACCGACCTGATCTCGAGCTGGCGTCGCGCAACGCCGCCCGATGCGCCCGACCGCTTCGTCATCAACATCCAGCCTGACCAGACCGAGGCCTTCCGCAAGGTCCTGGCTGACGGTGGTGTGACGCGCTACGACTGGTACCCGATGATCCGCGGCCGGCTGGTTGCGGTCAACGGCCAGCCGGTCGTGGCCGAGCGCTTCGAGGGTGAGCGCGCACAGCGCCTGGTCGAGCGCGAGTTCAACCTGAGCCACACCGCGACTTTGCCTCCAGGCAACCCGGTGGTTGCCGGCCAGTGGACTGCCGAGGAGGCTGACGGCCTGAGCGTGGAGGAGGGCCTGGCGCAGACACTCGGCCTGAAGTTGGGCGACCGCCTGGCCTTCGACATGGCCGGTGTGGTGCAGGAGGGGCGCATCACCAGCCTGCGCAAGGTCGACTGGGGCTCGATGCGGGTCAATTTCTTCGTCCTTTTCCCGCGCTCGACGATGGCCGATGCGCCGGTGACCTGGATCACCGCGTTCCGCGCACCGCCCACACGCGGCTTCGACAACGCGCTCAGCCGCACCTTCCCGAACGTCACCAATGTCGATGTCTCGGCCTCGATCGCGCAGGTGCAGCGCGTGCTCGATCAAGTCATCCGAGCGGTGGAGTTCCTCTTCGGCTTCACGCTCGCGGCCGGGCTCGTGGTGCTGTTTGCCGCAGTCACGGCCACGCGCGAGGCGCGCGAACGCGAATACGCGCTGATGCGCGCCATGGGTGCCGGGCGCGCGCTGCTGGCCCAGGTGCAGCGCGCCGAGTTGCTGGGCGTGGGGGCTTTGGCCGGCTTCCTGGCCACCCTGGCTGCGGTGGCCATCGGTTGGGCACTGGCTCGCTATGCCTTTGAATTTGCATGGAACCCGTCGCCCTGGGTGCCGCTGGCAGGCAGCGCCGCGGGGGCGCTGTTGGCGTTGGCTGCGGGCTGGTGGGGCTTGCGCGGTGTGCTCGAGCGCCCGGTCATCGAGACCTTGCGCCGGGCGGCTGCAGAGTAGCGTCGGCGCGGCCCGCGCGACCCGCAGCGTCGATCGGCGTGTCTGTGGCGTGCGGGGCGCGGTTCTGGATCCTGCCGCCCTCCTGCCCGGTTGGGCAGGGAAGGCCGCTGCCTCAGGCGATGAGGCCGTCGACGTAGTACCAACGTCCCGCGACGCGCTCGAAGCGGCTCGTCTCGTGCAGCCGCTGCGCCCGCCCGCCGAGCTTGCTGCGGGCCACGAACTCCACGACGGCGTGGTCGGCGTCGCCGGGTGTGTGCCGCCGCACCTCCAGGCTCAGCCAGCGCAGGCCGGGGGGGTCTGGTTCGATCACGGTGGGGCGCGTGCTCGGATGCCAGGTGTCGAGGACATAGGTGCGCAGTCCATGCACGTAGGCGCTGTAGCGCGAGCGCATCAGCGAGGCAGCGTCGGGTGCTGCCAGATACAAGGCACCGGTGTGCCAACGACCGCAACACTGTCCGTAGGTGGCAGGCAGACCGCAAGGGCAGGCGGCCGCAGGGGATGGGTTGGGAGCTGGCATGGCGCGACAGGTTCCGGGTCTTGGCCTAACAGGGCCCAGGGACAACGGTACGCGCATCGGCACCGGCCCCGTGTTGCGCCCCTATCGTAGCGGCGTGCGGACGTCACGCCAGTCGCTGGTCGCTACACTTCTTCGCAGTCTCGACCCCAAGGACATTGTGATGCTCGACCCCCAGGCGCGCGCCCTGATCGACCTGATGCTCGAACGCGGTGTGCCGCCCACGCACACGCTGGAGCCAGGACAGGCGCGCCTGTTCGCGCTGCAGCGTCGCAGCTTCACCCAGCCGGCTCCGGCACCGATGGCCGAGGTGCGCGAGCTGCAGGCTGGCGCAGTGCCGCTGCGCTTGTACCGGCCGCGGGTGCAGGCCGCAGGCGAAGCCGCGCCGGTGCTCGTCTATTTCCACGGGGGCGGTTGGGTCGTCGGCGACCTTGACACCCACGACGTGCTATGCCGGCAACTGGCGCTGGAATCGGGCGGCGTGGTCGTGGCGGTCGACTACCGGCTTGGTCCCGAGCACCGGTTCCCCGCGGCCGTGGACGACTGCATGACGGCCACACGCTGGGTTTGTGAGCAGGCCGCGGAACTCGGTCTCGACGCCGCACGGCTGGCCGTCGGCGGCGACAGCGCCGGTGGCAATCTGGCGGCGGTGACCTGCCTGGCGCTGCGCGAGGCCGGCTCTGTATCGCCCGGCTTCCAACTGTTGATCTACCCGGCCACAG
>CAIRBF010000050.1 GCA_903876715.1 uncultured beta proteobacterium
CCAGCGTGCAGGCGTCCTGCAACTCGCCAAAGGCCGCCGCGTGCTGCCACGCTTCTACGCTGGCCCGGCCCTCTTCCACATGCGCGGTGGCCAGCAGTTCAGTGCCAGCCTGCACCCGCCAGGTGCAGGCATCCTGCTGCGCCAGCGTCAGGCCCGGCGCCAGGTGATACCGGGCCACGCTCGGTGCCTGCTGCACGGCCCAGCGGGCGAAGGCGTGCCCGGCAGCCAACTCGTCGCTGACCGCGAGGCAGCCGCCGTCCGATGCCCATTCCCAGTGGCGCCAGTGCCGCGGCCGGCCGGGCAGATGGACGTAGCCGTCGTGGCAGGCGCTGATGCGCATTGCCGTGCGCCCGCCGGCGTCTGATGCGCCGCCGCCTGCGCCAAAGGCGGTGTCGCCGCCAGCGCCACCGCCCGGCACCGCGGCAACAATGCCCGGCGCCGCGACGACATTCACCGCTGTCACCCGCGCCCGCCGCCCGACCCGAAAGCCCGCCCAGACTTCCGAGGAGTCCAGCCCCGCCACCGCCACCGTGCTGTGCGCCGCCGTGCCGCGCTCCAACTGACGGCGCGGCCCTTCGCCGTAGACCGATGTGCCGCGGTTCACCACCACCGGCCGGCCGCCCAGCACGAGCTCGAAGCTCAAGGTGTCCGCATGGGCGTGTCCGGGCAGGTAGTCCGGCCCCACCGGGGCCAAGTCCAGCCAGGCCACGGCGCCAGCCCCTTGAAGACGCGCGTAGCCAGACGGCTCCAGCCGATTCAGGCCGTCGGCCGACAGCCGAGGAGCGGTCGCAAAGCCCAGCGCCCGCGCGTAGCGCTCCAACTCTTCCACCGGCGGCGCGATGCCGTCCGCGCAATCGTTGAAGCGCGCCAAACTACCGTCCGGCCGCGCCATGCAGCGCAGCCAAGCCAGCATCTTCGGCACCACGTCGGCGAGTTGCCGCTCCAGCGCTGCGGTCTGTGGCAACGCATGAGCTCGCAGTGCGTTCAGCAGGTCCAGCGCGTCTTCCAGCGCGAGCGCGTGGTACATCGGTGAGCGCTCGAACTGCCCGCCGTCGGGCAGCACCTGCTCGGGCAGCTCGCGCTGCAGGATGCGTTGACCCAGCGCCAACCAGCCCTCGGCCTCGGGCCCCTGGAAGTACAGGCCTGCGAACACCAGCGCCTTCGCGTTGGCGAACAGGTGGTTGCCCAGCAGGTGCCACTCCAGCCGCTGCGTCAGCCAGCGGGCCTGCACCGCCAGGCTGTGCACCCAGGCCGGCTCGGGCGGCAGTGCGCCTGCGGCCGTGCCCCACCACTTCACCCAGTTGACGATGCGCAGGCTGGTGGGGTAGGGCGCCCACGCGGTGCCGCGGCCGGGCGGGTTCTCGGCGATCCAGCGCGTCAGCAGCGCGCGGTGCCAGGCGGCGCGCTCTGCGGCGCCTTGGGCGCACAGGTCGTCGAAGTAGTGCTGGTTGTAGCGCCACAGCAGCGGCACCGAGGGCGCGTCCCAGCCGACGTCGTCCAGGTTGCGCTGCTCCCCCAAAAAATGCATCGTCGCGGGCCCGAGCAAGCTCGGCGCCCGCCGAGCCGGGGGCACCCAGCCACCCGCTCCCGACCTGGCCGCCGTCGCAGGCCGCAGATCTGGGCGCGGCCGCTGCGACTTGAACCGCAGGCGCTCGGTGAACTGCACCCATCGCAGGTAGCGCACCGTGCGCCAAAGACGACCCAGGCGGTAGGCCAAAGCAGCTGAATCTTGGTGCGCTGCTGTCAAGGGCGTCCGGCACTGTGTGATCGGCAGTTCATCCTGATGGGCCTGAGCGAGGTTCAGGATGACTCCCTCTGACCGTCGCCCAGAGCGTTCAACGGCGTCTGTACTTGCCCTTGACCATGTGTCGTCTGCATCGGCCGAGGGCAGACGCTGCGCAGGCCGTCGATGTGCTCGAAGAGATCAGGCCGGATCGTTGCCCACATCGGGTCCAGCACGAAATCGATGCCTTCTCGCCGCGCGAGCTTTGCAGCCGGCACGAAGTCCGCATCGCCCGAGACCAGTACGATTTGGGTGACCTGTTGCTTGAACGCCAGGGCCGCGATGTCCAGTCCCAGCCTCATGTCAACGCCTTTCTGACGCAGAGTCAGCTGGAAATCGTCGTCGGTCAGGTCATCCCAGGTGCGTTTTGCGTTCAGAAGGCTGCGCATAGACTCGGCCTTCAGTTGCCAGTGGACCTGACTCGTCGGTACCTCGCCCATGCGCAACGCCACCTTGCGCATCCCGCGTAATCGCTCATGGAATCCGTGCCGCCACTGCGCGGTCGATGACTTCCCCAACTCGATGGACTTCTTCCCCAGTGGGGTGTGCCCCTTCCAGTTCGCCGGCGGTGCGTCGTAGACGAACACCCGATATAGGCGGGCGGTGCGCTGGCCGTGGCTGTCGTTCAGATGATCGAGCGCAATCTTGTGCAGCTTGTCGGCCATGAAGTCCGGGTCTTGCTGCCCGAAGATGCGCCGCCCGCGTTTCAAGAAGAACTCGGCATCCACCATCACCGCCGTGACGATCGGTGAGACGTGCCGTAGAAGGTCGCTTTCGCGTCGTTGAGAAAAAGAATTGCCCCCGGGTTCGGCAATCCCTGAATCAGTGAGGGAAGGCTTAATGCCGGGGGCAGATGAGCGCTGGATCATAGTGGAAGACCTCCCGGGCGGCAAGCTGCCGCTGTCACGGTCTTGGTCACCCCCTCAACAACGTGATTGCTTCGGGCAATCCCGCCATCACGCCACCCCCAGCACCTTCTCCAACCCCGCCACGATCCTCTGCCCCGCGTGGCCGTCCCACAGAGGCGGCACTTCGCCCTTCTTCCACTGGCCGGCGAACAGTCGGTCCAGCGCAGGCTTCAGGGCGGCGGGGTCGGTGCCGATGAGTTCGTTGGTGCCCAGAGTCACGGTTTCGGGGCGTTCGGTGGTGTTGCGCAGGGTCACGCAGGGGATGCCCAGCACCGTGGTCTCTTCGGTCACGCCGCCGCTGTCGG
>CAIRBF010000051.1 GCA_903876715.1 uncultured beta proteobacterium
GAGAAGCGCGACTACGCCCTCAAGCCGATGAACTGCCCGGGCCACATCCTGATCTTCAAGCAGGGCATCAAGAGCTACCGCGACCTGCCGCTGCGCTACGGCGAGTTCGGGCAGTGCCACCGCAACGAGCCCACCGGCGGCCTGCACGGCATCATGCGCGTGCGCGGCTTCACCCAGGACGACGGCCACATCTTCTGCACCGAGGACATGATCCTCGACGAGTGCGTGGCCTATACCGAGCTGCTGCAGAAGGTCTACGCCGACTTCGGCTTCAGCGACATCCTCTACAAGGTGGCCACGCGCCCGGCCGCGCGCATCGGCTCCGACGAGATCTGGGACAAGGCCGAACACGCGCTGATGGAGAGCCTGCGCCGCTCGGGCGTCGAATTTGTCATCGCGCCGGGCGACGGCGCCTTCTACGGCCCGAAGATCGAGTACACGCTCAAGGACGCCATCGGCCGGCCCTGGCAGTGCGGCACGATCCAGGTCGATTTCTCGATGGCGCAGCGCCTGGATGCCGAGTACGTGGCCGACGACGGCTCCCGCCGCCACCCCGTGATGTTGCACCGCGCCATCGTCGGCAGCCTGGAGCGTTTCATCGGCATCCTGATCGAGCAGCACGCCGGCGCACTGCCCGTGTGGCTGGCCCCGCAGCAGGTTGTGGTGTGCCCGATCACCGACGCGCAGCGCGGCTACGCCGAAGAAGTGGCGAAAATGATGCAGAAACAAGGAGTTAGGGCCTCGGTAGACGGGCGCAACGAGAAAATCACCTATAAAATCCGGGAGCATTCGTTGCAAAAAGTCCCGTATATCCTGGTCGTGGGCGACAAGGAGAAGGCAAGCGGGGCTGTGGCGGTGCGCGCGCGGGGGCCGGTCGACCTCGGCGTGATGCCCCTGGCAGACTTCATCGTGAAGATCTCCGAGGACATCGCCCGGAAAGTCTGAACTCCATGGCGCGGGCCGCTGTCCAGATGACATGCGGCTCCTATTGCCTGGGAGCTGCGCCGAGGGGTTGACACCATCGCTACCTTCATGGATCGCCGCGTCCCGAATGCGGAGCGCAAGCACAGGCTCAATCGAGAGATCATGGCGCCGCAGGTGCGGCTCAACGGGGTCGAGAACGAACCGCTGGGCATCGTCAGCCTGCTGGATGCGCTGCGTATGGCCGGGGAACTCGACGTGGATCTCGTCGAGATCGCTGCGGTGGCGGACCCACCCGTCTGCCGGCTCATGGACTACGGCAAGTTCAAGTACCAGGAGCAGAAGAAGGCTTCCGAGGCCAAGGCCAAGCAGAAGGTCATCGAGATCAAGGAAGTCAAGTTCCGCCCCGGTACCGACGAGGCAGACTACCAGATCAAGATGCGCAACCTGCGGCGGTTCATCGCCGAGGATGGCGACAAGGGCAAGGTGACGCTGCGCTTTCGTGGGCGTGAGATCACGCACCAGGAGATCGGCATGCGCTTGCTCGAGCGCATCCGCGACGAACTCGCCGACGTCTCCGTGGTCGAGAACATGCCCAAGCTCGAAGGGCGGCAGATGATCATGGTCCTCGCGCCGAAGCGGCGCTAGACCCCCCTTGCGGTTTCCTCCCCAGTGCCCTGGGCGTCAGATTTTTGACGCACAATAGAGGGCTTTGCGGTGTTGCCCGGTCGACGGGCTTCGCCGTGTTCCCAGAAGCCTAAGCAGGCTCCGAAGTACCGCGCCAGCCGGCCGGTCGCCTGCGCAGGTGTCCAACAACAGGAGCAGTCATGCCCAAGATGAAGACCAAGAAGAGCGCGGCCAAGCGGTTCCGCGTTCGTCCCGGCGGCACGGTCAAGCGCGGCCAAGCCTACAAGCGCCACATCCTCACCAAGAAGAGCACGACGCGCAAGCGTCACCTGCGCGGGCCGGCCAACGTGCACGAGACCAACATGGGCCACATCGCTGCGATGATGCCCTTCGCCGGTCTGTGACCCCCACGCTACGCTGAAGAAGGAGCACAGACATGCCTCGCGTCAAACGTGGTGTCACCGCACACGCCCGCCACAAGAAGATCCTCGCCCTGGCCAAGGGCTTCCGCGGTCGCCGCAAGAACGTCTTCCGCATCGCCAAACAGGCGGTGATGAAGGCTGGGCAGTACGCCTACCGTGACCGCCGTACCCGCAAGCGCGTTTTCCGCGCGCTGTGGATCGCCCGTATCAACGCCGCCTCGCGCGAGCTCGGCGTCAGCTACAGCAAGTTCATGGCCGGCCTGAAGAAGGCGCAGATCGACATCGACCGCAAGGTCCTTGCCGATCTGGCCGTGAAGGACCCGGCGGCCTTTGGCACGATCGTCGCCAAGGTGAAGGCTCAGCTGGCTTGACATGGTGCGCCGGCATTGCCGGCGGTGCCGATGTCCGCGGAGGCCGCCACCGGTGTGGCGGCCTCTTTTCGTTGGGGCTCGACCCTTGTCTCGAACACGGCTTGTCCGACACGCTGTCCATGAACGATCTCGACGCGATGCAGGCCCAGGCGGCGGCTGATTTCGCCGCCGCCCCCACGGCCGCCGAATTGGAGAACGCCAAGGCGCGCTACCTTGGCAAGGCCGGTCGCGTGACCGAATTGCTCAAAGGATTGGCCACGCTGTCGGGCGACGAAAAGAAGACCCGCGGTGCCGAGATCAACCGCCTGAAGGGCGGTATCGAGGCTGCGTTGCAGGCGCGGCGTGAGGCACTCGCGCAGGCCGAGCTCGAGGCGCAGTTGAAGGCGCAGGCACTGGACGTCACGCTGCCTGGCCGGCAGCGCGGTGACGGTGGCCTCCATCCGGTCAGCCGCACGATCGAGCGCATCGAGGCCATCTTCGGCTCGATGGGGTTCGACGTCGCCGAGGGCCCCGAGATCGAGACCGACTGGATGAGCTTCACGGCGTTGAACAACCCGGAGAACCACCCGGCGCGTTCGATGCAGGACACCTTCTACGTCGACGTCAAGGACGCCGAAGGTCGCTGGCTCAACCTGCGCCCGCACACGAGTCCGATGCAGGTGCGCTATGCGCGCGCCCACGCCGCATCCCATGCCGGCACCGAGCCCATGCCCGAGATCCGCGTCATCGCCCCGGGCCGCACCTACCGCGTCGACAGCGACGCCACGCACTCGCCGATGTTCCACCAGTGCGAGGGGCTTTGGATCGGCGAGCACATCAGCTTCAAGGACCTGAAGGTCGTCTTCACCGATTTCCTGCGCCGTTTCTTCGAAGACGACGGCATCCAGACGCGCTTCAGGCCGAGCTACTTCCCTTTCACCGAACCCAGCGCCGAGATCGACATGATGTTCGCCGCCGGGCCGCTGAAGGGACGCTGGCTCGAGCTTGCGGGCTCGGGCCAGGTGCACCCCAACGTCGTGCGCAACTACGGACTCGATCCTGAGCGCCACATCGGCTTCGCCTTCGGCATGGGCCCGGACCGGCTGACCATGTTGCGCTACGGCGTCAACGACTTGCGCCTGTTCTTCGAGAACGACCTGCGCTTCCTGTCGCAGTTCCGTTGAGGAGGGACCGCAGATGCAATTCCCTGAATCCTGGCTGCGTGAATTCTGCGATCCTGCGCTGTCCACGCAGGCGCTTGCCGACCTGTTGACCATGTCGGGCATGGAAGTCGAGGAGCTGCGCCCTGTGGCGCCGCCCTTCAGTCGCGTCGTCGTGGCCGAGATCGTCGACGCTGTGCAGCACCCCAACGCCGACAAGCTGCGTGTGTGCACGGTCAGCGCGGGCGTGCACTCGGCTGCGGGCCCGCTGCAGATCGTCTGCGGCGCACCCAATGCGCGTGCGGGCATCCGTGTTCCGCTGGCCCTGGTGGGTGCCGAGCTGCCGCCCGGCGCCGATGGCAAGCCGTTTCGCATCGGCCTGGGCAAGCTGCGGGGTGTCGAGAGCCAGGGCATGCTGTGCTCGGCCCGCGAGCTCAAGCTCTCGGAAGACCACGCCGGCTTGCTGGAGCTGGCCGGCGACGCGCCGCTGGGTGAGGACGTGCGGCATGTGCTCGCGCTGGACGACACAGTCTTCACGCTCAAGCTCACGCCCAACCTGGGCCACGCGCTCAGCTTGTCCGGCATCGCGCGTGAGGTGGCCGCGCTCACCGGCGCGCCACTGAAGACCCCAGCCATCGCGCCGGTGCCGCCGAGCCTGCCCGATCGCCTGCCGGTGCAGGTGCTGGCGAGCGACCTGTGCGGCCGCTTCTCCGGCCGCGTCGTGCGCGGCGTCGACACGACCGCGAAGACTCCCGCATGGATGGTCGATCGGCTGGCGCGCTGCGGCCAGCGGTCGGTCAGTGCGCTCGTGGATATCTCGAACTACGTGATGTTCGAGTACGGCCGCCCGTCGCACATCTTCGATCTCGACAAGATCCATGACGGTCTGGTCGTGCGCTGGGGCCGCGCGGGTGAGACGCTGACGCTCCTCAATGGGTCCACGATCGAGGTCGACGACCAGGTCGGCGTCATCGCCGACGCGCAGGCAGTGGAGTCGCTGGCCGGCATCATGGGGGGCGACGCCACCGCGGTCAGCGACGACACCCGCAACGTCTACGTGGAGGCGGCCTTCTGGTGGCCCGAGGCCGTGTCGGGGCGTTCTCGCCGCTACAACTTCGCCACCGATGCGGGGCACCGTTTCGAGCGCGGCGTCGATCCGGCACTCACTGTCGAGCATATCGAGCGCATCACGCAACTCATCCTGCAGGTCTGCGGTGGACAGCCCGGCCCCATCGACGACCAGGTGCTGGCCCTGCCCGAGCGGCCACCCGTGACGCTGCGCGTCGAGCGCGCCGCCAAGGTGCTGGGCATGCCGATGACGCAGGCGCAGTGCGCTGATGTCTTTGCCCGCCTCGGGCTGCAGCACAGCGCTGCTGACGGACGCATCGTGGTCACGCCGCCGAGCTGGCGCTTCGACCTCGCGATCGAGGAGGACCTGATCGAGGAGGTCATCC
>CAIRBF010000052.1 GCA_903876715.1 uncultured beta proteobacterium
CATAGCGGTAGCCACCATGCATTTGAACGGTGTCTGCGCACCCGAGCGGGTCGAGGGTCACCTCACAACACCCCCGCCAGCCCCCTCCTGGCCTCGCCCTCCTCCATCGCCATCCGCCGCGCCCAGTCCGCGATCTGGTCGCCGCCGATCCGGCCGACGTTGAAGTAAGCCGCTTCCGGGTGCGCCAAATAGAAGCCGCTGACACTGGCCGCCGGGGTCATGGCCAGGCTCTCGGTCAGGCCCATGCCGATCTCCTCGGCCTTGAGCACCTCGAACATCGGCGCCTTGACGCGGTGGTCCGGGCAGGCGGGGTAGCCGGGGGCGGGGCGAATACCGCGGTACTGCTCGGCGATGAGATCCTCGTTTGACAAGGCCTCGTCAGCCGCGTAGCCCCAGAACTCCGTGCGCACGCGCTGGTGCAGACGCTCAGCGAAGGCTTCGGCCAGGCGGTCGGCCAGGGCCTTGAGCAGGATGGCCGAGTAGTCGTCATGGTCGGCGATGAACTGGCGCTCCTTCTTCTCCACGCCCAGGCCCGCAGTGACGGCGAACAGGCCGAGGTAGTCAGGCTGGGCACCAGGACCTGTCTTGGGCGCGATGAAGTCCGCGAGACACCGGTTGGGGCGCTTCACCCCATCCACCACCGGCCGCTCGGTCTGCATGCGCAGGGGTGACCAGCGCAGAAGCACCTGCTCGCGCGACTCGTCGGCGTAGACCTCGATGGTGTCGTCGTCCACCGTGTTGGCCGGCAGCAGCGCAAAGACGCCGTTGGCCTGCAGCCAGCGGCCTTCGATCAGGCGCTGCAGCATGCGCTTGCCGTCGCTGAAGACGCGCTGCGCCTCCGCGCCCACGACCTCGTCGCGCAGGATCTGCGGGAAGGGGCCGGCCAAGTCCCAGGTCTGGAAGAACGGGCCCCAGTCGATGCAGGCCGCGATCTCGGCCAGGTCCACGTTCTTCAGCACACGGCGGCCGATGAAGCGCGGCTTGGGCGGCGTGTAGGCGGCCCAATCGATGGGCGTCTTGTTGGCGCGCGCGGCGGCCAGGCTGACCAGGGGCGTGACCTTCTTGTTGGCGTGCTGCTGGCGCACGCGCTCGTACTCGGCGTTGAGCTCGGCGATGTAGGCCTTGGCGCGCTCGTCGGAGAGCAGATCCGAGCACACGCCCACGCTGCGCGAGGCGTCGGGCACGTAGACCACGGGCCCTTCGTAGTGCGGCGCGATCTTCACCGCCGTGTGCACGCGGCTGGTGGTGGCGCCACCGATCAGCAGCGGGATCTTCTTCAGCCGGAAGTGCTCGTCGCGCTGCATCTCGGCGGCCACGTGCTGCATCTCCTCGAGGCTGGGCGTGATCAGGCCGGACAGGCCGATGATGTCCGCGCCCTCGACCTTGGCCTTCTCCAGGATGTCCTGGCACGGGACCATGACCCCCATGTTGACGACCTCGAAGTTGTTGCACTGCAGGACGACGGCGACGATGTTCTTGCCGATGTCGTGCACGTCGCCCTTGACGGTGGCGATGACGATGCGGCCTTTGGCGCGCGTGGCGAGGCCGGCGCCCGCCTGCGCGTTCTTCTCGGCCTCGATGTGCGGCAGCAGGCGCGCCACCGCCTGCTTCATCACGCGCGCGCTCTTGACCACCTGGGGCAGGAACATCTTGCCCGCGGCGAAGAGGTCGCCCACGATGTTCATGCCGTCCATCAACGGGCCCTCGATCACCTGCAGCGGCCGCCCGCCGGCGGCCTGCACCTGCAGCCAGCACTCGTCGGTGTCGAAGTCGATGAACTCGTTGATGCCGTGCACGAGCGCGTGCGACAGCCGTTGCTCGACGCTGCCCACACGCCAGGCCAGACGCGCGGAGTCGTCGCGCGCTGCGCCCTTGGCGCGCTCGGCGATCTCGATCAGGCGTTCGCCGGCGTCGCGCCGGCGGTTCAGCACCACGTCCTCGACGCGTTCGCGCAACTCGGCGTCCAGGTCGTCGTAGACGCCGACCATGCCGGCGTTGACGATGCCCATGTCCATGCCGGCGCGGATGGCGTGGTAGAGGAAGACGGTGTGGATGGCCTCGCGCACGGGCTCGTTGCCGCGGAAGCTGAAGCTCACGTTGCTGACCCCGCCCGAAACCTTGGCCCCGGGCAGGTTGGCCTTGATCCAGCGCGTGGCCTCGATGAAGTCGACGGCGTAGTTGTCGTGCTCCTCGACGCCGGTGGCAATCGCGAAGATGTTGGGGTCGAAGATGACGTCCTCGGGCGGGAGGCCGACCTCGTCGACGAGGATGCGGTACGCCCTGGCGCAGATCTCGGTCTTGCGCGCGTAGGTGTCTGCCTGGCCGCGCTCGTCGAAGGCCATCACCACCGTTGCCGCGCCGTAGCGCCGCACCAGCGTGGCCTGGCGCCGGAACTCGGCCTCGCCTTCCTTCAGCGAGATCGAGTTCACGATGCCCTTGCCCTGGATGCACTTCAGCCCGGCCTCGATCACCTCCCATTTCGAGGAGTCGATCATGATGGGCACGCGTGCGATCTCGGGCTCGCCGGCGATCAGGTTCAGGAAGCGCACCATCGCGGCCTTGCTGTCGAGCATGGCCTCGTCCATGTTGATGTCGATGATCTGCGCGCCGTTCTCTACCTGCTGGCGCGCGACGGCGAGCGCCTGCTCGAAGTCGCCGTTCAGGATCATCCGCGCGAAGGCCTTCGAGCCCGTGACGTTGGTGCGCTCGCCGATATTGACGAACAGCGAGCCCGCGCCGATGGACACCGGCTCGAGGCCGGACAGGCGCATCGGGACGACGGGGCTGGCTGCAGCGGTGGCGTTCATGCTCATGCACTCCGGACGGGGTGGACGAGCGCCGTTGCCTGCCGCGCTGGACCGGGCAAAGGACAAACCCCCGGCACGCGCGGGATTCCGAGCCTGGCGGCGCGCCTTGCGGCGCGCCATCGCAGCGCTCCTCGGAACCGGGGGACATTTTACGGAGCCGCGTCGGGCACGGACTTGCGTGGGGACAGACGGGCCCGCTTGCCTATACTGCGCCGCGTCGGCGGCAGCGCGCACCCTCAGGCGGTCCAGAGGCGCACCGGTCCTGCACGCGCCGTCCGGTCCGGCCGTGTCCCGCCCCATCGAGTCTTGACATGAGCCCGTCCCACCCCTGTCTGGTTGCCGATATCGGCGGCACGAACGCGCGCTTCGGTTGGATCGACGCGCCGGGCGCTGCGGTGCAGCACGTGCGCACGCTCCCCACCACCGGCCATGCCGGCCCGGCAGAAGCCGCGGCGGCCTACCTGCAGGCTCTTCGTGCCGAACTGGGCGCGGCGCTGCCTGCCCCGCGCGCGGCGGCTCTGGCGGTGGCCACGGCCGTGACCGGTGACGTCGTCAGCTATACGAATGGCCCGTGGCGCTTCGCCTGCTCGGCGCTGCCGGCGGCGATGGGCGTGGCCACGGTGCGGGTGCTGAACGATTTCGAGGCCCTGGCGCTAGCACTGCCGTCGCTGCAGCCGGCGCAGTTCCGCGCCCACGCGCAGCCGCCGCGGCCGCAGGGCGTGCTGGCAGTTGTCGGCCCTGGGACCGGCCTGGGCGTGGGCGCCGCGGTGCAGACGGCCGGTGGCTGGATGGCGATGCCGGGCGAGGGCGGGCACGCCACGCTCGCGCCCACCGACGACGAGGAGTCACGCCTGCTTGCGCAGGTGCGGCAGTGGCACGCGCACGTATCGGCCGAGCGGCTGCTCTCGGGCATCGGGCTGCCCGTGCTGCACCGCGCGGTGTGCGCGCTCGCTGGCGCGCCCGACCCCGGGCTGGCGACACCGCAGATCGTCGAGCGCGGTCTGCAGGGCGGCGACGTGTTGGCGCGGCGCACGCTCGAGCATTTCTGCGCCTTGCTGGGCAGCTTCTGCGGCAGTGTCGCACTCACCTTGGGCGCGCGCGGCGGGCTCTACATCGGCGGCGGCATCGTGCCGCGCCTGGGCGATTTCTTCTTCGACTCGGCCTTCCGCGCCCGCTTCGAGGCCAAGGGCCG
The DNA here is from genome assembly GCA_903876715.1 of uncultured beta proteobacterium. Lineage (GTDB taxonomy): Bacteria > Pseudomonadota > Gammaproteobacteria > Burkholderiales > Burkholderiaceae_C > Rubrivivax. The sequence continues at coordinate 4,000 of CAIRBF010000052.1, forward strand.
CTTCAGCGCCTACCTCGCCGCGGTGCCGACCGCGGTGATCACCGACACGCTGGTGGCGCTGCAGGGGGCGGCCGCGGCGCTGGAGAGCACCGCCTGAGCGTCCCTGCGCGCGCCGCGCTTTCGGGCCCCGCGAGGTCGACCGGTTCGGTATCGGGCCGCAGGCGGGCGACACGGCCGTGCGGGCTTCGGCGTCTCAGGGTGATCGCCGAACGCGCAGCGCGCCGCCTGGCCAGCGGACGAGGTTCAGCGCATTGCCAGCCAGGATCAGGCCCACGCCCAGGGCCGTGAACAGATCCAGCCGCTCGGAGTAGGCCAGCCAGCCCACGAGCGCGGTCAGCGGCACGCGCAGGAAGTCCATCGGCACCACCACCGTGGCGTCGGCGTGCTGCATCGCGCGTGCGAAGCAATAGTGCGAGTAGGCGCCGCAGAAGGCCACCACCACCAACCAGCCCCAGGTCTGGGCCGACGGCCATTGCCACACCAGCAGTGCCGGTACGATCCCGATCACGCTCTGCATCACGAGCATCCAGAAGCTGATGGCCACCGCCGCGTCGGTGCGGGTGAGCGACTTCACCAGCACGATCGAGATCGCGAACCCCACCGCGGAGGCCAGCGCGATCAGCTGCCCGGCCTCGAACGCGCCCGCGCCGGGCCGCACGATCACCGTCACGCCCACCAGTCCCAGCAGCACCGCGAACCACTTCAGGCTGCTCATGCGTTCGCCGAGAAAGGCCACCGCCAGGACCGCCGCCCAGATGGGCATCGTGAACTCGATGGCCACCAGCTGCGCCAGCGGGATCAGCGTGAGAGCCGCGAACCAGCCGTACTGCGCGGCGTAATGGACCGCGTTGCGAAGCGCATGCACGGGCAACCGTTCGGTACGCACCGCGGCCAGGCCGCCCGCCGCGCGCACCAGCGGCCACAGCATCGCCACGCCCAGGACGGAGCGCACCAGCATGATCTGGAACACCGACACCTCGCGCGCGGCCTCGCGCCCGGCCACGGCGATCACGAGCATCAGCATCTGCCAGCCGGCCATCCAGGCCGCGGCGCGAGTGATCGATGAAATGGGCGCGGCTTGCATCGCCCGCAGCGTAGCCGATCCCGCGGGCCGCTCAGTTCAGCAGGAACGGGTGCCCCAGCAACCGCTGCGGGATGCCGCCGGGCGTGGTGCGGGCGGCCGTCGAGCTGGATGCGCCGTTGCTCGCGGCGAGCCGCTGCGCCAGCCCAACGTGATCTGAGCCTGCAGCGGCCGCTAGCGCGCCCGCTGCTGCCGCGGCCGGGGCGCCTCAGCCGATGAACTCCGCGAGGATGCGGTTGAACTTGGCCGGGTTCTCGACGAACATGAAGTGCTGGCCGCCCTCGGCCTCCTCGAAGATCTCCAGGCGCGCGCCCGGCGTCACCGAGGCCGACCAGGCCACGCCCTTCCAGGGGACCAGACTGACACGGCCGCCGATGTAGAGCGTGGGCACATGGATGCGCGGCATCACGTCGCGCCAGTCCTGGTGGCAGTGGTTGTAGATCAGCGCGGCCGAGTGCGCGCGCGGGAACTTCAGGTTGCAGTCGATCATCCACTCGAGCTGCTCCTTGGGCATGGCCGAGGTGACCATGCCGCCGACGAAACCCTTGGAGGTGGCCACGCCGTCGGGGCCGGCCAGCGCGTTGGCGGTACCGGTCACGGCCTCGGGCGAGAAGATGGCGCCGGCGTTGGCGAGTTCCTCCTCGCTCCATGCCGGGTTGGAGGTCAGGAAGGGCGGCTCGTCGCAGAACACGAACCGGCCGATGCGCTCGGCCCCGAAGAGGTCGAAGTAGCACCACAGCACCGAGCAGCCCATGCTGTGGCCGAGGATGGTCACGTCCTGCAGGTCCAGCGCGCGCAGCGCGTCCCACACGTCCTTGGCCAGGCGCTGGATGCGGTAGCCGTGCGTCGGCTTGTCCGAGTCGCCGTGGCCGCGCATGTCGATGGCGATCACGCGGTAGCGGTCGGACAGCCCCTCGATCTGGAACTTGAACTGCTCGGCCGCCTGAGACCAGCCGGGGATGAGGACCAAGGGCCGGCCGCTGCCGGCCTCGAGCACGTTCAGGCCGACGCCGTCGCTGGTGGTGATGCGGTGCTGTTTCATCGATCGTCTCCTGGCAAGCCGGTGCGTCCGGCAGTGGTTGCGGTTGTGGACGTACTCTAGCGAAACGCGATGTCCCTGCCTGCTATGGACCGAACGCGCGCGCCGCGTTGCCGCAGCGGACGGCCTCAGGCTGCGCCGCAGGCAGCGCGTCCAGTCGGGACACCGCCACGTCAGCCTCGTGCACGTGGTGCAGCCAGTCGGTGCCCAGCATCACCTGGCTGGCGCCCGCGACTTCGATCAGGCGGTGCAGCGGCGCGAGTTCGTGGGTGATGCTGTCGTAGCAGACCTGGCACAGGTCGTTGGCGTGCTTGCTCTTCATCTCGCGCAGGTGGTCGAACTCGACCCGGTCGCCCACCTCGAAGCGGCCCACCAGGTAGGGCAGTACGCCGCCGCCGTGCAAGGCGATCAGCTTCAAGTTCGGGTGGCGGTCGAAGAAGCCGCTGAAGATCAGCTTCGCTACCGCCAGCGTGGTGTCTTGGGAGAAGCCCACCGACCGGAGCAGGTTGTGCGGGGCGATCCCCATGGCCTCGGCGCCCTGCGGGCCCGTCGGGCGCACGAATACCGGCATCGCCGCCTTGGGGTACTCCCCACCGATGGCGCGAGCGTCGAGCGGTCCTTGCCGAGCCGCGCGATGGGCTTCAAGCGGTTGCCGTCGGCGCGGCCGACGACGCTGGGGCCACATCTTGCATCGGGTCGTAGGGCAGGCCGGTCTCAGGTGCGGGCTGACCGTCAGCGCCCCGGCCGCGTGGACCAGCGACCCTGGGCGTTTGTGCTGAAGCCGGCTGCGGGGAGCCGGCCCGCCAGCAGTAAGGTCAGGCCGCGCCGCAGCGTCAGACGGCGGCTGGGAAGGGACATCGTGACGACTCCAGCGTCGTCGACAGCCCGTCGCACCGCAGGACCTGGGCGGGTTCCCGCGCAGACCAGGCGTCTGTCGCGGGCTGCGGAAGGCTCTGACCGACGGCGCCATCACCCTAGGGCAACAGGCTCACCCGCCCCACACCCCGCGCGCCACGCGCTGCATGTTCCCGCCCAGCACCAGCCCGGCCTCGTCCGCGCCCATGCCCAGCGCCTGCAGCGCCGGGCCGAGCTCGCGCCAGGCGGCCACGGGCGGGTAGGTGGACGGCGCGCCCTGGCGGTCGTAGCCGGCCTCGGGAGGCCACCACCAGCGCGGGTCGTGGTCGCCGGGCGGGGTCTCGTCGATGCCGGGCTGTGGGAAGCTGATATCCAGACCGATGCCCACGTGCTCCAAGCCCACGAGGTCGGCCACGTAGGCGGCATGGCGCGCGACGTCGGCCGCGGTGGGCCGCGTCGTGCCGAGGAAGCGCGAGACGCCGTTGACGCAGACCACGCCGCCGGTGGCGGCGCAGCGGCGGATCTGCTCGTCGGTGATGTTGCGCCCGTGGTCGATCAGGGCCTGCGGGTTGGCGTGGCTGAAGATCACGGGCGCGTCCGAAACCTCCATGATGTCGAGCGAGGAGCGCCGCCCGGTGTGCGAGCAGTCCATCAGAACGCCGGCGCGGTTGACCGCCTCGACCATGCGCCGGCCCAGCGGTGTGAGCCCGGTGTCGTCGTCATGGCAGCCGCCGGCCACGGCGTTGTTGCGGTTGTAGGCGAAGTGCACCTGGCGCACGCCCAGGTCGCGGTACAGCGCCACCATCTCGGGCCGGCCCAGCAGCGGCACCGCGCCCTCGAGGTCGAAGCCCACCGCCAGCCGTCCCTGCGCCGCCGCGGCCTCGATGTCGGCCACGGTGCGCGGCAGCACGTAGCGCGCAGGCTGTGCCGCCAGGCGGGCGCGGAAGGCCGCGATCACGGGCAGCATCTGCTCCAGCGGGTTCATGTCCATGCCGATGTTGATCGACACGTAGTGCACGCCGCAGGCGCGGTAGTCCTCCAGCGGCGCGAAGTCGGCCTCGGGGTGCAGCGGCAGGCAGGCGTGGGCTTCCCAGGTGATGTTCATGCGGGTGTGCTCAGGGGGCGGGCGGAGGCGGGTGCGCGGGCTGCTCGTCGCGCCTGAAGCCCTCGGCCGCGCGCATCAGGCGGCGCGTGTAGTCGGCTTGCACGCGCGCGGCGGCGAGGTCGGCGGCGTCGACGAATTCGACGGCGCGGCCTTGGTGCATCACCACCAGGCGCTGGCAGAGGTGGGTCACGACGGCCAGGTCGTGGCTGACCATGACGAAGGTCAGGCCGCGCTCGCGGCGCAACTGCTCCAGCAGGTTCAGCACCTCGGCCTGAACGGAGGCGTCCAGCGCCGAGGTCGGCTCGTCCAGCAACAGCACCTGCGGCTGCAGGATGAGCGCGCGCGCGATCGCCACGCGCTGACGCTGCCCGCCCGAGAGTTGGTGCGGGTAGCGGAAGCGGAAGCCCGTGCCCAGGCCCACGGCGTCGAGCACGCCGCGGATGCGCTGCTCGGCCGCGCCGATGCCGTGGATGGCCAGCGGCTCGGCCAGGATGCGGTCCACCGTCTGGCGCGGATGCAGCGAGCCGTAGGGGTCCTGGAACACCATCTGCACCTGGCGCCTGAAGGCCATCGTGCCCGGGGCGGGCGCAGGGCTGCGGTCGCCGGGTTCAGCCTGCAGGGCGACGCGGCCGCGGCTCGCGGGCGCCAGGCCGCAGACCGCGCGCAGCACCGTGCTCTTGCCCGAGCCGGATTCGCCGACGATGCCGAAGCTCTCGCCCGGGGCGATGTCCAGGTCCAGGCCCTCGACGGCGACGAAGTCGCCAAAGCGCACCTGCAGGCCCTCCACGCGCAGGCCCAGCGGCCGTGCGGCCTGGGCGGCGGCCGCACCGAGGCCCGGTGCGGTCTGGCGGCGCGCGGCGTCTTCCATGCCCGGATCCATGCTCATCGCGCCCACTGCGCCTGCCGGTCCAGCGTCGGCAGCGGGCGCGTCGTACCGCCCAGGCGCGGCAGGCAGTTCAGCAGCCCCTGGGTGTAGGGGTGGCTCGCGCGCGGCAGGTCGGCTGCGGCGAGTTCTTCCATCACCCGGCCGCCGTACATCACGAGCACGCGGTCGCAGAAGGAGGAGACCAGGCGAAGATCATGGGAGATGAAGATCAGCCCCATGCCGCGGTCGCGCACCAGCCGGTCCAGGATGCCCAGCACCTCGAGCTGCACCGTCACGTCCAGTGCCGAGGTCGGCTCGTCGGCGATCAGCAGCTCGGGGCCGGCGATCAGCATCATCGCGATCATTGCGCGCTGGCCCATGCCGCCCGAGACCTCGTGCGGGTACAGGCCGAAGACGCGCTGCGGGTCGTCGATCTGCACCGCCGCCAGCGCCTGCAGCGCCGCCTCGTGCGCGGCGCGCGCCTCCACCGGGCGGTGGGCCTGCAGCGTCTCGACGATCTGCGCGCCGATGGTGAGCACCGGGTTCAGCGAGTACTTCGGGTCCTGCAGCACCATCGCGATGCGACGGCCGCGCAAGGCCCGGCGCGCGGCCGGCGGCAGCGTCAGCAGGTCCTGGCCGCGGAAGGCCAGGCGCTGTGCGGCCACACGCCCACCGGGCGCGGTGAGGCCGAGCACGGCGCGTCCGGTCTGGCTCTTGCCCGAGCCCGACTCGCCGACGATGCCCAGGCGCTCGCGCCCGAGCGTGAACGACACACCGCGCACCACCTCCGACCAGCCGCCCTCACGCGCGGGGTAGGACACGCGCAGGTCCTCGACCTGCAGCAGCGGCGCCTCGGCTGCAGAGGCAGCGGGCAGCGCGGGGCCAGGCACGGCAACGGTTGCGGCGCTCATCGCGTGGCCTTCGGGTCGAGCGCGTCGCGCAGGCCGTCGCCCAGCAGGTTGAAGGCCAGGCTGACGATGAAGATCGCAGCCCCGGGGGCGGCTGCGACCCACCACTGGTCGAGCACGTACTGGCGCCCGGTGGAGATCATCGCGCCCCACTCGGGGGTGGGCGGCTGCGCGCCCAGGCCCAGGAAGCCCAGACCCGCGGCGGTGAGGATGATGCCGGCCATGTCGAGCGTCACGCGCACGATCACCGAGGACAGGCACAAGGGCATCACGTGGCGCCACACGATGCGCCACGGGCCCGCACCCAGCAGGCGCACGGCCTCGATGTATTCGGCCCGGCGGATCGTCAGCGTCTCGGCGCGCGCGATCCGGGCGTAGGGCGGCCAGGACGTGATCGCGATCGCGATCACCGCGTTCTCGATGCCCGGGCCGAGCGCGGCCACGAAGGCCAAGGCCAGGATCAGCCGCGGGAAGGCGAGGAAGATGTCGGTGATGCGCATCAGCACCGCGTCCGTGCGGCCGCCGATGTAGCCCGCGACCGTGCCCACGAGCAGGCCGATCGGGGCCGCGAGCACCGCCACCAGCACCACCACCATCAGCGTGATGCGCGTGCCGTGGACGATGCGCGCGAAGATGTCGCGCCCCTGGTCGTCGGTGCCGAACCAGTGCGCTGCCGACGGCGACTGCAGGCGCTGGTCGAGCACGCCGGCAGTCGGCCCGCCGGGCGCGATCACGTCGGCCAGCAGCGCCACCGCGAAGAGCGCGACGACGATGGCCAGCCCGACGAGGGCGAGCCGGTTGCGCGCGAACACGCGCCACACGCTGTAGGCGCGGCCCAGCGCCGCCTGGCGGCGCGAGGCGGGCCGCTCCGACAGCAGCCAGGCATGCCACTGACTCAGCGCCATGGCGCCCTCGCGTTCTTCGTCATGCGCGCTCCCGCGTGCGCGGGTCCAGCGAGCGGTACAGCAGGTCGCTCAGCAGGTTCAGGCCGATGAAGACCGAGCCGACGACGATGGTGCCGCCGAGCACCGCGTTCATGTCGGCGTTCTGCAGCGAGTTCGTGATGTACAGGCCCAGCCCCGGCCAGGAGAACACGGTCTCGGTCAGGACCGAGCCTTCCAGCAGGCCGGCGTAGGAAAGCGCCACCACCGTGGTCAGCGGTACCGCGGCGTTGCGCAGCGCGTGACGCCAGACGATGCGGGCTTCCGACAGGCCCTTCGCACGCGCCGCGACGACGTATTCCTGGGCCAGTTCCGCGAGCATGAAGGAGCGCGTCATGCGGCTGATGTAGGCGAGCGAGAAGTAGCCCAGCAGCGAGGCCGGCAGCACCAGGTGGCTGAAGGCGTTGCGCCAGGCCTCCCATTCGCGCGCCAGCGCCGCGTCCAGCAGCAGCACGCCGGTGACGCGCTGCACCGAGTATTCGTAGGCCACGTCGATGCGGCCGGGCCCACCCACCCAGTCGAGCCGGGCGTAGAACAGCACCAGCGCCATCAGGCCGAGCCAGAACACCGGCACCGAATAGCCGATCAGGCCGACCACGCGCACCAGGTGGTCGGCCCAGCCGCCCTGGCGCACGGCGGCCCACACCCCGAGCGGGATGCCGAGCCCGGCGCCGATCAGGATACCGAAGGTGGCGAGTTCGAAGGTGGCCGGGAAGGTCTTGACGATGTCCAGCCACACCGGCTGCGAGGTCAGCACCGAGGTGCCGAAGTCGCCCTGCAGCGCCTTGCCCACGTACATCGCGAACTGCACCGGCAGCGGCTCGTTCAGGCCGAGCTCCTCGCGCACACGCTGCACCACGTGCTCGGGCGCCCGGTCGCCGACGATGGCCAGCGCCGGGTCGACCGGGATCACCCGGCCGATGAAGAAGGTGACCGCCAGCAGCCCGAGGTAGGTCAACGCCACGGTCGCGAGCCAGCGGCCCGCGACGGCGACTCGGCGGCGCATCAACGCTTGCTGACCTTGAACAGGTAGGTCTGGTCGGAGGTGGGCGCGACCTGCAGGCCCTCGACGTTGTTGCGCATCGCCGTCATCGCGATCTGCTGGTACAGCATCACGAAGGGGCTGGTGCGGCGGAACTCGGCCTGGATCTCGGCGTACATGCGCGCGCGCCGCGCGCCGTCACGCTCCATTGCCGCGGCGTCGGTCTTCTTCGTCAGCTCGGGGATGTCCCAGGCGTTGCGCCAGGCCAGCGGCTTGCTCTTGGCGTTCTCGGCGTTGTCGGGGTTGCGCGCGAAGGTGTCGGCGTTGGTGTGCGGGTCCCAGTAGTCGGCGCCCCATTGGCCGATGTAGATGTCGTGGTTGCGGGCGCGGTACTTGGTCAGCGTCTGGCGGCCGTCGCCGGGCAGGATCTCGAGCTGGATGCCGGCCTGGCGGAAGGTCTGCTGCATCGCCTCGGTCACGCCCTGGATAGGCTGCACCGTGCGCATGTCGATCGTGACCTTGAAGCCATCGGGGTGGCCGGCCTTGGCCAGCAGCGCCTTGGCGCGCGCCACGTCGAGCTTGTAGGGGTTCTCGGTCGCGGCGCCGAACAGCCCGAGCGGCAGGAAGTTCTGGTGCACGACGGCGATGTTCTTCAGCAGCGTGCGGCCCAGCGCGTCGTAGTCGACCAGCCACTTGAAGGCCTCGCGCACCTCGGGCTTGGCCAGGATCGGGTTCTTCTGGTTCAAGCTGAAGTAGACGACGTAGCCCTTCGGGGTTCCGCTGATCACGACCTGCGGGTTCGAGCCCAGCGCTTCCAGGTCCTGCGGGGTCAGGTTGCGCGCGATGTCGACGTCGCCCTTCTCCAGCAGCAGGCGCTGCGTGGCCGACTCCTTGACGTGGCGGTAGATCACGCGCGCCAGGCGGCTCTTCTCGCCGTGGTAGTTGTCGTTGCGCTCGAGCGTGACGATCTCGTTGGCGCGCCACTCGCGGATGCGCAGCGGCCCGGAGCCGGCGAAGTTCGTCTTCAGCCAGTTGTGGCCGAGGTCGCCGTTCGCCTCCCGCGACATCACGAGCTTCTTGTCGACGACACCGGCGACGTTGGCCGTCAGGCAGTTGTAGACCAGGGTCGGCGCGTAGGCCTTGTCGGTCTCCAGCGTCAGGGTCAGCGGGCCGGTCTGGCGCACCTTCTCGGCCACGTTGGCCTTGTTGAGCCCGAACTGGGTCAGGATGAAGGCGGGGGTCTTGTCGAGGATGACCGCGCGATGGAGCGAGAACACCACGTCCTCGGCGGTGAGCGGGTTGCCCGAGGCGAACCGCAGCCCGGGCTTGAGCGTGAAGGTGTAGGTGCGGCCGTCAGCCGAGAGAGCCCACTCGCGCGCCAGATCGGGCACCAGCTTGGACGGGTCGTTGATGTCGTAGCGCAGCAGGCGCTCGTAGCCGTTGCCCATCAACTCGCCGGCCGAGATCTCGAAGGCTTCGGCGGGGTCGAGCGAGATGATGTCGTCGAAGGTCGAGGCCATGACGAGCGTGTCGCGCGGCGTCGCGGCGTGGGCGGACCAGGGGGTGGCAGCGGCGGCAACGGCGCCCAGCGTGCCCAGCGTCATGGCGCGGCGGCTGATCGGCAGGAAATCGGACATGGGATGACACTCCTCGGTGAAGGGCTCGAATGTAGCGAAGCGCAAGGCGCCCGGCCTCGGGAGTTTTCCCGGGGCCCGACGTCCCGCGGGAGACCAAGCGCCGGCGCTTGCGCGGCGCCTGGCGACCCCGTGTCTGCGCGGCAAGCGGATACGATCCTGTATGAGCGGGCGTCTGCCGAACGGCGCACCCCCGCCCCCTCCCGCCCGCCTGTCCACGTTCCCGTCCGACATCACGCGCCCCTCGACATGTCACCTCTGCCCGTCCTCGGTCAGGTCGTCCTCGGTTACAGCCCGCTGATCGACCGTGAGCGCAGCCCTGTGGCGGTGCGCCTGACGGTCTTTCCCGAGCCGCGCACGGCTGCGCCCGACGCTCAGGGCCTGCTGGATGCCTTGGCCACGGTGTGGCCAGTCCCGGCCGTGGTGCACCCTGGTGCCCCTGCGGCCCCGGGTCCTGCAGCACCGGTCTTGCTGAACATCACCTCCGAACCCTGGTTGCGTGCCCTCCTGGCATGCCGGCCGCCCCCGCATGTGATGCTCGAGGTGCCGGCCTTCATGGCGACCAATCCGGCGTACGCGGCCGACCTGCACGCGCTGCGCGCGGCGGGCAGCGTCCTGGTGGTCAAGGGCCGCCCCGTCGACGAACTGCCCCCGGAGATGCTGCCCTGCTTCCGCTACGCGCTGGTCGACGCGGACGACGGTCCGGCACCGCAGCCTCCCGAGGGGGGCAGCGCAGCGCACCGCATCGGCGCCATCCACCTCGGGGCGTCCACGCTGGCTGACCTCGATGCGGCCCTCGCGCGCGGCGCGGTGGGCGTGCTGGGTTGGCCCATCGAGGGCGAGATCGCCGGTGCGGGCGCCAGGAGCGTTGGCGCGGATGTCGCCGTCGTGACCGAACTCATCCAGCGCGTCGACCGGGAGGAGCCCGTCGAACGCCTGGAGGCGGTGGTCAGGAACGACCCGCAGCTTGCGTTCCGCCTGATCCGCCACCTGAACTCGGCCGCCTACGGCCTGGCGATCGAGGTCTCGACCTTCCGCCATGCGCTGATGATGATGGGCTACCGCAAGCTCAAGCGCTGGCTCGCGCTGATGCTCGTGTCGGCGGGTCGCGACCCGGCGCTGAAGCCGGCGATGTTCGCAGCCGTGCGCCGCGGCCTGCTGCTGGAGGAGCTCGTGCGCGCCACCGCGGACGACGAGATGCGCGGCGAGATGTTCATCTGCGGCGTGTTCTCGCTGCTCGACCGCATGCTCGGCCAGCCCTTCGCGCAGCTGTTCCAAAGCGTGCCCGTGCCCGCGCGGGTGCAGCAGGCGCTCGTGAACGGTGACGGACCCTGCCACCCCTACCTGGTGCTGGTGCAGGCGCTCGAGCAAGGCGTGCGCAGCGACATCCTGGCGGCCGCCGAGCAGAGCTTTCTCGAGCTCGAGGAGGTCAACACCGCCTTGCTGCGCGCGCTGGCCGCGGCGCAGGCGCTGGAATGAGCGCTGGCCCGGCTCAGGACCCGCGGTAGGTGCTCCAGCTCCAGGGGCTGACCAGCAGCGGCACGTGGTAGTGGCCGGCGGGGTCGGCGATGCCGAAATCGAGCTGCACCACGTCCACGAAGGGCGGCTCGGGCAGCTCGACGCCGCGCGCGCGGAAGTAGGGCGCGGCCTCGAACAGCAGGCGCCAGCGACCACGCGCCATCGCCGTCGCGTCGAGCAGCGGGCCGTCGGGGTTGCGGCCGTCGGCATTCAGCACGACCTCGCGCACGGTCTGCGCGCCGCCGTCGTCGGCCACGCGCTGCAGCGTGACCTTCATGCCGGCGGCGGGGCAGCCGTGCGCCGTGTCGAGAACGTGGGTGCTCAGGCGTCCCATGGGGAGGGTCTCCGGTTCAGTTCGTCGGCGCGCCGGCCTCGAACCAACGCTTGACGAGCAGGCGCTCGGCGTCGGTGATCTGCGTCGCGTTGTTCATCGGCATCAGCTTCAGCGTCCAGACCTGCTGGTAGACGGCCTGGGCGTGCTGTTGCAGCAGCTCGGGGGTGTGCAGGGCGACGTTCTTGCTCTGCACCTGGGCGTTGTGGCAGATCAGACAGCGCTGCTCGACCACCTGCCGCACCTCGGCGAAGCGTACCGGTTGCGCCGCGGTCTGCTGCGGGGTCGGGCTGAGCGGTGCGGGCATGCGCCACACCACCAACGCCAGCAGGACCACGACGCCGGCCGCCGCGTGTTCCCACGGCGTGCGCAGGCCTTGCGCGTGGGCCCGGTGGCGCGCGACGAAGCTGTGGCGGATCAGCGCGCCCGCCAGCATCAGCAGCACCAGCACCACCCAGTTGTGCGCGCCCTGGTAGAGCCAGCCGTAGTGGTTGGACAGCATGGCCACGATGACCGGCAGCGTGAAGTAGGTGTTGTGGACGCTGCGCTGCTTGCCGCGCTGGCCGTGGATGGCCTCGGGTTGCTGCCCGGCGCGCAGGGCCGCCACCACCTTGCGCTGGCCCGGGATGATGACGAAGAACACGTTCGCGCTCATCGCCGTGGCGAGCATCGCGCCCACCAGCAGGAAGGCCGCGCGCCCGGCAAAGAGCTGGCAGGCGAGCCAGGCCGCGAAGACGACGAAGGCGGCCACGCCCACGCCCACGATCAGGTCGCCGCGCCGGCGCTGGCCGAAGAGGCGGCAGATCGCGTCGTAGATCAGCCAGAAGGCGGCCAGGAAGGCGAGCGAGGTCGTGATGGCCGCCGCCGGTGACCAGTCGAAGACGTTCTTGTCGATCAGGAAGCTGCGGGCGTTGAACAGGTAGAGCACCGTAAACAGCGCAAAGCCCGTGAGCCACGTGGAGTAGCTCTCCCAGAAGGACCAGTGCAGCTTTTCCGGCAGCGGCAGCCAGCGCGGCGCCAGCATGTACTTGTTGGAGTGGTAGAAGCCCCCGCCGTGGACGGCCCACATCTCGCCGTCCACGCCCTTGTCCTTCAGGTCCTGGTGCTGGGGCTTCGTCAGGCTGTTGTCCAGCATCACGAAGTAGAACGACGCGCCGATCCAGGCGGTGGCGGTGATGACGTGCAGCCAGCGCAGCAGCAGGTTGGCGACGTCGAGCAGGTAGGCATCCATCGGGCGGTCTCGGGGCGGCGGGGCACAGGCAGGCGCAAGCCTGCAACCTTCCTCACCACCGCGGGCCCTGTGAGGTTGACGGGTCGCGACTGCCGCGCCTCACCCCCGCGAACCGGGGGCGCGCGCGGAGCCCGCTGCGACCGTGGGTGCGGTGTATACACTAAAAACCGCCGGCGCCCCCCGCCGCGGGCTTCGCGCCACGCTGGCACCATACCGCCCGCTCCCGCCCCGACCAAGCCGCCTGACCGCGGCGCCGACGCCGATGAATGCACCCGCTGCCACCACCTCTCGACCCCTGCGCTACCCGCGCGACTTGCTCGGCCATGGCCGCTACCCGCCGCATGCGCGCTGGCCGGGCCAGGCCCGGGTGGCGGTGCAGTTCGTGCTGAACTACGAGGAGGGCGGTGAGAACTCGGTGCTGCACGGCGACGCCGGCAGCGAGCAGTTCCTGTCCGAGATGTTCAACCCGGCGGCCTACCCGGCGCGGCACCTGAGCATGGAGGGGATCTACGAGTACGGCAGCCGCGTGGGCG
>CAIRBF010000053.1 GCA_903876715.1 uncultured beta proteobacterium
ACCGTGAGCTGTGCGGGGATCTCGGCCGGCACGACCCAGGTGCCCGGCAGCGGGATGGCCGCGGCGTTGTCGACCGAGACCTTGAGGCGGGCGTACTGGGTCTGGTCATATTTGGCGGTCCAAAAGTTCCAGAGCGAAGCCGCCTCGGTCTCGTTCCGGTACTCCTTGTGCTCGAACTCGAAGTAGTAGGCCTGGCCGGCGGTCAGCGTATAGGCCGTCGACGTGCTCGACCCGCGGCTGGCCTGGACAACCTGCGTCAAGGAAGCCGTGGCCGGCAGCGTCTCACCACCGGCCGTGAGCAGGCGCAGCGTCGCCTGGTCGTCGCCGTCGACCGTGAACTTGTAGCTGCCGGAGGTGGGCGGCACGATCCAGCCCGCGAGCATCTGCGTCTGGCGGGCGTTGTTGGCGAGCGACATCGGGTCCAGCTCGACCGAGGTCAGGCCGCGCACCGCCGAGGAGTTCAAGAGATTGGTGCGCGCAGCCACCGTGGCATTGCCATCGTCACCGCTGGCCGAGCCGTAGCTCGCCAGGAAGGTGCCGAAGGGGGAGCCCGTGAACTGCAGCACCCCGTCGTTGCCGAGCAGGTAGGCGTTCGGCAGCTCGACCGCGCCGGTGCTGGAGCCGCTGGCGGACAGCGCCTGCAGCGTGAGCACGTCACCCACCTGGTAGCCGCTGCCGGCCGCGGCGACCGCGGCCGTCGCGAACTGCAGCGATCCCACGCGCAGGATGGCGTCCTGGCCGTTGAGCAGACCGTTGCGGGACGACCCGACGACGAGGGCGTCGTCCACCTGGGCGTCGGACACGTACGCGTCGTTCGGCACCAGGAAGCGGTCACCCACGGCATAGGGCGATGCACCCGACGGGGCCTGCGCAGCCACCGTGGCCGTCAGCATCGTGGCCACGGCGGCTGCCTTGGCCTGCTGACCGCCGGCCGCGTCCGGGGCCGACAGGGTGACCGTGGGCAAGGCCGTCGTGTAGCCGCTGCCCGGGCTGGTGACGAAGATGCTCTGCACGCCCACCGGCTCGGGCGTGGCCGTCGGCACGGCATTCAGCGTCACGGTCAAGGTGCCGCCCTGACCGGTGTAGAGCAGACGCCCGTTGTTCTTGAAGTAGTCGTTGAGGTCGAGGGTGCTGCCGGTCAGGGTCTTGCGGGCTGCAGCCGTTGCCGCCTTGGCGGCGTTGTCGCTGGAGCTGACCGCGCCGTCGATCCGGATCGAGCCCTGGCTCGAGAAGGGCGCGCCCAGCGTGAACGTGCCGTCGGTCACCTCGAGCGTGAGCGTGAGGGTCTCGGGCTCGAAACCCGGTCTCAGACCCGCGCTCGCCAGCCCACTGGCCGCATTGAGGGCCCCTAGGAAGCTGGTGCGAGCGAACTGTGGGGCCACATCATCCAGGGGAATCTCGGGCTGGAACACATCGGCATACGACTTCCAGGTGATGTCCGATGTACTGCCGGCACCCTTGGCAACGGTGACAGTGCGCAAGAGCATGAACCGGGCGGGTGTGCCGTCCCCGGCATAGGGCATGAACAGGCCGTCGGCCGCGCGCTGCCACTGGTCCGTCGCTCCGCCCTCCGTAGACGCGACGCGGACGAACTCGCGCGCGGACACGCCCTGCGGGCCCGCGACATTGACCTCGAGCCAGAGCTCGACCGCTTCGTTCGACTTGAACCAGAACGAGGTCAACTCCGAAGAAGGGCCGGTGAGGTAGCCGGTGATGCGCTCGCCGAAGAAGGTGCCCGATCCACCGGCGTTGCCGCTGCGGTTCAGGGTGCCCACGAGATCGATCGTGTCGGGTTGCCCGTTGCGATAGGCGGGCAGGCTGGTCAGGTCGGAGATCGCGCTGCCCGGCAGGTTGTTGAAGACCTCGCGCGTGGCCACGCCGTTGAAGACCAGCGTGTCGCCGAGGCTGATCGGTGTCGCCTGCCCCGGGGCGATGATCTGGGTGGTGATCGAGGTCAGGCTGCCCGCTGCTGCCGAGTTCCGGCCCTTGTCGGTGGCCACATCGAACCGGTCGTCCAGCGTGAAGCCGTCTTCCGAGACCCGGATCGACATCTCGGCCGCAGTCGACGTCGAGGCCAGCAGCGTGCCCGTGGTCGTGAGCCAGGTATTGATCTCGGCCACCGTGCCACGGACATGGCGCGTCGCCTCGGCGGCCGTGACGGCAACGGTGATCTCGCGGCTGGCCACCCAGCCGGCAGGCGCCAGCAGCGGCCCCTCGACCAGGGGCAGTTCGTCTGCACCGGGGGAGCGCAGGACGCTGGCCGGGGTCTTCAGCGCCAGCGGCGAGGTCGACATCACGGTCACGGCCAGTTCCTGGAAGGTGATCTGGCGGACGATGGTGCCGGCGATCGACGAGGTGTAGGTGACGGTGAGCGTCTCACCCGCCGCCGCCGGCTTGTAGGAAAAGCCGTAACGCAGCGAGTTCTGGAGCGTGCTCGGCGAGCCCGTGTAGGTGAAGGAACTCAGCGCCTGGGCCGAGTTGCCCCTCACCTGGCCCGGGCCGCTGACCGTGAGCATGCCCTGGGTGTCGGCCAGCGCCTCCGGGACGTCGAGCAAGGCGTCGTCGAGACGCAGTGGGTTCCACTGCCCGATCGTCATCCCGTACTGCGCCGGCAGGACGAGCGTGGGCAGGCGGAAGCTGTCGCCCGCGGCCTGCGGGGACAGCAGCACCTGGCGCTGGACTGCCGGCTGGCCGTCGACCGACACGTCCACCTGCAGCGCGGTGCCCGCGGCCCCGATGAAGGTGAGCGGGGCCGACCGCGCGAGGAAGGCGCTGACGTACGCGGCCTGGCCGCGGAACTCGACGGCCTTGCCGTCGGTTGCCGGGGTGACGGTGACCCCGCCACTGGAAGCCGACGCGCCGAGCTGGCCCAGCACCAGGCCCGAGGCCGGGTCGACACCGATCTCGATGCGGACGACGAGTGACGCGGTGCCCGAGCCGAAAGTCTCCTCGGCGAAGCGCACGGGACTGGATGTGCCGGGCACGATGGGCAGGCGCGCCGGCAGGTCGAAGCCATGGCCCAGCGGCGCGACGACCGGCTGCACGAGCGCCACCTGAGAGGCGGATGCGGTGGCGCCCTGCCCGCCTGCGACGATGACGGACAGGGGCGATGCCGGCGCCGCAGCGCCCGCCGGCGCCGTGAGCGAGAGCTGGCCCGCCCGCAGGTAGGCGTCGATCGCCGCCCGTGTGCCGGTGAGCGAAGCCTGGCTCGACGCGACCGCGTTGCTGCCGCGCGCAGCGGCGTTGACGACGGGGATGCGCGCGATCGCGGCATAGGTGTCGACGTCCTGCGACATCACCTCGGCGTCGATCAGCGAGATCTCGATGGCCGCCGGCAGCAGCGACGGATCGCTCTTCGGCGGCTTCAAAACGACGTCGCCGCTCGCGAACAAGCCGCCTACGATGCTGGGCGTTCCCGAGAACGAGCCCGGGGCCACGACCGTGTCGAGGACGCTGAGCGAAAAGCCGGTCGCCGGCGTCAGGGTGCCATCGGCACCGGCCACCAGGGCCCGCACGCGTACCCGCAAATCGCCCGTGTCGACGCCGAACGCGTCGGCGGGCAGGATCAGCGGGACGCCCGCGCGCAGCGCTTCGGTGTCGTTCGTGCCCAGCGCGGTGGTCCAGTAAACCGCGCTCGGCACCATCAAGCTGAGGCCCGACGTGCGGCTGCCGGCAATGGACTGGGCCGGCCCCATTTCGAGCCCGGCGTCGGCCACCCCGGTGGCGTTCCAGGCGAGTGGCTTGCTGAGGACGGAAAGCTCCTTGCGGCTGCGCGACACCCAGGACGACTCGCCGGTGCCCG
>CAIRBF010000054.1 GCA_903876715.1 uncultured beta proteobacterium
ATGTGCTCAAAGGCCAGACCTACAAGGTGCTAGAAGCCCGCGGAGACCAATTGGTCGAGAAGGAAGTGCCGATGCTCAACGCGCTCAACGAGGTGCTGCGCGACGACTACATCAAGGACAGCATCGCCGGCGTGGAGCGCTGGAACAAGGTGATCGAGAAGGCCGGCATCCCCTTCCGCCTGAAGGCGCCGCACAAGGCTTTCCACCGCAACATCGGCGCGCTGGCCGGCATCAAGGTCTCGCCCGAGGGCAAGGTGGTCTCCGAGGCCGAGTGGAATGCCCACGTCGACAGCTGGCTGCCGTCGGGCGCCGACCGCGCCTTCGTCGCCACCCTGATGGGCCGCGTCGTCGAGCCGGGCAAGTTCGCGAACTGGATCGCCCCGCCGGCCATGGGCATCAACCGCCAGCCGGTGGACTTCGAGTACGTGCGCTTCGCCTGAGCACCCGGCTGCGTGAAGAATGCGAGGGGGGCTGCGGCCCCCCTCGACCCAGGAGACGAGACATGGACATGACCGACGGTGCCGTGATCCGGCAGCACCTGATCGACCCCGAGATCTGCATTCGTTGCAACACCTGCGAGGCGACCTGCCCCGTGGGCGCCATCACGCACGACTCGCGCAACTACGTCGTCGATGCGGACAAGTGCAATTTCTGCATGGCCTGCGTGCCGCCGTGCCCGACGGGCTCGATCGACAACTGGCGCACCATGCCCAAGGTCCGGGCCTACAGCGTGGCCGATCAGCTCACCTGGGATGAGCTGCCGGGGGAGCTCTCGACCGAACAGCTGGCCGAGGCCGGCGTGGCTGCGGACGCTGCCCCCGCCGCCGAGCCGGTCGCCCCGGCGCTGCCGGCCGCCGCCGACGGCCAGACCGCCTTCAACAGCGCCCAGTACGGCGCCACCGTCCCGCCGTGGTCGGCTGCGCATGCCTACACCAACCTCTACGGGCCGAAGGCGGCGCAGAAGACGATCACCGCCACCTGCACCGGCAACGTGCGCGTGACCGAGGTCGGCAAGGACTACGACACCCACCACATCGTGCTGGACTTCGGCACCACGCCCTTCCCCGTGCTCGAGGGCCAGTCCATCGGCATCGTGCCCCCGGGCGTCGACGCGAACGGTCGCGCCCACCACCCGCGCCAGTACTCCATCGCCAGCCCGCGCAGTGGTGAGCGCCCGGGCTACAACAACCTGTCGCTGACGATCAAGCGCGTGCTCGAAGACCATCAGGGCAACCCGGTGCGCGGCGTGGGCAGCAACTTCATGTGCGACCTGAAGGTGGGCGACACGGTGGAGGTGATCGGGCCTTTCGGCGCGAGTTTCCTGATGCCCAACCATCCGCGCTCGCACATCGTGATGATCTGCACCGGCACCGGCAGCGCGCCGATGCGGGCGATGACGGAGTGGCGGCGGCGGATGCGCAGCGCGGGTAAGTTCGAGGGCGGCAAGTTGATGCTGTTTTTCGGCGCCCGCACGAAGGAGGAACTGCCTTACTTCGGCCCGCTGCAGAACCTGCCCAAGGACTTCATCGACATCAACCTCGCCTACTCGCGCACGCCGGGCCAGCCCAAGAAGTACGTTCAGGACCTTTTGCGCGACCGCGCCGCCGACCTGGTGCCGCTGCTGCAGGACCCGAACGCCTACTTCTACGTCTGCGGCCTGAAGGCGATGGAGGAGGGCGTGGTGCTGGCGCTGCGCGACGTCGTCCAGCAGGCTGGTCTGTCGTGGGACGACATCGGCGCCGCGCTCAAGCGTGACGGTCGGCTGCACCTGGAGACCTACTGAGCTTCGGGCCCGCGCTGGCCTTGATGTATCGTGCCGCGGGGGTGCATGCCACCCTCCCGCACGGTCACCCAGCGCCTCAGGAGAGCCTCGATGAAATCCGGTCCGTCCGCGACGACGCCTGCCTCGGTCCCGGCGGCAGCCGGCTTGGGGGGCGCACCGAACCCGCCCGGGGCCGCGCCCCTGCGCACGATGGCGCCGTTCGTGCCTGACGCCGCGCTCGTGGCGCGGGTGCTCGCGCGCCGCGGTCGGCTGCGCGCGTTCGAGCGCCTGGAGCCTGCGCGCTGCGCGCTCGTCGTCATCGACATGCAGAACGCCTTCGTCGAGGAGGGCGCGGGCCACGCCTGGGTGCCGGCGGCACAGTCCACCTGCCCGGCCATCGAACGCCTGGCCGCGGCGCTGCGTGCGGCCGGGGGCTGCGTCGCCTGGGTGCTGAACACCTTCACCGAGGAGTCGGTGCGCACTTAGTCGCACTTCCACCGCGACCTGTCGACGCCGCGCGGGTTCGAGGTCCGCAGCCGCGCCATGGCCGCCGGCGCCCACGGCCACCGGCTGCACGCTGACCTGAAGCCGCAGCCGCAGGACCTGCTCGTGCCCAAGACGCGCTACAGCGCCTTCATCCAGGGCTCCTCGGACCTGCACGCCCAGCTGCAGGCGCGCGGCATCGACACGGTGCTGGTGGCCGGCACGGCCACGCCGGTGTGCTGTGAGTGCACCGCGCGCGACGCGATGATGCTGGATTACCGCACCGTGATGGTGTCGGACGCGTGCTCGGCCACGACGCAGGCCGAGCACGACGCGACGCTGGCGGCCTTCCTGCTGAACTTCGGCGACGTGCAGACGGTCGACGAGGTCATCGCCGCCTTCGGCCCGGCCCCTCAGGGCATGTAAGTGCCGCCGTTGACGTGCAGCGTCTGCCCCGTCATGTAGGCCGAGGCGGCGCTGAGCAGGAAGACGATGGGGCCGACGACGTCGGCGGGCTCGGCGATGCGGCCCAGCGGCACGAAGCTGCCGTAGCTGGCCGGGTCCACGCGGGGCGCGGCGCCTTCGTCCGAGCGGCCGGTGCCGCCGCGCAGGAAGGCGGTGTCCACGGCGCCCGGGGCCACCGCGTTCACGCGCACGCGCGGCGCGTTCTCGGCCGCCAATTGCTTGGTCAGCAGGATGAGCCCGGCCTTGGCCGGGCCGTAAGCGCCGTAGTTCGGCCGCGCCCAGGCGCCCAGGCCCGAGGCCGTGTGCACCAGACTTGCCCGCTCCGAGGCGTGCAGCAAGGGCAGCACCGCGCGCGACAGCAGGAAAGCCGAGTCCAGGTTGCCGCGGATGACCTCGTCCCACACCGAGGGTGGTGTCTGCGCCAGCGGCAGCGGCGGCGTCATGAACCCGACGAGGTTGACGCAGGCGTCCACCCCGCCGAGCACAGCCGCTGCCTGGGCCACCGCCCGGTCGACGGAACCCGCGTCCCGGGCATCCATCGCGAACTGCGGCAGGTTCGGCCGCGAGTGAGCGGCGATCGAGGCCTCCAGGTCCAGCACCGCGACGCGCGCGCCGAGTCTGCAGGCCTGCTCGACCAGCGCGCGCCCGATGCCGCCGCAACCCCCGGCCACGAGGAGCCGGGTTCCCTCCAGCGCCGAAGCGCCCCAGACGCCTGTGGACGTGCTCATGGCTTCTGCTCTCGCGGCATCAGCTGCACTTCTGCGGCGCGTGCGTGTCCAGCAGCGTGCGCTGTCCGTTGCGGATGCGGATGATGTAGGCCGGCAACTCGGAGTCGTTCTCCTTCGTGAAGCAGATCTTGCCGACGACGCCGTTGACGTCGGTCGTGCGCAGCGATTCTCGGATGGCCAGGCGCTCGGCCTTGATCTTGGCCGCTTCGCCAGTGACGTTGGCGCGCTTCATCGCATCGGCGTACACGTACACGATGTCGTAGGCCGAGGCATCGACATGGTGGGCGCCGGTCTTGTTGACACCGCGCTTCTTCGCCTCGTCGAGGAACTTGCGCTCGAAGCTGCGGGTGCGCTCGTTCGTGTCCCACCAGTACCAGGCGACGTAGGTCGCGCCCTCGCCGTCGGGGCCGAGGATCTTCGCGATGTCCGGGTCTGCGAAGATCTGGCCGCCGATCAGCACGCTGTTGTGGCCCTGGCGGCGCAGTTCCTTCATCACCTTGGCTGTGCCCTCGGGCAGGCCGGCGAAGGCGAAGACGCCCGGGGTCTTGCCCTGCAGCTTGGTGATGTGCGGCGACAGGTCGGTGGCGTTGGTCGGGAAGCCCTCGGCCGGGATCACCATCTTCCAGCCATTGGACTCCAGCAGGTTGGGCATCCAGCCCGCGAGCGACTTGCCCACGAACTCGTCGCTCGGGAACATCACGGCCGCGGTGCGGTTGCTCACGCCGCCCTTCTCGCCCATGGTCTTGAGCAGGCGGGCGAACTGCTTGCCCTCGTCCTCGGTGACGCGGAAGGCCCACTTCAGGTTCTTGGTCAGCCCGGGTGCGGACGCCGCGTTCGGGATCTGCACGATCTCCAGGCGCTCGCCGGCCGCGAAGCCGACCTGCGCCTCCTGGCTAGAGAACGGGCCGATCACGCCCAGCGCGTTCGCGTCCTGCGCGAAGCGCTGCACCGCCACCTGGGCGTTGCGGGCCTCGCTGCCGGTGTCGAACTTCTCGACCCGGATCTTGCGCCCGTTGACGCCGCCGGCGGCGTTGATCTCGGCCACCGCGATGTCCACGGCGATCTCGGTGCCCACGCCCACACCGGCGTAGCGCCCGGTCTTGGCGTGCGTCAGGCCGAGCACGAGGTCCTGCGCCCAGGCGGGCAGGGTGATGCAGGCCGCGAGGCCTGCCAGCAACAGCTTGCGCATCTTCATCGTCAACTCCTCTTGGTGGAACCCAGGTAGGCCGCGGTCATGCGGGGGTCGGAAGCCAGGGACCGGGCGTCGCCTTCGAGGACGAGGCGCCCGAGCTCCAGCACATAGGCCCGGTGCGCGGTCGCCAGGGCCATGTGGGTGTTCTGCTCGACGAGCAGGATGGACAGGCCGTCACGGTGCAGGTCGCGCAGCAGCGCGAAAAGGGCCTGCACCAGCAGCGGGCTCAGGCCGAGCGAGGGCTCGTCCAGCATCATCAGTACCGGCTTGCTCAACAGCGCGCGGCCGATGGCCAGCATCTGCTGCTCGCCGCCGGACAGCACCGACGCGGGCATGTCGCGCCGGCGCGCGAGGTTGGGGAAGCGTTCGTAGATGGCCTCGATCTCGCGCGCGGGGTCGTCGCGCCGGGTGTAGGCGCCCATCAGCAGGTTCTCGTGCACCGTGAGGCTGACGAAGATCTGCCGCCCCTCGGGCACCATGGCCAGGCCGTGGGCCACGCGCCAGGCTGCGCTCTGGCGCAGCACCGGGCTGCCCTGGAATCGCACCTCGCCGCGCTGCGGCCGCACCGTGCCCTGCAGCGCTTTCAGCAGTGATGTCTTGCCCGCGCCGTTGGCGCCGAGCACGGTGACGATCTCGCCGCGGTCGACCTGCAGCGACAGGCTCCGCACCGCATGGGTGTGGCCGTAGACGACGTCGAGGTCGCGCACCTCAAGCAGCATCGTGCGCCTCCACTTTGGCGGGCTGGCCGAGGTAGGCCTCGAGCACCGCCGGGTCCTGGTGCACGGCCTCGGGCGTGCCCTCGAAGATCTTGCGCCCGAAGTTCAACACGACCACGTGGTCGCACAGTTCGCGCACGAAGGGCATGTCGTGCTCTACGACGAGCAGCGTGATGCCCGAGGCCGACACGCGTTCGAGCAGATGGCGCAGCTCGGTGGTCTCGACCTCGTTGAGGCCGGCTGCCGGCTCGTCCAGCAACAGGATGCGCGGTTGGGCCATCAGCGCGCGCACAACCTCGATGCGCTTCTGGATGCCGTAGGGCAGATCGGCGACGACCTGGCCCGGGTAGGTGTCCAGGCCGGCTTCGTCCAGCGCCGCGCGGGCGCGCTCGGTGGCGCGCGCGCTCGAGATCCACTGCAGGGCGCGGCTTCGGTGGTGCTCGCCGAGCATCACGTTCTCCAGCGTCGACAGATGCGGCATCAGGCGGATGTTCTGGAACGAGCGCGCCAGCCCGAGGCGCACGCGCTCGACGATGCTCGAGCGCGTGATGTCGCGGCCGAGGGCCTCGATGCGGCCGGCGTCGATGGGGTAGACGCCGGAGATCAGGTTGAAGACCGTGGACTTGCCCGCTCCGTTGGGACCGATGAGGGCAGTGCGGCTGCCCTGCCGAACCTCGAAGGACACGTCGTCGATGACCTGCAGGCCACCGAAGGCCTTGCTGACGCCGGACAGGCGCAGCGCGGTGTCGTTGATCACTGTGCTCATCGCGCGGCCCTCCGCGCGCCAGCTCCGGGCGCCAGGCGTTCGAGCATGGTGCGCGTGACCAGGCCCTGCGGGCGCACCATCATCAGCAACACGACAGCCACGCCGAAGACCATGTAGCGCCCGCCCTCGAGGAACTTCAGTGCCGGGTCCAGCTCCGACAGCCGACGCAAGCCTTCCGGCACGAGGGTGAAGAACAGCGCGCCCACCAGCGGCCCCCAGACGGTCTGCGTGCCGCCCATCAGCACGTACAGCAGCACGTAGATGCTGAACAGCACGCCGGTGGACTGCACGTCGATGAAGTTGAACTGGTGCACCAGCATGGCGCCGCCCAGCCCGCCGATGGCGCCGCCGATCGTGAGCGCGGCCACCTGCGTCAGGCGCAGGTTCACGCCGAAGAGGTGGGCCACGCTCTCGTCGTCGTGCAGCGCCCGCACCGCCAGGCCGAAGCGTGTGCGCATGAGCCAGAACACGAAGGCGACGACGCCCAGCGCCACCGGCACGACCACGTCCAGACCCGCGTACTGCATCACCGTCAGCCCGGCCGCGCCGCCGAGCGCCGGGATGTTGAGCAGCACGCCGGCCACCACCTCGGCGAAGGCGAAGGTGGCCAGCACCATGTAGATGCCGCGCGTGCGCAGGATCGGGAAGGACACGGCAAAAGCCACCAGGCCGGCCATCGCGGCGCCCGCCGGTGCGGCCAGCGCCAGCGGCAGGCCCTGCAGCGAGCTCAGGCCGCCGGCGGTGTAGGCGCCCACGAGCACGAAGCCGGCCGCCCCCAGGTTGAGCAGGCCCGCGGCGGCCGGCACGAACACCGAGTAGGCGACGATGACGTTGACGGCGAGCAGGCCGAGCAGGCTGCTGAGATAGCCCGACATCAGAACTTCCCCTTGCCGATCTTGGAGCCGCCGAACAGGCCCTGGGGTCGCACCACCAGAATCAGCAGCAGCAGGCCCCAGACCGGGATCTTCTCGATCTCGGCGCCGAAGGTGCTGATGGCCAGCACCTTGACCAGGCCGACGACCAGCCCCCCGGCGATGGCGCCCCAGATGTTGCCCAGCCCGCCCAGCACCATGCCGGCGATCGCGTCGGTGGCGATGGCCTCGCCCATGAAGGGCGTGACGGTGCCGTAGCTGGCCGCGTACAGGATGCCAGCGAAGGCCGAGAGCACGCCCGCGATCACGAACACCACCGGCACGATGCGCTGCACCTCCACCCCCATCAGCGTGGCGGCGTTGGGGTTCTCGGCGATGGCGCGCAGCGCCCGCCCGAGCTGGGTGCGCTTGAGCAGCCCGTTCAGCAGGGCCACGAGCGCGATCGCGAGCACGAGCGCGATGAGGTGCGGCATGCCGAACAGCAGGCCGCCGACGGTGATCGTCGTGTCCTTGAAGGGCAGGGTGAAGCGCTGCGGGTCGCCGCCCCACAACGCCATCGCCAGGTGCTCGAACACGATCAGGAAGCCCAGCGAGCTGACCAGGGGCAGCGCATGCTCGGTGGCGTCGCCGAAGCGCGCCTTCATGTAGCGGTAGGTGACGCGCTCGATCAGCAGCGAGGCCAGCACCACGACGCCCACGCCCGCGGCCGCGGCCGCCAGCCAGTGCCAGCCGAAGCCGCCCAGGTGCGGGCCGGCTGTCGACAGCGCCCAGGCCACCATGCCAGCGACCATGAACAGCGCCGGGATGGTGAAGTTCAGGAAATTCAGCATCCCGATGCTGAGCGTGAAGGCCACGGCCACGAAGGCCAGGACACCGCCGAGCATCAGGCCGTTGACGATCTGCTGCAACAGGATCATGGTGGGGCGAGTGTGGGTTGCGTGGGTGGCGCGCTCAGCCGATGTGCTGCTCGTGGTGCTGCAGGTACCACGCCGCCAGCTCCTCGCGCGTGGTCCACCAGACCTCGGGGTGCTGCTTGGCGTGCGCCAGGAACTCGCGGAAGCAGGGCATGCGGTGCGGGTGGCCCGAGACGTGCGGGTGCAGGCCCACGCTCATCAGTCGCGCGGACTCGGCGCTGTCGCGCATCAACTCGTCGAACTGGTCCTTGAGCATGCGCGCCGCATCCCAGGTACTCATGGCGCGGCGGTGGAAGAAGGTGAAGTCGTTGACCTCGATCGTGTAGGGCACGTTGACGATCGGGCCCGAGGGCGTGTGGATCAGGTAGGGCTGCTCGTCGTTCATGTAGTCGCAGAAGAACAGCAGCCCGCGCTCGGCCAGCAGGTCGGGCGTGTTGGGCGTGCCGCGCAGCGACGACGACAGCCAGCCGCGCGCCTTTCGGCCGACCACCTGCTCGTAGGCGGCGAGCGTGGCGTCGATGACGGCGCGCTCCTTGGCGATGTCGAAGGTGTAGCGCGTCAGCAGTTCGCCCTGCTCGTAGTTGTGGGCCACCAGTTCCCAGCCGCGGTCGACGGCGTGCCGCACGATCTCCGGCCGCTCGAGCGCCGTCTTGGCGTTGATGGTCACCGACAGCGGCACGCCCATCTGCTCGAACAGCTTGAACAGGCGCCAGACGCCCACGCGCTGCCCGTACTCGCGCCACGTGAAGTTGGGGAAGTCGGCCACGTTGCCCGGCAGGCTGTCGGGCAGCATCGGCGGCCCGCCCGCGTAGTAGGGCTCGCTTGTGTCCTTGACCAGATCCCAGTACTCGCAGTTCATCGTGATGATGACCGCCAGCTTCTTGCCGTCGGGCCAGCGCAGCGGGCCGCGGTGGGCGATCGGGGACCAGGGATAGTGCATGGTGTGTCTTCCTTCTTCGTGTGGGGGCTGCGCGCCTGTCTACACTGCCGCGATCGCGGCGCCGCCGCTCGCCTGCCAGGCAAGGAGCACGCCATGGAGAAGCGCTTCATCGGTTCCCACACCGTGAGCCGCATCGTCGAGAGCGAGGGGCCGTTCGCGCCGGTCGGTTTCATCCTGCCCGGCGCC
>CAIRBF010000055.1 GCA_903876715.1 uncultured beta proteobacterium
AGTAGCGCGCGTACAGGTGGAAGCCCACGGCCTCGAGCAGCTCGCGGTGCGTGGCCTCCACTGGCACCAGGCGCGCGCCCAGGCGCACGTCGCGTGTCTGCACCACCATCCAGCCGCCGGGCGGCAGAATGCGCCAGCACTCCTCGAACACCGGGCGCAGGCCCCAGGCGAACTGCAGCGTTTCGCGCGCCAGCGCCTCCACGTCGGCACCGGCCAGTACGCTCGCGCCCGCGCGCTCACTCGTCAGCACCGCCTCCACCGCCGCCGGAAAGTACGGCGGCCCGGTCAGCACCAGTTGCGCCCGCGCGTCGCCCACCTCGGCCATGCGCGCGCTCGAGGCGTGCACGACGAGCGGGTGCTCAGCAGGTGTGCCGTCCAGCCGGCCAGGTGCCGCGCCGCTCACGCATCACCCCCTGGACCGCCCTCTTCCGCGGATGCGTGTTCGGCGTCCTGCGCCGTGCGCAGGCGGTGTGCCAGGCGGTCGGCTTCCTCGGGGTGAACCATGCCCAGAAAGGCGAGCCTCCCCTTCAGCGAGCCCGTGGACTGCGGCTGCCCGTGCCAGTGCGAGCCTCGGCCCTGGCTGGCTTGGTGCACGGCCGCGCGCAACCGGCGGCGCACTCGCCGGGGCACGCTGACCTGCTCATTGACGACAAGGCCCGTGCACATCTGCCGCCGCCCCTGGCGGAAGATGTTGGTCTTGCCCGGGTCCAGGCTCAGGCCAATGCGCGCCAGCACACCGCGCGCCACGCCCAGCATCTCCACTGCCCGGTGGTCGCCCGAGAAGCTCAAGTCGTCGGCGTAGCGCGTGTACAGGCACTCGCGGCGTTGCGCCTGCGCCTGCAGGATCTCGTCGGTGCGCAGCAGCACGCGGTTCAGCAGCGCGGGCGAGGTGGGCGCGCCAGTGGGCAGCCCGCCCTCGGCAGTGCACAGGTCCACCAGCAGACCGATGGCGCCGGCGGACATCTCGCCGCCCAAGTCCCGGCGCAGGGCGCCCAGCACCAGCGGCCATCGCACGCTGGGAAAGCAATTCGATACGTCACCGTTGACCACGATCTCGCGCCCGACGTGCACGCTGGCATTGCCCAGAATGGAGCGCCCCTTCGCGAAACCGTGCGCGCAGGCGTGGGCGCCCAGCGGGTCCAGCAGGTGCCGCAGGATGGCGCGCTGCACGCGCTTGAGCGCCGCCGAGGGCGCCGAGATCGTGCGCACCCCGCCCGAGCGCTTGGGCAGGGTCCAGCGGGTGTAGGCCTCGTCCACGCGCCGGCCCGGCGGCGCGTCGTGCCGGCACGCGGCCAGCGCCGCGGCCAGCATGGGCATCTCGGCCAGGCCCAGGCGGGCCGCCAGCTCGAGGGAGGCGCTGTCCCGGCCCGGCGTGCCGCGCAGCAGTTCGGCGCCATGCGTCAGCGCGGCGCGCATGCGCTGCGGCTCCACGCCGGCGGCCAGCCGGCGCAGGCGCTTGGCGTCGCGCCTGAGGGCCAGCACCAACACCGTCAGGCGCAGGTGTCCGTCCTCGTCATCAGCGGCGCAGGGCACCAGGGCTTCGGCCAGCCACTCCTCGCGCCACGGTGTCGGCAGCCGCGCCCGGGCCGTCTGCACGATCAGGTCCAACCGGTCCTGCGGGCTGCGCGCTAGGCGGGCTCGGGCCTGCAGCAGCGTCGGCGCCAGGGTGGCCGGGCCCAGGCGCTGCAATGCCATGAGCGCCTGCGGGCTGTCCATCTCGGGGATGAGCTCCTCCAGCCATTCGGCCGACACCTGCGGGACCAGGCACTCCAGCACCTCCGAGAAGCGGCCTGCCAGCGC
Source organism: uncultured beta proteobacterium (assembly GCA_903876715.1). Lineage (GTDB taxonomy): Bacteria > Pseudomonadota > Gammaproteobacteria > Burkholderiales > Burkholderiaceae_C > Rubrivivax. The sequence continues at coordinate 1,801 of CAIRBF010000055.1, forward strand.
GGCCGCGGTGGCGAAGTGCTCCTTGCGAGCGGCTGCGGCCTTGGGGCCCAAGCGACGGCCGCGGCCCTCTGGCGTGGCCGTGGCCGCGACCAGCCACGCCGCCACCGCGGCAGCGAATGCAGGGGGGTCCGATGGAGCACTGTGTACGTTGCGCGCGAAACCCAGCATCAGGGCGCCTGCCAACTTGCCGTGCAGGGCCCAGCCGCCCGCCTGCTGCCACACTGGCGTGCCGACATGGCGGAACACCTGCGCAGAGAAGCTGTTGGTCGCCAGCGGCTCGCCCGCCACACGCTCAATACGCGCCAGCAGCCAGGGGCTGGGTTGCCCCGCCAGCAGTTGCAGCATGTCGTCGGCCGACATGCCAGCGGCCAGGCGCCGCTGCAGCAGTTCGCCGGCGTCGTCCCGTCTTGAGCGCAAGGCGCAAATCTGCTCTGGCGGCAAGCGCACCCATACGGCCGAGGCAGCGGGCACCAGTTCGGGCACACCCGCACCGATAAGCGTCAAGTGGTCGGCGTCGTCCCACGCTAAGCCGAGCAGCCGCCTCTCCAGAGGTGCCAGCGCGTCGGCCGGCAAGGTCCGGTCGACCAAGGCGCGGGCGACCGCCCTGGCGTCGAGCCGCCACCACGCCGGGGTCGCCACAGCCGGCAGCAGCGCCCGCAGCTTCAGGCGCGCGCCTTCGCCCAGGGGCTGCCAAGTGCGGCGCCCCAGATTGCCGCGGGCCGGCTGGGCCGGTACGGCGCACTGCACCGTACTCGCCGCCGCGTCGGGCGGCACGCCCTCCTCTTCAGGCGGCGCTGCGGCGAAGGCGTTCGCACTCTCGGCCAACACCTGCCGGCACACCAGCCGGGTCAGCCCGTTGACAGGCACGTCGCGCAGCGCCTCCTCGGCGCGTGCGAAGTCCCGCGCAGCCAGGGCCTTCAGGGCCTGCGCCGCGGCCGTGCGCGCGTGATCCCGCTGATAGGTGCGCGCGGCCACCCAATCTGCCAGCGCCCGGTGCCGGGCCAGCGCCCGCGGCAACAGTGCCGTCGCCAGTTCGGCCGACGAGAGCACCAGCGCCTGCTCCTGCGCCGACCGTAGCAGGAAGGCCCGAGGCCGCCACGGCCGCAGTGGCAGGCCGCGCGCGGCGGCCTCGCGCACCATGCGCAGCAGCTCGCGCCGGCGCACGTAGACCGTAGCGCCCGGGGCCTGCTGTGCAGCGTGCACCATCCCGGGCACGTCGTCGCCCTCCAACAGGCGGTTCGCCAGCGCGTAGCGCAGCCGCATGCCCGGCATCAAGGTCTGGGCGTGCAGCAGGTCGGGCGGCAGCGCCTCGGGCCGGGTGATGGCGCGCGCCAGCGGGTCCCCGGCCACCACGGCCGCGCTCGTCTTCAACAGCTGGTCCGCCAGCGTGCGCAGCGGCTCCGGCGCCGCCACCTGCACCGAGCGGTGCAGCACCGCCGTCCACAGCGGCTGCGCCGCGGCCACGGCCCAGGCGTTGCGCAATGCCAGCTCTTCGTCCAGCTCGGGCAGCAGGGCACGCAGCGCCGGCCAGTAGGCGGCCGTCTCGCGCGCCAGCATGGCCGCCTGCCCGGCCTCGAAGCCGGGGGCGTAAGGGTCCAGCCCGGAAAAGGCGGCGCGCAGATCCGGCAGCGCAGCCAGCGCCGCTTCCAGCCGGGCGCGCCGGGCAGCCCGGGTTTCGGCCTGGGGGGGCGCGACAGCCTTGACCGACTTGCTCATGTAAGGAGGTCCCCTTCCCTGTCACTTTCCCCACGTGGGCCGAGCGCGGCGCGCGCAAGCGGCGCGTCGCACCCCGTTGAGGAGCGCACCCTGCGCGACGACGCGGGGTGAGAAGCGCCGCTTGCGCGTGTCGTG
>CAIRBF010000056.1 GCA_903876715.1 uncultured beta proteobacterium
AGCTGTTGAGCATGGACACCACCACCGGCATGTCGGCGCCACCGATGGCCATGACCATGTGGATGCCGAACAGCAGGGCGATCACGGTCATCACGATCACGGGCGTCATGCCCGAGGCGACGTCGGGCGCGACGACGAACTCGCGCCCGTACCAGAGCACGACGAGCAGCGCCACGAGGTTCAGGGCGTGGCGCGCAGGCAGCAGCAGCGGCTTGCCGCCGATCTTGCCCGACAGCTTGCCGAAGGCGACGATGGAACCCGAAAACGTGACCGCGCCGATCAGGATGCCGACGTAGATCTCGACGAGGTGGATGGTCTTCTCGGCGCCCTTGTAGACGACCGAGGTGTCCACGTAGCTGGCGAAGCCGACCAGGCAGGCCGCCAGGCCCACCAGGCTGTGCATCAGCGCCACCAGTTCGGGCATCTGCGTCATCTGCACCTTCTTGGCCGCGACCAGGCCGACAGCGCCACCGACGACCAGCGCGCCGACGATGTACGGGATGCCGGCGGCCGTGACTCGCGGGCCGAAGATGGTGGCGAGCACGGCGATGGCCATGCCGAGCATGCCGAACAGGTTGCCGCGGCGCGCGGTCTCGGGGTTGGAGAGGCCGCCCAGGCTCAGGATGAAGAGGATGATCGCGCCGATGTAGGCGACGGTGGCGAGGCTTTCGGTCATGTCAATTGCTCCACCGCGCATGGCGCGGAATGCGACGCACGAAGCGCGCAAAGAAACCAAGCTTCCCGCCGCGGAACCGGCTCTGCCGGGCCGCTGGCGGGGGGCCCCCTTGGGGGGTGGCGAGCGCTGGCGAGCTTGGGGGCATCATTTTCTGAACATGGCCAGCATGCGGCGCGTGACCGCAAAGCCGCCGAACATGTTGATAGCGGTGAGCACCAGTGCCACCACCGCCAGGCCCAGGATCAGGGCGTTGGGCCGGTTGGCCGCGCCAGCCGCGTCCAGCGGAGGCGCGACCTGCACGAGCGCGCCGATGGCAATGATCGAGGAGATGGCGTTGGTCACGCTCATCAGCGGCGTGTGCAGCGAGGGCGTGACGTTCCACACCACCATGTAGCCGACGAAGCAGGCGAGCACGAAGACCGTGAAGTGCGCCAGGAAGCTCGCCGGGGCGTAGGCGCCCACGAGCCAGAACAGCGCCGCACCGACGCCGAAGACGATGGCCAGCGATTTCGCCGACATCGGCGCGCCGGCGCCATGGCCGTGGGCGGGCGCCTTGGGGGCCGCCACGGCCGCGGCCGGCTTGGCCGCCGGCGCGGGCGGCAGCTTCGGCGGTGGCGCCGGCCAGGTGACGGCGCCTTCCTTGATCACCGTCAGGCCGCGGATCGCGTCGTCCTCGAAGTTGACGTTGACGAGGCCGTCCTTGGTCTTGCACAGCTCTTCGGTCAGGCGCAGCAGGTTGGTCGCGTAGAGCGTGGACGCCTGCTTGGCCAGTCGGCTGGCCAGGTCCGTGTAGCCGACGATGGTCACGCCATGGCGCACCACGGCCTGCCCGGGCACCGTCAGCTCGCAGTTGCCGCCCTGCTCGGCAGCCATGTCGACGATCACGCTGCCGGGCTTCATGGTCTGCACCATCTCGGCGGTGATGAGCCGCGGCGCGGGCTTGCCCGGGATCAGGGCGGTGGTGATGATGATGTCGACCTCCCTGGCCTGCTGCGCGTACATCGCACGCTGCGCGGCCTGGAAGCCCTCGCTCATCACCTTGGCGTAGCCGCCGCCACCGGAGCCCTCTTCCTCGTAATCCACCATGACGAACTCTGCGCCCATGGACTTGACCTGATCGGCCACCTCGGAACGGGTATCGTTGGCGCGCACGATGGCGCCC
>CAIRBF010000057.1 GCA_903876715.1 uncultured beta proteobacterium
GCGCTCGGCCGCGGCGCGCGTGGGCTGGCCGGTCGCGACGCGCAGACGCACGTCGTGCGCGTCGCCCACGGCGTGGGCGGCCAGCCCGTGCCCGGCGTCGTCACCGAAGACGCTGCACACGCCGATCAAGTCGGTCCGCAACGCATCGGCGTCGCCCCAGCGCTCGCGCAGCACCTGCGCGGCCAGGCGGGCCCGGGCCTCGGCACCCGGGCCGGCGTAGGAGATCTCACCCTCGGCCAGCCAGCCGGTGCGGCGAAAGACCAGGGCCTTCAGCGCCGCGGGCCGCGGGTGGCCGCGCACGCCCGACAGCCGGACGCGGTCGGGGCCGACCTGCGCGACCGTGGCCGCGCTGATGTCGGCCACGACGTCGGGCGTGAGGTAGGCCGCGGGATCGTGCAGCTCGTACAGCAGCTGCTCCTTGACGGTGTGCTCGTCGACGCAGCCGCCGGTGCCGTCGGCCTTGAAGATCACGCAGCCGCCATCGGCGTCGATCTCGGCGATCGGGAAACCCACGTGGGCGAGGTCGGGCACGTCCTTGAAGCCGGGGTCGGCGTAGTAGCCGCCGCTGACCTGCGCGCCGCACTCCAGCAGGTGGCCGGCCATGGTCGCGCGGGCGAGGCGGTCCCAGTCGTCGGCGGCCCAGCCGAAGTGCGCGAACGCCGGGCCGACGGTCAGCGAGGGGTCGGCGACCCGGCCGGTGACGACGATGTCGGCCCCGGCGCGCAGCGCCTGCGCGATGCCCTCGGCGCCGAGATAGGCGTTCGCGCTGGCGATGCCATCGGCGACGGCGCTGACGTCGCCGCCGGTGTGGGCCGTCGCCTCGCCCCGGGTGGCGCCGCTGCCGGCCCGGTCGAGCGGGGTACCGGCCTCGCGCAGGGCCTGCAGCAGCATCCCGCGGTGGCCGGGCGCCGACAGGTCGTCGCCCTCGACCACGGCCACGCGCGGTCGCCGCGTGCCCAGCTCGGCGGCCAGCGCGAGCACCCGTCGCGCGGCACCGCGCGGGTTCGCGGCGCCGAAGTTGCCGACGATGCGGATACCGCGCGCCAGGCAGTCGGCCAGCACCGGGCGCAGCATCTCGTCGAGCAGTGGTTCGCAGCCTGCGTCCGGGTTCGCATCGCGTGCCAGCTGCGCCAGCGCGAGCGTGCGCTCGGCCAGCGTCTCGAAGATCAGGCAGGCCGGCCCGCCCCGCGCGAGCAGCGTGTCGACCACCGGTCGGGCGGCGTCGGTGCGGTCGCCGGAAAAACCGGCGGCGCAGCCGACGAGGAGCGGGCGGGACATGGGCCGGAGTATCGGGCCGGCGCGATAGCCCAGGGCGCAGCCGGGGCGTGGTAAAAGCCGCGGCGCGGCAGTTGGCGTTGTTCGCCATCGCGCCGCGCAAGAGGCTCCGCCATGCACCTCACAGGCACGATCTCGCCACCGCCGAAGCCGGCCCGGCCGGGCGCCGGGCGCCGCCGCACGGTCGGCGTGCGAGAGCGCTGAACAGACCCACCGATGCTGGACTGGCTGACCACGCCGCTCAGCGGCGCCACGACCCACGTCATCGAGACCGCCGTGGCCTGGCACGCCCGGCTGATGGTGCTGGCCTGGGGCGTGCTGCTGCCCCTGGGCGCGCTGGCCGCGCGCTTCTTCAAGGTGCTGCCCGGGCAGGATTGGCCGCGCGTGCTGGACGCCAAGCCCTGGTGGCATGCGCACCGGCTGCTGCAGTGGTCGGGCGTCGCGCTGATGACGCTGGCGCTGGCACTCGTGCTCGCGCGCCACGGCGCGCCGGGCCAGGCGCCGACCGCGGTGGCACACGTGTGGCTGGGCTGGCTGCTGGCCGCCGCGGCCTGGCTGCAGGTGGCGGCCGGGCACGCCAGGGGCAGCAAGGGCGGCCCGACCGAGGCCGGGCTGCCCGGCGACCACTACGACATGACACCACGCCGGGTGCGTTTCGAGCGTCTGCACAAGGGCCTGGGTTGGGCGGCGCTGGCCGGCGCCATGGCCTGCATCGGGCTGGGCCTGCTCGCCGCCGACGCGCCGCGCTGGATGCCGCTCGGACTGGCCCTGTGGTGGGCACTGCTGGGCACCGCCTTCGTGCGCCTGCAGCGCGCCGGGCGCTGCATCGACACCTACCAGGCAATCTGGGGGCCCGACCCGGCCCACCCCGGCAACCGCTGCCCGCCCGTGGGCTGGGGGGTGCGGCGGCCGCTGGGCTGAGAGCCTGAGAGGCGCAGGCCGGTCAGGCGCTCATCAGCCGGACTTCTTCGCCCGGAATCGGCGTGTAGCTGCTGCCCCCGCGCGCGAGGATGGCCTGCGCGCCGCCGTGCTGGCGGATCAGCGCGGCCTGGTCTTGCTTGGCCCGCGCGTCGGTGGCCTGCGGATCGCACACCGTGTGCAGCAGGCGCTCGAAGTGGCCCAGCAGCGGCTGCATGTCGGGCCGGCCCGCGAGGTCGTCCAGCTCCTCGGGGTCGGCCTCGAGGTCGAACAGCTCGGGCGCGTGGCCGGTGTAGTGGATGTACTTGTGGCGTCCCTGGCGCAGCATGTAGGCCGCGCTCACCGAGCCCGCGGCGTGGTACTCGCTGAAGACCCAGCGCGCCTCGTCGCCCGGGGCGGGCTCGGCCAGTTCCAACAGGGAGCGTCCAGGACGCGGCGGCTCGTCCGCCGGGGGCGGCACACCCACGGCCTGCAGCACCGTCGGGTACAGGTCCACGTGCGACACCGGCGTGCGCACGCGCCGGCCGGCCGGCAGGTCGGGGCCGGCGAGCATCATCGGCACGGCGGCCGATTCCTCGTACATCGTCGACTTGCCCCAGAGCGAACGCGCGCCGAGGTTGTCGCCGTGGTCCGACAGGAACAGCACACGCGTGCGCCCGGCCAGGCCCGCGGACTCCAGCGCGCCCAGCAGCATCCCGACGTGGTGGTCGAGGAAGGAGCACAGGCCGAAGTAGGACGCGATGGCAACGCGGCGCTGCGCGTCGCTCTCGAAATGGGTGTCGAAGCGGTAGCAGTCGTCCCAGGCCTGCACCCAGGGGTGCAGCGGGCCGGCGCGGCGCTTGGGCAGGGCGATGGCGGCCGGGTCGTAGAGCGCGTAGAACTCCGGTGGCGCGATCAGCGGCGAGTGCGGCGCGATGAAGGAGCAGAACAGCGTCCAGGGCGGGTCCTGGCGCCGCCGGCCCTCCTCCTCGAGCCAGCGCACGGCGCGGCGGGCGATGTCGCGGTCGTAGCGCGTGTAGCTGCTCTCGCCCGGGCCGATGCTGCGCGCGAGGTCGGCCGACTGGTGGCGGATCGGCAGCGGGTCGCGCAGCAGGCCGTACAGGTCGCCGACGCCGGCTTCGATGTGCATCGGCACGATCTGCTCGGTGAAGCCGCCGTCGACCGCCTCGCTGCCGTAGTGCAGCTTCCCGATCGAGACGACGCGGCGACCGGCATCGCGCAGCGCGTGCGCCCAGCTGCGGGGCTGGCCGGCGTAGGCGATGGCGTTGTCCCAGCAACCGGTCTCGTGCACATGGCGCCCGGTGGCGAGCGCGGCGCGCGCGGGCACGCAGATCGGCGAGCTCGAGTAGGCGTTGTCGAAGCACACCGAGCGCGCGGCCAGCGCATCCAGGTGCGGCGTGCGCACCATCGGATGCCCGTTGCAGCCGAGCACCTTCTTGTTGTGCTCGTCGTCCATGATGACGAGCAGGTTCATCGGCTCCAAGGGCGGGTCTCCAGGGCTGTTGGGGAGCGAAGGGCGGGTGCGCGATGTCCGGGAACGCCGAGCCGCCGCCCGGGGTTCAGGGCGTGCGGCCGAGGCCGGCGTCGCGCGCCAGCGCGCCCCAGCGCGCGGTCTCCCGCGCCACGAAGTCGGCGAGCTCGGCGCCCGTGCCGGGGCGGGGCTCGGCACCCAGGCGCTCGAAGTCCTTGCGGATGGCCTCCTTCTGCAGCGCCGCGCGCACGGCCGACTCCAGCGCGGCGCGCACCTCGGGCTTCAGCCCTGCCGGCGCGAACAGCGCGTGCCAGTTGTCGACCTCGAAGCCCGGCAGCCCGGCCTGCGGCGCCGAGGGCACGTCGGGCAGCGCCGGCGAACGCGTGGCCGAGGTGACGAACAGCGCGTTCACGCGCCGCGACTGCAGCAGCGGCAACGCCGCCGGGATGCCGGCGAAGGCCAGCTGCACCTCGCCGCTGGCCACCGCGGTCATCGCCGCGCCGCCGCTCTTGTAGGGCACGTGCAGCAGCGGGGTGGCGAACTGCTTCTCCAGCAGCACGCCGGCCAGGTGCTGCGGGCCGCCGATGCCGGGCGAGGCGTAGGGCGCGGGGGCCCCCGCGGCCCCGGCGCGCAGCTTGGCGCCGAGCTCGGCCACCGTGGCAGCACCGGTGCTCGAGGCGGCCACCAGCACCAGCGGCACCGAGGCCACCATGCCGACCGCGGTGAAGCTCTCCACGGGCTTGTAGCGGATCGGGTAGAAGACCGGCGCCAGCGCCACGTTGGAGACCGTGCCCATCAGCAGCGTGTAGCCGTCGGGCGTGGCCTGCGCGACCGCCGCCGCGCCCACGGTGCCGGCGGCCCCGGCCCGGTTGTCGACGACCACCGGCTGCTTCAGCAGCGGCTCCAGCTCCTTGGCCAGACTGCGCGCGATCACGTCGGGCGCGCTGCCGGCCTCGGAGCCGACGACGATGCGCACGGGCTGCGCCGGAAACGCCGTCTGGGCCTGGGTGGGCAGCGCCAGGGCGCCCGCAGCGGCGCAGGCGAGCATCAGGGCGTGGCGGCGGGTGCGGCAGCTAGGCATGGTTCGACTCCAGGAAGGGCCATGCATCGTAGGCCTCGCTCTCATTCCTGGAAAATAGAAAATCGTGAACAAATCATTACCTGAGGCTATGGATGCAGCGCCGGCCGCGCCCGCCTGGCCCGGCAGCAAGCGTCTGCTCAACCGCCTGCGCATGCGCCAGGTGGCCCTGCTGCTGGCGCTGAAGGAAGGCCGCACGCTCAGCGCCGCGGCGGCCGAGGTCGGGGTGACCCAGCCCGCGGCGACCAAGCTGCTGCGCGAGCTGGAGTCGGCGCTGGGCTGCGTCCTGTTCGAGCGCGCGGGCCGGCAGTTGCGCGTCAACGCCGCCGGGCACCTGGCGATGGCGCAGTTCGAGGCCGTGCGCGGCGCGGTCGAGACCCTGGGACGCCGCCTCCAGGCCGAGGGCGGGCAGTCGGGCACGCTGGTCATCGGCAGCATCATCACGGCCACCTCGCACCTGCTGGCCCCGGCGATCTCGGCGCTGCGTGCGGCGCTGCCGGGCTGGACGGTGCGGCTGACCATAGCCAGCAGCGAGCGCCTGCTCGAAGCGCTGGCGCGCGGCGAGCTCGACCTCGTCATCGGCCGCCCGAGCGCGGCGTTCTCGCACCGCGAGCATGCCTACCGGGAGCTGTCCGCCGAGCAACTGGCCCTGGTGGTGAGCCCGGGCCACCGGCTGGCAGGCCGGCGCCGGGTGACGCTGCGCGACCTGGCCGCGGAGTCCTGGGTCCTGCCGCCGGGCGACCTCGCCGTGCGGCAGCTCATCGACCGCGAGTTCCAGCTCGCGCGGCTGGACCTGCCGGCCGCCCGCATCGAGACGCCGTCGCTCTACGCCACGCTGTGCCTGGTCGCCGACGGCCACCACGTGGCGGCGATGTCGATGCCGGAGGCGCGGCTGCTGGAACGCCACGGCATGCTCAGCGTCCTGCCGCTGAAGGTGCACGCCGGGCTCGAAGCCTATGGCACCATCGTGGACCGTCGCCGCCCGCTGTCGGTGGCGTCAGCACGGTTCCTCGCGCTGATCCATGGCGACGACGAACCGCCGACCGGGGCGGGCGGGCCCGGCATGCCGGGCTGAAGCTCGCACCCGACATGCCCCGCCCGGCGCCCCCGGCGACCGACGACATCCAAGACAACACCCAAGACAACACCCAGGAGACCCCCCGATGCGCTCGACCTTCCTTCACTTCCTCAGGCCGACCCTGGCCGCTGCCGCCCTGGCCGCGGCGCTGCCGCTGGCCGCCCAGGAGTTCCCGGCGCGCCCGGTCAAGGTCGTCGTGGCCTCGGTGCCCGGCAGCGCGCCCGACGTGCTCGCGCGCGTGCTCGCCGAGTCGCTCGGCCCGGCGCTGCGGCAGAGCGTCGTGGTCGAGAACAAGCCCGGTGCCGGCGGCGTGATCGGGGTCGACAGCGTGGCCAAGGCCGCCCCGGATGGCCACACCCTGGTCATCGGCCACGACGGGACGATGGCGATGAGTTTCGTCGTCCAGCCCCGCATGCCCTACGACCCGCAGCGCGACTTCGCGCCCGTGGCCTCGCTCGGCTTCAACGAGTTCGTGCTCGTCGTCCATGCCGGGGTGCCGGTGCGCAACTTCCAGGAGTTCCTGGCCTATGCGAAGTCCCAGCCGGGCAAGGTCCGCTACGGTTCGGCCGGGGCGGCCACGCCCAACCACGTCATCATGGAGCAGCTGGCCCGCGCCTCGGGCTTCAGCGCCGTGCACGTGCCCTACAAGGGCGGGCCGGCC
>CAIRBF010000058.1 GCA_903876715.1 uncultured beta proteobacterium
CGGTGATCGAGGTGGCACCCGTGATCGAGTTGCTCGAGGCCGCGGAGCCGATGGCCGTGTTGCCACCGCCAGTGCCGATGCTCGTGCCCGCCGCGCCCGTGCTGTTGATGGAGGTGGCGCCGGTGACGGTCATGCCGCCGGACACCGTGGCCTGGCCGGACACGCCCAAGGTGCCGTTCACCGTCGTGTTGCCCCCGATGGTCAGCGCGGTGTTGATGGCAGACCCACCGCGATTGACGCCGAACTCTGCAATGGTGTACGGGGTGTAGCTGCCTACGGGACCGGAGTCACCCGCCGTGATCACCAGGCCGGGATCACCCGTCTCGTCGTCGTCGGTGGAGATGTACGCCACTGAATTTCCGGCAGTGGCTTGACCCACCAAACCGGCTGCCATGGCCAGGACAAGCGCCGACAACTTCAACTGCTTCTTCTTCATCGCATGCTTCCTCTACAGCCCTGAAACGGGGCTTGGTTTACAGAACGACTTCCTTCTTGACCGATATGCACCCGGCACCGGCCGCCATCAAGAACACCTTCGTCGCCGGCCCACCGTCCAGCACCAGCACGTCGCGCTTGAGCAGACCGAGGCGCCTGAGCGTGCCGAACTGGCTCGTCACCACCGCCTCGCACGCCTGGGGCCAGTACACGACCGCGTCGTAGGTGGCCCCGCATCCGTTGGCCTGGTTCGGCGCGAACGAGGCGCTGATGAATGCGCTGGTGGGCCCCAGGGGAACCTCCAGCACCAGCGGCAGCAGGCGCTGATCCGCGGAACCCGAAGTGCCCGCGCCTGAGGTCATCAGGTAGGCACCAGCCTCCGGCCCGAAACCCAGAAAGTTGCTCACCTGTTCCAGGCGCGCCGCACAAGCCACCACACCACGCTGCTCCGCAGCGCGCCGCACTGCGTTGCCCTGTGGGGCTTGGGCTTGGGCCTGAGCGGTAGCCGGGCCGGGTGCAGGCGCCGCTGCCGCCGCGGGAGCCGGTCGCCCTTGCGCCCAAACCGGCCCGGTCGCCGCCAAGCTCGTCCAACAAAGCGCAGCAGCCGCAACCCGGCGGCTCCAGGTTTCGAACGATTTCACGGTCACCGCCGCAGCGTGTCCAGGACCCGAAGGCAGCCTCGCCGGCCGCCCAGATCCCCGCCGAACCAGCGTTTCAAACATTTACCTATGTTAACGCGTGTAAACAGCTATGCAATCACGCGTGTGGGGCTGAACCGACGCACCGGTCAAGGTCGACCGCTGAGTGCAGGCCCCGCCGGCCGGCTCGGCACAGGCCGTCCCGCACGCCTGCACGCGCCGCAGACTGGGCTGGGCGGTGACGCGCAAGCCGTCGAGCCCTTCCGTCGGCCAGCTGTGCAGGCCGCCAAGAGCGACAACAACCAGCAGCGCGGCGCTCATCGCCACCGGTGTCTTGAGGTGTTGCTCCATGTCAGCTTGTTTAAACGATTTGACACAGTTTACATGGTTGCCATAGTTACGGCATACTCAAGATTCGCAATAGCGTCAGTTGAAGGTGAGTTCCTTCCCGAGCGCATTTCCGAGCGAGGGCACCCCGGGCGAGCGGGCGGCGCAGCGGCCGCGACAGCACTGTCGCAACGGCCCCAGCGACTCCTCTCGTCCCGGGGCAAGACCTTCCGCATTCAGGCGCTGAAGCCCGGGTCGCGCATCTCGCCGAGCGGGCTGACCGTCACGCGCCGGGCACTCCACTTGCGGGCCGTCTCGGCCGAGACGATCGCGTTTACCAGCGTCTTGTCCTGCGCTTCCATGCGGCGCTTGGCGTCGGCCTCGTTGTGTTCGCACAGGTGGATGCGGCCGTCCTGGGAGACCATGCGCACGCGCATGACCCGCAGCGCGCCGCGCACCTCCATGCGCACGCAGTCGCCCTTGAACAGGCGCATCACGAGCGGCCGGCCGCTGGCCGCTCGGCCCGGGTGGCGCAGGCGCTCGACACCGTGGCGGCGCACGAGCTCGTACACGGCGAAGGTCGTCAAGACCTCGCTGTGCCAGCGCCCGTCGGTGTCGCGGACGACCTCGACGCAGCAGTTGCTGTCGCTCTTGTAGCCCTTGTAGGCGCGCGGCTCACCGCCCTCGCCCAGCCCGTGCCGGTGCACGGCCCGCGCGTCGGCGATGGGGATCACGCTCAGGTTCAGGACGACGCGCTGGCGGTCGGCCTGGCCGGGCGTGCGCGCCGACACCTCGCCCGACCCGCGCAGGCCGTAGGCGGTGTCGCGGTGCAGCGCGCCCTCGTGCCCGTGGTCGGGGCGGTGGCTCACCAGCACCGACTGCGCGGCGCGCTGCACATGCTGGGCGAAGGTGGGCCAGGGCGGCGCGAAGCCCTCGACGAGGCCGCTCGCCCCCGCGTCCCGGGCCCGCGCTGCCGCAGCCGCCAACTCGCCCAGGGTGCGCTCGTCGGTGATGCCGACGATGCAGGCATCCACCGCGTGGCGTCGGTGATCGTGCCGGTGGCCGGGGGCCTCGCGGCCGAGGGCGTCGTTCACCCCGAGTTGCTGGCGCAGCAGGGCCGTCAGCCGACCGGTGACCACGCGCGACGAGGCCGGGCACAGGTGCTGCAGGTAGCGGCGCAGCATGTGGCTGGCCGCGTAGTCGTCCTCGAGGGCGCGGCTGATGCAACCGGTGTGCCCGCGCAACCAGCCCTCCAGCCCGTCCCACTGCAGGCGCTCGCGCTTGTCGGCAGGCAGGCGCGCCCCGCCCGGCGCCAGGGCGCCGAAGGCGGCCTCCACGCCCTCGCCCTGAGCGGCAAAGGCCTGCCAGGGCGTGCGGTTGCCCTTGCGCAGGCGCGCCTGGCGGGTGGTCAGCGTCTTGTTGGACAGGCTGTCGTCCAGCGTCAGGCTGAAGGGAAGGATGTGGTCCACCACCGCCTCACCCGCCAGCACCATGGCCGCGCTCAGCGGCTCGCCGGTATAGGGACACTTCCGGTCGGCCTCGTCCGGGCCCAGTTCCTGCCACAGCCGCAGGCGCTGCACGACGTCCGGGCCCACGGTGTCGGGGCTGATGCCAAGCTGGGTGGCGGCTGTCTCGCGCAGACGCTCGGCCTCGCCCTGCAGATAGCGTTGGCGCCGCGCGTCGCGCCGGCGCTGCTCGCTCGAACGCTTGAGCTCGCGCGCGATCTCGGCGTGGATCTCGGCCGGGCGGCCGTAGCGCTCGACGAGGGCGTTGACGACGAGCCGCACCTGGTTGAGCCCGATGTGCAGCGAGGGGTCGGCCACACGGCCCAGGCGCGCCTCCTCGGGGTCCTGGGCACGGCCGCTGCCGTAGCGCAAGTGCTGGAGCAGGACCACGCCGTAGTAAGGCAAGCCGTCGCTGCCGGCCTCGGGCGCAGCCACAGGGCCGAGGCGGTCATCGCCCTGGGGCCAGGCCATGCCGGCCGCCAGCGCAGCCGTACGCAGGCTTCCGGCGCCGGCCCGCAGCGGCGGCAGCACACGCGCCAGCGCGGCCGAGCTCAGCGGGCAGTGGCCCGGCGGCAGCCGCAAGGCCGAGAGCCGGGCCGCCGCCGCCGC
>CAIRBF010000059.1 GCA_903876715.1 uncultured beta proteobacterium
CACATCGATCCCCGCTTCCAAGATCTACAGTGACGCGGGCATCCCGCAGATTTCGCCATCGGCGACCAACCCGAAGTTCACGCGCAACGGCTACAAGACCACCTTCCGCGTCGTGGCCGATGACGTTCATCTGGGCGGCACCCTGGGCCGTTACGCGATTGACTCGCTCAAGGGCAAGAGCATTGCCGTGATCGACGACCGCACCGCCTACGGACAGGGCGTGGCCGACGAGTTCGAGAAGGGCGTCAAGGCCAAGGGCGGCCGCATCGTCGGGCGCGAGTTCACGAACGACAAGGCCACGGACTTCACCGCCATCTTGACCAGCCTGAAGGCCAAGAACCCTGACGTGGTCTTTTTTGGCGGCATGGACGCCGTAGCCGGTCCGATGCTGCGCCAGATGAAGCAACTCGGGATCAACGCCAAGTTCATGGGCGGCGACGGCATCTGCTCCGGCGAACTGCCCAAGCTGGCGGCTGGCACGATGGCTGACAGCCAGGTCTACTGCGCCGAGGCTGGTGGTGTTGAAGGCGCGGGCAAGAAGTCCATGGACGACTTCAATGCCGCTTTCAAGAAGAAGTTCAACGCCGATGTCCAGATCTACGCACCCTACGTGTATGACGCCGTCAACGTGATGGTGTCGGCGATGGTCAAGGCTGGATCGGCCGATCCGGCGAGGTACCTGCCCGTGCTGGCCAAGACCGAAGGCTACAAGGGCGTGACCGGGACGATCGCCTTCGACGACAAGGGCGACATCAAGAACGGTGCACTGACCCTCTACACCTACAAGGGTGGCAAGCGCGAAGAGTTGGCGGTGATCCGCTGAATCCGCGGCGAGCCTTGACGCTCATAGAGGCGCCCCGCTGGGGCGCCTTTTGTTTTCTCGTCCCGGGGCCGTCGGGCAGGAAGCTCCTGCTCCGGCCGCGCAGCACCGGCGTAGGCCGCTCACGCTCCTAGAATCGTGCCCTTGGCCCCACCCGGAGACCCCGCATGCCCCGATCTCGACGCGCCAATCCCGCGCCAGCGCCCGAAGAGCGGCCGGCGGGCCCGCGCGTGTTGAAGAAGTACCCCAACCGCCGCCTGTACGATACCCGAACCAGCAGTTACATCACGCTGGCCGAGGTCAAGCACATGGTGCTGGACGCGGAGCCTTTCGAGGTCCGCGACGCCAAGACCGGTGACGATCTGACGCGCAGCATCCTTCTGCAGATCATCCTCGAGGAGGAGACTGGTGGCGCGCCCATCTTCTCGAGCCAGATGCTGTCGCAGCTCATCCGTTTGTACGGGCACGCGATGCAGGGCGTCATGGGGGCCTACCTCGAGAAGAACCTGCAGACCTTTGTAGAACTGCAGGCCCGCATGATGGAGCCAGCCAAGAGCCTCTACGGTGCGCCCGCGGCCAGCGCCGAGGCCTGGACCCAGTGGCTGCAGGGGCAGAGCCCGGCCTTGATGCAGAACCTGATGGGCGTCTACGTCGACCAGTCCAAGCAGCTCTTCGCGCAAATGCAGGAGCAGTTGCAGAAAAACTCGGCCGGCTTGTTCGGCGCCGTTCCCGGATTCCCGCCAAAGCATGATTGAATCCACTCAAGCAGCGCCGGGCGCCGCGCCGACCATCGGTTTTGTGTCGCTTGGTTGTCCCAAGGCGCTCACCGACTCGGAGCTCATCCTCACCCAGCTCAGTGCCGAGGGCTACGCCACCAGCAAGAGCTACACCGGGGCCGACCTGGTGATCGTCAACACTTGCGGCTTCATCGACGACGCGGTGCGCGAGAGCCTGGACACCATCGGCGAGGCGCTGGCGGCGAACGGTCGCGTCATCGTCACCGGCTGCCTGGGCGCCAAGAGTGGCGCTGACGGGGGCAACCTTGTGCGGCAGGCGCACCCCAAAGTGCTGGCCGTCACGGGGCCGCACGCGACACAGGAGGTGCTGGATGCTGTGCACCAGCACCTGCCCAAGCCGCACGACCCTTTCGTCGACCTTGTACCTGAGGCTCGCGAGCAGTTCCTGGGCGCGGCCGGCATCAAACTGACGCCGAGGCACTACGCCTACCTGAAGATCAGTGAGGGTTGCAACCACCGTTGCACCTTCTGCATCATTCCGTCGATGCGTGGCGATCTCGAGTCTCGCCCTGTGGGCGATGTGCTGAATGAGGCTCGCGCGCTGTTCGAGTCGGGCGTGAAGGAACTGCTGGTGATCAGTCAGGACACCAGCGCCTATGGTGTCGACCTGAAGTACCGCACCGGCTTCTGGGACGGCAAACCAGTAAAGACCCGGCTGACCGATTTGTGCGAGAAGCTCGGCGAACTTGCCGAGCCGCATGGGGCCTGGGTGCGCCTGCACTATGTCTACCCCTATCCTCACGTCGACGAGTTGCTGCCGCTGATGGGCGCAGGGCGCATCCTGCCCTACCTCGACGTTCCCTTCCAGCACGCCCACCCCGACGTGCTGCGGCGTATGAAGCGGCCCGCGAGTGGTGAGCGCAACCTGGAGCGCCTGGCACGCTGGCGAGAGGCATGCCCGCAGGTCGTCGTGCGCTCCACCTTCATCGCCGGGTTTCCCGGCGAGACGGACGCCGAGTTCGAGGCCCTGCTGGAGTTCGTGCGTGAGGCTGGCATCGATCGTGCCGGCTGCTTTGCCTATTCGCCTGTGGAGGGTGCGGCGGCCAACGAGCTGCCGGGCATGCTGCCCCGTGCGGTGCGCGAAGAGCGCCGCGCGCACTTCATGGCCGTGGCCGAGGCCGTGTCGACGCAGAGGCTACAGCGGCGCATCGGGAGCACGCTGCAGGTGCTGGTGGACCATGCACCGGCGCTCGGACGGCGCGGCGGGCGTGGTCGGTCTTATGCCGACGCGCCCGAGATCGACGGCCAGGTCCGACTGCTGCCGCCCGCCAAGGCTTCGGTGACGCTGAAGGTGGGCGATTTCGTGCGCGCGCGGGTGGTCGACACTGAGGGCCATGACCTCGTCGCGCAGCCGCTCTGACGCCCCCGATCCAGACCCGCAAGAGGGCTGACATGAACCGTCCCGACAAGAGGCCCGGCGCAGGCGAGACCGCGCTGGATGCAGCGACGCTGCAGATTCATCATCCCTACGAGCCGCCACCCGGCTTTGCCGCCGTCGTGCCGGCGGTGCACAAGGCGTCGACGGTGCTGTTCCGCAATGCGGCCGCGCTGAGGGCGCGTTCGTGGAAGGCACGCGACGGGTATTCATACGGCCTGCTGGGCACGCCGACAACCTACACCCTGGAGGAGCGCATCGCTACCCTGGAGGGCGGCAAGCACTGTGCGCTCACCCCCAGCGGCCTGAGCGCGATCTCGCTCGTGAACCTGGCCTTGCTACAGGCCGGTGACGAGGTCCTGCTCCCCGACAATGTCTACGGACCATCGCGTGACCAGGCGCAGAAGCTGCTGGCCGGCTTCGGCATCAGCCACGCGCTGTACGACCCGCTGCAGCCACAGACCCTGCGCACGGCGCTTTCGCCGCGCACACGCTTGGTCTGGATCGAGCCACCGGGCTCAGTGACGATGGAGTTTCCGGACATCCGGGCACTGGTCGAGGCGGCACACTCGGCGGGTACGCTCTGCGCGCTGGACAACACCTGGGGAGCCGGGGTGGCCTTCGCGCCCTTCGAGCTGGGCGTGGACGTCTCGATTCATGCCCTGACCAAGTACCCGTCGGGGGGCGGCGATGTCCTGATGGGCGCGGTAGTCACGCGGGACGCGTCGTTGGGCGAACGCATCCTGCACGTCCACTCGATGCTGGGTCTGGGCGTGGCGGCGAACGACTGTGAAATCGTGCTGCGCTCGCTACCGACGATGCGTATGCGTTACGAGGCGCATGACCGCGCAGCGCGCGACCTCGCCACCTGGCTGACAACCCACCCCGCAGTGCGGCACGTGCTGCATCCGGCCTTGCCGGGTGCCCCGGGGCACGAGAACTGGCGCAGCCACTGCAGCGCGGCGGCGGGCTTGTTTTCGTTGCAGTTCGACCTGCAGTTCGGGCACGCTGAGGTGGACCGTTTCGTTGATGCGCTGCAGCTGTTCGGTCTAGGCGTTTCCTGGGGCGGGCCCATGAGCCTGGCTGTCCCCTATGACCTGACAGCAATGCGTGGACCCAAAGCGGCATTACAAGGGCCGTTGGTGCGTCTTTCCATCGGGCTGGAGGCTGTGGACGACCTGCGCGCCGATCTCGCACAAGCATTGAGCGCTGCTTTTGGGTCTTGAAGGATTCGACGAGCCTCAGCCCGCCGCCGGCGACGACACCTTGTGGCGCATCAGGCGTTGCTTTTCGCGATCCCAGTCGCGCTGCTTCTCGGTCTCCCGCTTGTCGTGTTGGGCCTTGCCCTTGGCCAGTGCGATCTCGGCCTTCACGCGCCCGCCCTTGTAATGCAGGTTCAGAGGCACCAGCGTGTGGCCCTTCTGCTCGACCTTGCCGATCAGGCGCCGTATCTGGTCCTTGTGCATCAGCAGCTTGCGGCTGCGATCGGCTTGCGGGTTGACGTGCGTCGAGGCCTCGCGCAGCGCGTTGACGCGGCAACCGATCAGGAAAAGCTCGCCGTCGCGGATGAGCACATAGCCGTCGGTCAGTTGCACCTGGCCGGCTCGAATGGCCTTGACCTCCCAGCCCTCAAGAACGATGCCGGCCTCGAAGGTCTCGTCGATGTGGTACTCGAAACGCGCGCGGCGGTTTTCGGCAATGTGGGAAGTGGTGGCCATCGAACCCCGGGGAACCCGGTCTCTACAATCGCAGCATTGTATGAAGCACGTCAAGCGGTCCGTTCTGCTGTGGTACTCGCCGCGGGAGATGTACGACCTCGTGACGGCCGTCGAGAGCTACCCTCGCTTCCTGCCCTGGTGTGACCGTGCCGAAGTGCTCGAGCGCACTGCGGATGGCCTGACGGCGCGCCTGGGCCTGGCCTACGCGGGCGTGCGTCACGCGTTCACGACGCGCAACAAACACAAGCCGGGTGAGGAGGTGCTCGTTCGTCTGGTCGACGGGCCGTTCTCTGTACTCGACGGCATCTGGTCATTCCGCCCGATCGGCACCCCGGGCGCTGACAAATCCGCCTGCAAGGTGGACTTGGACCTGCGCTATGCGTTCTCCAGCAAGGCACTGGAGTTGGTCGTCAGCCCTGTGTTCGACCGCGTGGCCAACACGCTGGTGGACTGCTTCGTCGAGCGCGCAGAGCAGGTATACGGCGCCCGATGATACGCGTCGAGATCGCCTACAGCCCGACGCCGAGAGAGGTCGATGTCGTCGAACTGTCCCTGCCCCCCGGATCCACGCTCCAGCAGGCGCTGCGGGCCAGCGGCTTGCTGGAGCGTCACGGGCTCGCTTCGGAGCATGATCTGGTAGGCATCTGGGGCCGTCGCCAGCCGGGGCACACGCTGTTGCGTGACCGCGATCGCGTGGAAATCTACCGGCCGTTGCGCTGCGACCCCAAGGAGGCACGGCGCCAGCGCTACCGAGAGCGGCCGCCACTGCGCAAGTTGGCGTCCACGCGTGCCTGAGCACCTGCACCGCCGAGATTCGGTGCGCGACGGGGCCTTCCTATAATTCCCTTTTGTACGGAGCGGTCTTTCATGCGCCTACTCGGCAAAGCGCTCACCTTCGATGACGTCCTGCTCGTGCCGGCGTACTCCCAGGTTCTGCCCCGCGACACCGATCTTTCCACCCGGCTGTCGCGCAACATTCGACTGAACCTTCCGCTGATCTCGGCGGCCATGGACACCGTGACCGAGGCCCGGCTGGCGATTGCCATCGCGCAAGAGGGCGGCGTGGGCATCGTGCACAAGAATCTGACGCCACGCGAGCAGGCAGCCGAAGTGGCGCGTGTCAAGCGCTACGAGTCCGGCGTGCTGCGCGACCCGATCACGGTGACCGCCGACGTCACTGTGCGCCAGGTGATCGCGTTGTCGCGGCAACATGGGTTCTCGGGCTTTCCGGTACTGGAAGGCAAGACGGTGGTAGGTATCGTGACCAACCGCGATCTGCGCTTCGAGAGCCGGCTCGACGCCCCGGTGCGCGAAGTGATGACCCCGCGCGAGCGCCTGGTCTGGGTCAAGGAGGGCGCGACGCTTGACGAGGGCAAGGCACTCATGCACCGCAACCGCCTGGAGCGCGTGCTCGTCGTCAATGATGATTTCGAGTTGTGCGGCCTGATGACGGTCAAGGACATCACCAAGCAGACGAGCTTCCCGAACGCCGCCCGTGACGCGCGCGGCCAGTTGCGCGTGGGCGCGGCCGTGGGCGTCGGCGAGGGCACCGAGGAGCGGGTGGAGTTGCTGGTACGCGCCGGCGTGGACGCCATCGTCGTCGACACGGCACACGGGCACAGCCAGGGTGTTATCGAGCGCGTTCGCTGGGTCAAGCGAAACTTCCCGCAGGTCGACGTGATCGGCGGCAATATTGCCACCGGCGCCGCGGCGACGGCCCTGGTGGAGGCCGGCGCCGATGCGGTCAAGGTCGGCATCGGGCCGGGCTCGATCTGCACCACCCGCATCGTTGCGGGCGTAGGCGTGCCGCAGATCACTGCGATCGACAACGTCGCCACCGCGCTGCGCGGCAGCGGCGTGCCGCTTATCGCCGACGGCGGCATCCGCTACTCGGGCGACATCGCCAAGGCCGTGGCGGCTGGCGCCAGCACGGTGATGATGGGTGGCGTCTTCGCCGGCACCGAGGAGGCGCCAGGCGAGGTCATCCTCTACCAGGGTCGCAGCTACAAGAGCTACCGCGGCATGGGCTCGATCGGCGCCATGCGCGCAGGTTCGGCCGACCGGTACTTCCAGGAAAGCGACGAGGCCGTCAACCCGAACGCCGACAAGTTCGTGCCCGAGGGCATCGAGGGGCGGGTGCCCTACAAGGGCTCGATGGTGTCCATCATCTTCCAGATGGCCGGAGGCCTGCGCGCGGCGATGGGCTATTGCGGCTGCGCGACCGTGGAGGAGATGCGCTCGCGGGCTGAGTTCGTCGAGATCACGTCGGCCGGCATCCGCGAGAGCCACGTGCACGACGTGCAGATCACCAAGGAAGCCCCCAACTACCGCTCCGAGTGATCGTGGGCTGCATTCGCGTGAGTTCTCTGCCCGCCATCTCGAGCCCGCCGCAGGCCGCGGCGATGCGCTTCATCATGATGGTGGTGCTCATCGACATGCTGGCGGTGGGCATCATCGTGCCGGTGTTGCCCATGATGGTGGGTCGCTTCACCACCGACCCGGCCGAGCAGGCGGCCTGGTATGGCGTCGTGACCGTCTCGTACGCATTGGCGCAGTTCGTCGGCTCGCCGATGCTGGGCGCACTGTCGGACCGGTTCGGTCGCCGGCCGGTACTGCTGCTGGGCTTCTGCGGCCTGGCGATCAACTTCTTCACCACCGCGGTGGCGACATCGATTGCGATGCTAGTGGCCTCGCGCGTCGTCGGCGGCGTGATGCAGGCCAATGCCGCCGTGGCCAACGCCTACGTGGCCGACATCACGCCACCCGACCAGCGCGCGCGCCGATTCGGGCTGCTGGGGGCGATGTTCGGCATCGGCTTCATCCTCGGGCCGGTGCTGGGCGGGGTGCTGGGCGGCATCGACATCCGGCTGCCCTTCTTCGTGGCCGGCGCACTGGCGCTGCTGAACCTGGGCTATGGCTGGTTCGTGTTGCCCGAGTCGCTGCCGACGGCGAATCGCCACGCAGTGGACTGGACGCGCGTCAACCCGTTGACGTCTTTTCGCCAACTGGCGGCATTGAAGGGTGTGGGCCTGCTGATGGGCGTGCTGGCCATGGCGGCGCTGGCCCAGTTCTCGCTCTACACCGTCTGGGTACTGTACGGTCAGTTCCGATTTGGCTGGGGTCCCAGCGAGAGTGGCTGGTCGCTGTTTGCCGTCGGCATGGTCTCGGCAGTGGTGCAGGGGGGTCTGCTGGGGCGGCTGCTGCGGCACTTCACAGCCCAGCGCCTGGCGATGCTGGGCCTGGCCTCTTCGACACTGGCTTTCACGTTCTGGGGCCTGGCCACGCAGGGTTGGATGATGTATGCCGTGATCGTCGCCAACCTGCTCGGCTCAGCGGTGGCGGCGTCACTGCAGGGGTTGGTGTCCGGTGCCGCTGACGAGAAGACCCAGGGCCGCACGATGGGTGCGGTCAGCAGCCTGAACAGTCTGGCCGCGGTCGTAGCGCCGGTGTGCGCCGCCCCGCTGCTGGCCAGCGTCTCGCACCTGCCGCCGCAGGATTGGCGCCTGGGTCTGCCGATGTTCTTCTGCGCCGCGCTGCAGGGTGCGGCGCTGGTGCTGGCGGTGCTGCACTTTCGTCGCCAGGGCCGCCTGTCTCGCCCGACCACCCCGCAAACGCCGGCTCCATGAACCACGACAAGATCCTGATCCTCGACTTCGGCTCACAGGTCACGCAGCTGATCGCGCGTCGCGTGCGCGAGGCACACGTCTATTGCGAGATCCATCCGAACGACGTCTCGGATGCCTTCGTCCGTGAGTTCGCGCCGAAGGGGATCATCCTCTCGGGCAGCCACGCCAGCACCTACGAGGACCACCAGCTGCGCGCGCCGCAGGCGGTGTGGGAGCTGGGCGTGCCAGTGCTCGGCATCTGCTACGGTATGCAGACGATGGCTGTGCAGCTCGGTGGCAACGTCGAGTGGAGCGACCGGCGCGAGTTCGGCTACGCCGAGGTGCGCGCGCGCGGGCACACGCGGTTGTTCGACAGCATCGAGGACTTCCGCACGTCCGAAGGCCACGGCATGCTGAAAGTGTGGATGAGCCACGGCGACAAAGTCACCGTGCTGCCGTCCGGCTTCAAGCTGATGGCAAGCACACCCAGCTGCCCTATCGCCGGCATGGCCGATGAGGCGCGCGGCTACTACGCGGTGCAGTTCCACCCCGAGGTCACGCACACGGTGCAGGGCAGGGCGATGCTCGAGCGCTTCGTGCTCGGCATCTGCGACGCCCGGCCCGACTGGGTGATGCGCGACCACATCGCTGAGGCCGTGGCGGCTATCCGCGCCCAGGTTGGCGACGAGGAGGTCATCCTCGGGCTGTCTGGCGGCGTGGATTCCAGCGTCGCCGCGGCGCTGATCCACCGCGCCATCGGCGAGCAGCTCACCTGCGTCTTCGTCGATCACGGCCTGCTGCGCCTGGACGAAGGCGACATGGTGATGGAAATGTTTGCGGGCCGTCTGCACGCGCACGTTGTGCGCGTCGACGCCAGCGAGCTGTTCATGCGCGAGCTCACCGGCGTGGCCGACCCCGAGGCCAAGCGCAAGATCATCGGCCGCTTGTTCGTGGAAGTGTTCAAGGCCGAGGCCGCGAAGCTGAAGGCCGGCGGCGCGGGCCACCTGGGCGTGACCTTTCTCGCCCAGGGCACGATCTATCCTGATGTCATCGAATCCGGCGGCGCCAAGACGAAGAAGGCGACAACGATCAAGAGCCATCACAACGTCGGCGGCCTGCCCGAACAACTGGGGCTGAAGCTGCTGGAGCCGCTGCGCGACCTCTTCAAGGACGAGGTGCGCGAGCTCGGCGTCGCGCTCGGCCTGCCGCCCGAAATGGTCTACCGCCACCCCTTCCCCGGCCCCGGGCTGGGCGTGCGCATCCTGGGTGCGGTCAAGAAGGAATACGCCGACCTGCTGCGCCGTGCCGACGCCATCTTCATCGACGAGCTGCGCCGCACCATCGACCCCGTGACGGGCAAGAGCTGGTACGACCTGACCAGCCAGGCCTTTGCCGTGTTCCTGCCGGTCAAGAGCGTGGGCGTGATGGGCGACGGCCGCACCTACGACCACGTGGTCGCCCTGCGCGCCGTCCAGACCAGCGACTTCATGACCGCCGACTGGGCGGAGCTGCCCTACGCGTTATTGAAGAAGGTGTCGAGCCGCATCATCAACGAGGTTCGTGGGATCAACCGGGTGGTGTACGACGTGAGCTCGAAGCCGCCGGCGACGATTGAGTGGGAATGATTCGACGTCTTTCGGGGACTATCGAAGACGGGGCGGCGGCGTCAGGGGGAACGGGGCTTGGGGGAGGGAATCGGGGGGTGATTGGGGCGGGCCGAGGCGAAGGGGTGGGGTTGGCCTGCTGGCGTCACGGTCCGGGGCTGGCGCGACGGCAGCTATGCAGCGATTGCAGTCGCTAGCACAGCGCTGGCGGGTGCCCGCTCTCGACCCGAAGGAGCCGGTCGCCTCTACAAATAGCGGTCACTCACGCGCAGCGCCCGCTCTACGTCCCGCAGGGACCGGTCACAGGTGTGGGCAAGTAGCGTTCTCGCTTGGCCAGCCGACAATGCGGACCGCGCCGAGGCGATCCGCCGCCCTCACTTCCGGCCAGCACGATCGGCCCCCACCCCCTAAGCCCGAAGAACTCGCCTTGCGTGGCGAGTCTCAAACCTGCACGCAAGGCCTTGGCCCCACACGCCCGAGATCCATATGAACCTGAAGCTGCCCATCACTGTCGTCGATGAACTCGCCGATCACGAGATCCGAGCCGTTGGCGAGCTCGACCTTGCCAGCGGCGACATCAGGATCGTGCGCTACGAGGATTACGACATCGCCACCCAAGGCCTACCAGCGCGTCACAAGGACTACGAATTCACCGTTGGCGTTCTCTCCAGCGGCGGCCGCGACGTCGAGTTCGGCGTGCGCGTGGACCGCACGTCCGGCCAGTACAGCGTGACCCCGGACGAGCTGCTCGAGATCAAGGGTCGCGCGGCCAAGTTGTTCTCGCAGCCGCCAGGCGGGGCGATGATGCACTGAAGGACGGTGAGCACGGCGGTGCGCTGATGGCCAGTCCGCACGAGCGTGCGCGGGCTTCGTGTGGAGGCGCCCAGTGACTGTTACTGGCCGGGAGCGGTCATCTCAGGCTGTATATCCGAATGACCGAGATCTGTCCTGAGCAGACATTGGGCGTGTTCTGGGCCATGCCTACATTGGGTCGATTGCGGTCCGTCGCGGGTAGCGGCTCGACGCCCGGTCACTGGCGGTAAGTTGTCGTCGTCGTTGGCGCTGGCGAAGGTGCGTCCGATTGAGAAGCGATCAACACTGATCAACGATTTCCCAGGCTGTGCGGTAGCCGCCGACGTGCTCCACAAAGGCCAGAAGCTCCTTGAAGAACGGATGGACGCTGAGCGTGGACGAGTCCCCGACGAGAAGCAGCTTGCGGCGGGCGCGGGTCATGCCCACGTTCATGCGCCGGATGTCAGAGAGGAAGCCGATGTCGCCTGAGTGGTTGCTGCGGGTGAGTGAGATCGCAATGATGTCCCGCTCCTGGCCCTGGAACGAATCGACGGTTCCCACGCTGAGCAAGCGCTGCTGCAACAGGCGACCCAGGTGTTCGCTGACTTCGATGGCGTCCTTCAAGCAGTTGATCTGGGCGCGGTAGGGCGCGATCACGCCAATGGTGAGCGGGGCTTCCTGATGCGCGGCCGGGTCGCAGGGCTTGAGCAACTGGACAAGGCGCTGGAGCATCAAATCCGCTTCTTCGGGGTTGGCCGTGGAGCGGCTTTCGGGGATGGTGACTTCCAGAAAGCCGAGACCGGCCGTGTCGAGGAACTCCACAGGCAGGTCGGGCGCAAAGCAGGGGTCGTAGGCCTCCAGGCCAGCGTCGCGCACGCTGGCATGCGCTTGCAGTTGTCCGCCGTAGAAGCGCTCGGAACTGAAGGCCATGATCTGCTGGTGCATGCGGTACTGCAGGTTCAGCATGCAGGCCGTACCGGGTTGCCGCTGGATGCACTTCTCGAACAGGGTTTCGCGCAGGCCCTCGCGGGCGGCCCTTTCGCTCTTCACGGTGGGCGGTAGCTGGTGGTGATCGCCCGCCAGAACAACGCGCTGGCTCCTGGCAATCGGGATCCAGCAGCCCGGCTCCAGCGCTTGTGCAGCTTCGTCGATGAAGACGGTGTCGAAGCTCAGGTGACGGATGCTCCGGTTGCTGGTGCCCACCAGGGTGCAGGTGATGATCTGCACCGACTCCAGCACCTGCTCGGTGATGTAGCGCTCCAGGTCGTCGGCCTGCAAGAACAGCTGTCGGGCTTCGTCCCTGAACTGCTGGCGCTGCTGTCGCGCCTCGAACCCCAGGTTGCGGACGTTCTGGCGGGCGAGCTCGTTGGCCTTGTCGCGGTACTGATCGGCGGTTTGGCGGATCGCGCGCATCTGGCTGTAGCTGGGATGCGCCATCACCCGGGCATCCAGGGTGTGCGCCAGCAGGAGATCCGACACGCGGCTCGGGTTGCCCATGCGAATGACGTTGACGCCGCGCTCGGCCAGCTTCTCTGTCAGCAGGTCCACCGCAGTGGTCGACGGCGCGCCCACGAGAACGCGTCGCTCGCGTCGGACGGTTTCCAGGATGGCCTGTACCAGCGTCGTGGTCTTGCCCGTCCCAGGCGGGCCGTGGATGATGCCGACGTCCTGGGCCGTGATCACATGGCGCACGGCAGCCAGCTGCGAATCGTTGAGCGGGCTGGGATAGAACAGGTCGTCGACCTGGGGCGCGCGAAAGCGGGCTGGCTGGGCGCCCAGCAGCACGTCGCGCAGCTCGGCCAAGCGGTTGCCGCGAGCGCCGATGACCTCGCCCATGGCCTGGTCCATCTCGCGGTAGCTCACCTCGTCGAAGGTGAGATCGATGCCCAATCGGCCGCCTTCCAGCACCCAGTCCGGAAGGTCCTCCTTGGTTGTGGTCAGCTGCAGTTGGTTGCGCCGCACACGGGTCACGACGCCGTGGAGCGTGGGCAGATCCCCCGATTGAGCAGGCGCTGAACCAAACAGCGAGGCGTTCCTGCCAACCTGAAACAGATGCAGGCCCTGCTGGCTTGCCGGGCGTTCCAGCTCCAGCACCCGCTTGCCGCCAAAACCGATGTCTTCCTGGGTGATGGTGACGGGGTACCAGGTCAGGCCGCGGCGCTGCCGCTCCGGAATGCTGGCCTTGGCGTTCTTGAGCTTGAACTGCGCCTGGTCCTCCTGTTGCTCCAGTTGCATCAGGGCGTGCACGCGACGCAACTCTTCCGTGACACGGGTGGTGCTGGGTCTGAAATCGAAGTCGGCCAAGGCAGTCAAGGTGGAACGGCCGCGCACCAGGCGGCGTCAGATTGTTGGGATCGATCCGGCTGTCAAGCGCTGACCCGACACCGGCCGAACGATGGCGCCTCAGCCTGGACCGAAGTGGACTCCGCGAAAAGCGAGGTGCCGCTGATCCGCGAAGAGCCCGCGGGGTAAGGGTTGCTCAGTGTCGTTTGTCAGCCTTCCACGTGCCACCGTACCGATACAGCGGCCGAGTCTCCACTCTCGCCCTGCAATCCGCGCAGATCAGCATCCAGCGGTTGGGGGCGTCGTGCACCACCCGGAACAGTGTCGTGCTGACCACGTGACACTGTGCACAAGCCTTGATGCGGGTTCGCGCGGGCTTGGGCATCCGCTGAGTTTCTCAGACGTCAGCGACAGCCATCGGTCGCTGATGCGCTTCGAGAAGCCAGCCGCGGATTGACACGGCTGCCACCGTTACAGTCCGCCGCCCACCCCTGCCGCGCCTCCATCCCGATGAGCCTCGTCGATATTCGCTTGGCCCTCAGCGCCGAGCTGGCGGCCACGCCCGAGTACTACGACTTCAAGGTCCTGCGCACCGACCGCGAGGGCGTGCTCTGGCGTGTGACCCTGCAGCCTGGCTATGTCTATGCCGAAGGCCAACGGCCGGGCATGGCCTCGGCCCAAGCGTTGCTGGACGACAGCCTGGACGGTGCGGCGGCCTGGTGGGGTGCGCCAGTGAAGGGCGGGGCCAGCGTGCTGGCCGTGTTGGCGGAGGACGACCAGTTGGTGCTGCAGAACGCCAGTAGCCCGCCACCGGGGCCGGACGGGCTGATCCGCCTGTACCCAGCGCGCTTTCTGAACGCGCTGGCCGATGCGTGGTGGGACACGTCCTGGGCCGAACGCGCACTGGCCTGCCTGCCCGACCTGGCCCAGCCGCGGGCGGTGGACCACGGCCCGCTGCTCACGGGTGCGCCGTTCCGCTGGCTGCGGCCCGCCCAGCGGCAGGCGCTGGCCCTGGTGCGACACAGCAGCGCCTTCCTGTGGGGGCCGCCCGGCACCGGCAAGACCACCACCCTGGGCGTGCTGCTGGCAGAGTACCTGGACGGCCGGCCCGAGGCCCGCGTGCTGCTGCTGTCCACCACCAACCAGGCGGTGGACCTGGCGACCCTCGCGATCGACAAGGCGCTGGAAAAGGGTCGGCGCGAGCATTCCCGCGCGCGTGTGCAGCGCCTGGGCACCCGCTTCGATGCGGCCGCCTATGCCGGCCGCGAGCACCTGATCCCGACCCGGGACCGCGATCTGATCGCCCGGCTGGCGCGGGCCGAGGCCGCGCGACCGGCCGCCTCATCGCGGGACGCCTCGGCTCTCAAGGCGTGGTCCGACCGCGTGGCCGCGTTGCGTGCCGAGTTGCGTGCCTCATCGCAGCAGCTGCTGCAGCACTGTCGGCTGGCCAGCATGACCACCACGCGCGCTGCCCTCACGCTGAAGACCTTGCGCGAGCTGGCCCCGGACGGCGAGCCGCCGTTCGACCTGCTGGTCTTCGACGAAGCCAGCCAGGTGAGCCTGGCGCATGCGCTGGCCCTGATGCCGCTGGGCCGTGCGCGGCTGTTCGCCGGCGATCCGCAGCAGCTCTCGCCGGTGCTGCGCAGTAACGACCGCAGCGCACGGCGCTGGCTGGGCCGCTCGGCCTTTGCCGAGAAGCCGCGCGCCGGCCCGTCGGTCACGCTGCTGGACGAGCAGTCGCGCATGGCCGGGCCGATCAGCGCGCTGGTCAGCGACATGTTCTACAGCGGCGTGCTGCGCGTGGCTGCCGATGCGGCGGCCCTGCCTGGCTGGCAGGCCGCACGTGGCCGGGCCCTGGGCGACATTGCTGCCGACACGCATGTGCATGTGCACCGACTGAAGACCGATGGCGCCTGGTCCGCCGCCGAGCGCGGCCCGGTGCGTGCCGAATCGGCCGCGGTGATTGCCGGCCTGGTCGCGGCGGCGCTGGTCGCTGGCGATTGGCAGCCGCACGAGCTGATCGTGCTGACGCCATTCCGTGCCCAGCGCGCGCTGATCCGCCAGCACCTGCGCGCCTGCGGTGTGCCGGAGTCGCTGAGGGTCAGCACCGTCCACCGCGCCCAGGGCAGCGAGGCCGCCGTGGTGCTGTTCGACCCCGCCGACGGCAGCCAGCCGTTCCTGCAGACGGAGGAGGCGCAGCGCCTATTGAACGTGGCGCTGAGCCGGGCGCAGGCCAAGGTGCTGGTGTTCCTGTCGGCGGCCGATGCGGCCAACCCGCTCCTCGCACCCATCGTGCAACGGCTGCGTTTGGCGGGCGATCGCCGCGAGGCCGCGCCCCTGCTGGCGCTGGCCCGCCAGGCCGGCTTTCCCGCCAACACGCTGGGACGCCGCGTCACGGCCGGCCGCCACACCGGCGAGGTGGTCAGGCTCAGCCCGGACGGGCGGCAGTTCTGGCTGGTCAATGAACGAACCGGTGCCGAGCTATTGATCGACGCCGGGTTTTGGCAGTCGCGGGCAGGTGAGGCGCGTCAGCCCGCGGATCCGCCCAAGACAGATCCTGATGAGCCAAGAAGCTCAGCAGGATCCGCACGACAGGCAGCGCGCCCTCGTGCTGATGGTCGACCACCTGTACCCGCAGGGCACGGCGCAATAGATCACGGCGACGTCAGTGATTGCCATGTACGTTGAGCGTGCTTCGGCCAAGATTCGCTAGGGGGGCGTAGCAGATGACGACGAGGACGACGCCTCGCCTGTCTACGCCGAGCGCATTCCTGTGCCTACTGGCGGCCGACAATTATCTTGAGCGCAGCTCAGGATAGTTGACGCCGGGCAGCCTACGGTGCTTGGCCCGCCCGAGCCTGGCACGCGCCTTGTCGACGGTGTTCAGCACCCGGTCGCGCTCGCCGGCTACAGCGCAGGACGATTGTTGCAGGACGCGCTGGCCGAAGCTTATGTCACCGCCTTTGGGGATGCGCAACGCTGATCCGTGCAGAGACCTCCCTTAATGCGAGACCAATCAAGCGCGGCAGCCCGAGACGAGTGGGATCGTGCCGTGGATGGTCGTGCCATCTCCTCACGACCACGCGCAACCGAAGAGGGCGCCTACGATGCCGAGTCCAGACTGTCCCAAACAAGGGTGTTGACAGGTTGCCGGGCTGGGCCAGGGCGGGGTGCAGGCCTTGTGACATGGAGATTGATGGAGCACCTTGGCGGATGGCGAGTGGCAGAGCCATGGGCGGGCTACCCCTTGCCGACCATCCCCTGAGGCCGATGCCGTCCAGCCAGGACTGCGACGAAGCAGCCGAAGGCGTCCAGCAGTGGCGCTGCGTCGAAGGTCGGCCCCTCCAGCATCACCAGCGCCTGCACGGTGGCTTCCAGTGTCGACACCTGGTCGTCCCTACGCGCGGCGCGGATCGCGCGGTAACGAGTGGGCGCCGGTGCGTCGAGCGACAGCCGCGGAAGCGCGGCCAGGGCCGGATGCTCCAGGAGCATCCTCAGGCTCTTGCGCCATGTCGCGTCGAGAACCACTAGCCGCTGCGGACGCGCACCCGCTGACGTGTCCGCGGTCGTCTGCACGGGCGACGCAGGAACGTCAGGGTAAAGCAGACATGTGTCCCGCCCAGGACGGTGCAGCAGTGCCGCCAGCGCCTCAGGCGCAAACCTCTCGCCAACCACCACTTCGCAATGGGCCAGACTAAGGCGCAGCATTGACACACTGTTCTTCGCCTGGCGCCGCTCGTGCGGATGCTGCAGCACCAGAACCTCGGTGCGATGGGCAGTCGGTCGCGCCAGCGCGCACAGGCAGGTTGTCTGCAGGCGCAGGCAGCGCGCGCAGGTTGCGCGGCCAGTGGGAGACGGACCGTTCACGCTGCGATGGTCGCACACCAGTGCCGCAGATCGGTGGCGTGGGCAATGGTCTGCGCGGGTGGCCGGTACGACTCGCTCGGCGGGTGCTTTCGACACGCCATCGGAACGAATGGGCGACCCTCATCCATGTGCGCGTGACAACGAGCCGGCAGCCAGCACGAACCGCGGGCATTCGCAGCACCTCGAGCCACGGAGTCACCTCGGCGACAGGGCAGCGGCTCGATGCCTGCCACCCCATTCCCGTGACCGCTGGGGCTGGCAGGGAGGGACGCAGGTCAGGCGGTACGATGACGCATGATGAATGAAGCCCCTGACGACGACGCCCACGACATCCACGAACCACGACTGTGGCAGGACAAGGGCTGGACCGCACGCGTGATCAAGAACAATGACGATGACGGCTGGGCGGTGGAGATGGTCAGGCGGGGTGAGCCCGAGCCAGCGCTGGTCGGTCCCTGGACCATGGGGCGCGACAAGAAGAACCCGAAGCCGTTGGACACCGCTGCCTTCAACACCTTGGTGAAGACCGCGTCGGAGGTCGTCCGCCGGCATGAGCAGCATCTGCATGCGCGACTGCACAAGCAGTTCGAGGTCGATACTGCCGGCGGCCGTGTGACCGTCACGCTGGATATCGTGCCTGACGACGACGATCCGCACGCCTGGCTGGCAGCCGTGGACGCGTTTGGTGCCGAGCTGGCCAGCCAGCGCGTGGCGCCGACCTTCAAGCTCAGTGCCGCGCTTGCCGCCGCCTGGGTCGAAGGCAACTTCGCCCGTTCAGGTTGATCAGCGCGGGCATTCGAGTTCGCGCGCCGTCAGCCACAGCCGGGTGTCGAACTCCAGTTGGTGGTAGTCGGCCTCCATGTGCGTGCACAGCGCGTAGAAGGCCTTGTCGTGCGCCGGTTCCTTCAGATGGGCCAGCTCGTGCACGACGATCATCCGCAGGAACGCTGCCGGCGCGTCGCGGAAGAGGGCAGCCACTCGGATCTCCCGCTTGGCCTTCAAACGGCCGCCCTGGACCCGCGACACCCGTGCGTGCTCGCCCAAGGCCTGGCGCATCACCTGCAGCTGGCTGTCGAAGGTCACGCGGTGCAAGGGCGGTGCGCTGCGCAGATAGCGCGCCTTCAGGGCATTCGTGTAGTCTTCCAGCGCCCGGTCGGTCCGCACCTCGTGGCGCTCGCCGTGGCGGCGCGATATCGATTCTCCGAGCCGGCCTTCGGTGAGGAGCGGCCGCACCTGCTGCAACAGGTGCGGTGGATAGCCTGCCAGGTAGCGTAGCGTCTCCATGGCTCACAGAGCATGGCGCCGCAGGCGCAGGGCTGCTTCCTCGGCCCGCGCATCGTCGATCTCTCGCATCACCGCGCCAAGGTCCACCGTACCAGCCTGGCGCACATAGTGTCCGGTCAGCGGGATGTCCACGCGCAGCAGGCCGCGCTGGTACAGGTCCCAGATCTCTGGGCCGTAGGCCGTGCCCAGCAGGGCGGGCGCAAACTGGCCGAAAAAGCGTCGCAAGTTGTCGACGTCGCGCAGCAGCATGCGTGGCGCGTGATTGTTGCCGGCGGCGTCCACCGCCTGCGGCAGGTCGATGATGACCGGGCTCTCGGCATCGAGCAGGATGTTGAATTCCGACAAGTCGCCGTGCACGACGCCGGCGCACAGCATGCGTACCACCTCCTGCAAAAGCGTGGCGTGGTGGCGCAGTGCGTCGTCGCGCGAGAAGACGATATCGTTCAGCCGCGGGGCTGCATCTCCGTCAGCGTCAGTGACCAGCTCCATCAGCAGCACGCCGTCGTGAAAGTTGTACGGACGCGGTACGCGCACACCAGCCGCCGCCAGCCGGTACAAGGCATCGACCTCGGCGCTCTGCCAGGCCTCTTCCTGGGCCTGCTTGCCAAAGCGCGTGCCCTTGGCCATGGCGCGCGCCATTCGGCTGTTCTTGACCTTGCGGTTTTCGGTGTAGTCCACGGCCTGGCGGAAGCTGCGGTGCGTGGCTTCTTTGTAGACCTTGGCGCAGCGCGTCTCGTCGCCGCAGCGCACGACGAAGACCGACGCTTCCTTGCCACTCATCAGTTGGCGCTGGACGGAGTCGATCAGGCCTTCGGCGATCAGCGCCTGCAGGCGAGGGGGAGCTTTCATCGCCGTATTGTGTCGAGTACCGGCGCGGGCTGCCGGCGCCGCCTACCGACCCCGGCTTGAGGCGCGGCGCCTGACGGCGGGCAGCACTCGGATCTCAACCCTGCCCGCGGCCGCGCCTCTGCGCCAATGGGCGCTTGCCCTTGAGCTGGCGTTCGATGCCGTCATTGAGGGTCTGGCGCAGCGCCCCGACGTCGTCGACATACCCGTAAACGCCGGGGAAGCGCAGGTCCAGCCACAGCCACAGGGTGCAAGCGCGCAGCGCCTCTTCCATGCGGTCGAGCCGGCTGTGCCCATCGACCGAATCCAGGAACCAAGGACGCCCTGCGCGCCCGGTCTGGGCATGCCTGGCGCTCCAGTCCAGGAATTCCTGCACCTGGTTCGTGCTGCGCGTGTCCACCGGAGCCTGGGCGTAGGTGAAGCGCTCTCGCAGCGTCAGCCGGGAGGCGCTTCGGTCAAGCTGATCCGCCAGATCCAGCATCTGCTCCAGTTCGGCAACGGCGAAGTGGGCATCGTCCAGGCGCAACTGTTCGACGAACACGCCCAGCACCTCGCGCAGCTTGTTGTGCTGCAGATGGGCCGCGATCGTATCCACGTGCCAGCCGTTGGGGGCCACCGGAGCCTTGAAGTCACGCGGTGCACGGGGCGACCTGGGCAGCAAGTCCCGCAACACGCGCAGGGCCGTGGGCTCGGCATCGTCGAGCACGCCGACGAAGCCTTCCTCGTGGATACCATAGCGGCCGGCCCGCCCGGCGATCTGGTGTACTTCCGATTCGGTCAGCGTGCGGTCGCCCTGGCCGTCGAACTTGCTCATCGTGCTGAAGAGCACACGGCGGATCGGCAGGTTCAGCCCCATGCCGATGGCGTCGGTGGCCACAAGGATGTGGCTTTCGCCGGTGGCAAAACGTTCAGCTTCGCGCCTGCGCACCTCGGGCGGTAGCGCGCCGTAGATCACCGACACCACCTGGCCGCTGGCCGCGATGCGGTCACGCATCATCAACACGTCGCGCCGACTGAAGGCCACCACCGCATCGCCCAGCTTCAGTTGCGAGATCGGCACCGGGCGCGGCAGCAACGCCACATGCTGCTTGCGCTCGAAGCGACGCACCGTGCAGCGCTCGCCACACAGGCCCAGCAGGTTTTCGATCGCTGCGACGGCGTACTCGCTGCAGATGATGATCACCTCGTTCGCCGGCACCGCCACGATGGCCTGCGTCCAGGCCCATCCGCGCGAGTTGTCGAAGATCATCTGCGCCTCGTCGATGACGGCCACGTCGATGGCCTGGCGCGTGTTGACCATCTCGATGGTGCTCGACACCACCCGGGCCTCGGGCGCCGGTACGTTTTCTTCGCCGGTCAACAAGGAGCAGGGCACGCCACGCGCGACGAGACGGTCCCGACCCTCCAAGGCCAGCAGGCGCAGGGGCGCCAGGTAGGCGCCATCCAGCGCTTGGCTCAGCCGCTCGAAGGCGGCGTGCGTCTTGCCGCTATTGGGCGGGCCGACGTACAGCGTGACGCTGCGTTGCAGCCGGCGGGCGGTCTCGAAGGTGTCGGGATACCCCTGAAAGGCCAGCTCCTGGTTCAGGCGAACCAGTGTGTCGAGTTCTGCAACGAGATGTTCCCAGCGGTCCTGGGCGCGGCTGCAGCCCTGCTTCAGCTCCGTCAGCGCTCGCGGCGTAGCGCACTCTGCCTGCAGTCGTGGCAACAGCGAAGGCAGGTGGTGCGGCTTGTACTCGCGGCTGCGCTCGACCAGGCCGTCAAGATGGGTGATGAGCTGATCCGCATGCGGCCAGGTCGGCACCGGTCCCAGTGCCGACATCAGTGCTGCCGCATCGCCGTCGCGGTAGTAGGCCCAGATCGGTGCCTCATCGGCAGGCAGACGGAATACCACCGGAACTTGCCAGCCCGGCTCAGCCAAGTTGAGAACCTGGGTTGCCTGCCGTGTCCAGGTCCCGGAATGGCGCGTCAGGCCCAGGCCTTCAAGTGTGGCGCTGCGCTGCAGCAGCTGCGCTCGCGCATCCGGCCCGGTGCCCACCACCTCGAGGTGGGCTAGCGCGGCATCCATCGCTGCGGGGTGTATCCAGCGGCTGGGTCGAGATCCCTGCACAGCCTTCTGCAACTGCACCAGGCCGAGCAGGTCCAGCCGGGCGTCGGGACGCGGATCGTCTTCGAGATCGAGGTCGGCCGGTCTCAGCACCTGCGGCAGCAAGTGGGCTGCCTGTCGGATGCGGGCCACCTGTTCCTTGCCAAGGTGGGCGGGGATGCGGTCGGCATGACGCGGGTTGGGCAGGGACGGCGAGGAGAAGGAGGAAGGGGAGGGGGGTGCGTATTGAGGCATGAGCAAGGAAGATGGCGCGCCACCAGTCGGGGCTGTACGCCAGTCCCGATAATCGCTCATGATCGACCCTTCCACGGCATCTTCCTCTTCGACGTCCTTCGGCACCTTGCCCCTGCCTGCGGCCACGCTGGGCAACCTGCAGCGCTTGGGCTACACGTCCATGACGCCGATCCAGGCGGCCACCTTACCGCTGGCCTTAGCCGGTCATGACCTGATCGCCCAGGGGCAGACAGGCAGCGGCAAGACCGTGGCGTTCGCGCTGGCCCTGCTGGCGAACCTGAACCCGCGGCGTTTCGCGGTGCAGGCATTGGTCTTGTGTCCAACGCGTGAACTCGCCGACCAGGTGACGCAGGAGCTTCGCCGGCTGGCCCGGGCCGAGGACAACCTGAAGGTCCTGACCTTGTGCGGCGGCGCCACGATGCGCCCGCAGTTGGCGAGCCTGGAGCACGGCGCCCACATCGTGGTGGGAACGCCTGGACGGCTCCTGGACCATCTGGAGCGTGGCAGTCTGCGGCTGGACGCGCTGAACACTCTGGTGCTGGACGAGGCCGACCGGATGCTCGACATGGGCTTCTTCGATGGCATCGCCGCCATTGCCGCGCAGTGCCCGAAGGAGCGTCAGACACTGTTGTTCTCGGCCACCTATCCCGACAGCATCGCCAAGTTGGGCGCCGCCTTCATGCGCACACCTCGGCAGGTGAGGTTGCAGACGGTGCCCGCGGCCACGCAGATCCGCCAACGCTTTTACGAGGTGACTGAGGACCAGCGGCTGCATGCGGTCTCACAGCTGCTGGAGCACTACCGGCCGGTCAGCACCCTGGCCTTCTGCAACACGCGGCGCCAATGCCGGGACCTGGTGCAGGTACTGCGGGCGCAGGGTTTCGTCGCACTCGAACTGCACGGTGATCTGGACCAGCGTGAACGCGACCAGGTGATGGTGCGCTTTGCCAACCGCAGTTGCAGCGTTCTGGTGGCCACCGACATCGCCGCTCGCGGGCTGGACATCCAGCAGCTGGAAGCCGTGATCAACGTCGACATCACACCCGATGTGGCCACGCACACGCACCGCATCGGTCGAACAGGACGGGCCGATCAGGCGGGCTGGGCGCTGAGCCTGGCGAGCCTGGACGAAATGGGGCGCGTGGGCGATATCGAGCATGCCGGTGGATTCACTTCACAGTGGCATCCTCTGAGCACGCTGACAACCACCGGCACCGGACCATTGCGCCCGCCGATGACCACGCTGCAGATCCTGGGCGGGCGCAAGGAGAAGATCCGCGCCGGCGACGTGCTGGGCGCACTGACCAAGGATCTGGGATTCGCGGCGGTGCAGGTCGGCAAGATCAACGTCAACGAGTTCTCCACCTACGTGGCGGTGGAGCGCGACATTGCGCCGCAGGTGTTGCGGCGGCTGTCCGGCAGCAAGATCAAGGGGCGCAGCGTCAAGCTGCGTCTGCTGGAGAGCGACTCCTCCGCCGGCGCCGAGCGATGAACGCGCAAGCCACGTTGGCAGCTTCGATGATGCAGCCGGCAGGGCCGGTGCAAATCGCTGCGGCCGGCGGCCTACCGCACGCTGTCGGGGAGTTCGATCTTCACCTCGAGGACTTCGAAGTCATCCTGCTTCTCGAGGTTGATCTTCACGTCCTCGGGCGCGACCTTCACGTATTTGGCGATGACGGCCATCAGTTCCTGCTGCATCTGCGGCAGGTAGTCGGCGCGCGACAGCCCGCGGCC
The DNA here is from genome assembly GCA_903876715.1 of uncultured beta proteobacterium. Lineage (GTDB taxonomy): Bacteria > Pseudomonadota > Gammaproteobacteria > Burkholderiales > Burkholderiaceae_C > Rubrivivax. The sequence continues at coordinate 23,064 of CAIRBF010000059.1, forward strand.
CGAGCGCTCGTGCGCGAGGATGATCTGAAGCCGCTCCTTCGCCACCGAGGCGGTGTTTTCCTTCCGACCGAGGAAGAACGACAGAAGGGACATGCCAGTCACCTCCCGCCGAACAGGCGTTTGAAGAAGCTGGGCTTCTCAGCCGAGGTGAAGCGCATCGACACCTGCTCACCGAGAAAGCGGCTGATCACGTCCTTGTAAGCCTCGCTGACGTCAGTGCCCTTGAGGTGGACCGCCGGCATGCCCTGGTTGCTGGCGTCGAGCACGGTTTCACTCTCGGGGATGACGCCGATCAGCGGGATGCGCAGGATCTCCTGGATGTCCTCGAGCGAGAGCATCTGCCCGCCCACCACGCGTGTCGGGTTGTAGCGGGTGATTAGCAGGTGCTCCTTCACCGGCTCGAGGCCTTCGATCGCACGGCGAGTCTTGGAGGCGAGCATGCCCAGAATGCGGTCCGAGTCGCGCACCGAGGAGACCTCCGGGTTTGTCACGACCAGTGCCTCGTCGGCGTAGTGCATCGCCATCAGAGCACCGGTCTCGATCCCGGCGGGGGAGTCGCAGACGATGTACTCGAAACCCATCTCAGCCAGATCGTGCAACACGCGCTCGACGCCTTCCTGCGTCAACGATTCCTTGTCACGCGTCTGGCTGGCGGCCAGGACGTAGAGGTTGTCGCACTGCTTGTCCTTGATCAAGGCCTGGTTCAGGTTCGCCTCGCCGTGAATCACATTGATGAGGTCGTAGACGACGCGCCGCTCGCACCCCATGATCAGGTCGAGGTTGCGCAGGCCGACGTCGAAATCGATGACGGCTGTCTTGTGGCCCCGCAGCGCCAGGCCGGAGGAGAAGCTCGCACTGGTAGTGGTCTTGCCGACCCCGCCCTTGCCGGAGGTGACGACGATGATCCTGGCCATCGGGTTGGTTGTCCTTGTGAGGGGTTCTAGAAAGGGTGTGCGAAGAATTGCTGGCGCCGTGTGACTTGGGCGCGCTCAGGCGCCCAGGCGCTCGAGCAGCAGTTTCTCGCCTTCGAGCCGTACCTGCGCGGCCTGTCCATGGACAGCAGCGGGCAGCGGTGTCTCGGTCGTGCGGTAGATGCCCGCCACCGAGACCAGCTGGGCTTCCAGGCAGGTGGTGTAGATGCGCGCAGTCGTGTCACCACGAGCACCGGCCATGGCGCGCCCGCGCAGGGGTGCGTAGACGTGGATGTTGCCATCGGCGATCACCTCAGCGCCGAAGCTGACGACGTCCAGGACCACCAGGTCACCGCCGCGCGCATAGACGCGCTGGCCAGAGCGCAGCGGCTTGTCGATGACCAGGGCCGCCTTGTAGACGGGGTCCGTCCGGGCTGCCACCTCAGGTGCCGGGGGCGGAGGGACTGCCGGCGCCGAATGCAAGGGCGCCGCGTCCAGGGCCTCTGCCAGCCCGGCTGCCCGTGCAGCGGCGGTTTGCGCACTGCTGCCGCCCTGCACGGCAACCGGCCAGATGTGGTGCGCGCGCAATTGTTCGAGCAGGGAGCAGAAATCGACGGCCGCTTCGGCCTCACGCAGCGGGCTCAAGTCGATGACGACCGGGTCGCCGTCAAAGAGCCCGCCTTGACCGAAGCGCTGCGCAAGGGCAGTTTCCAGTACGCCGATATCTGCCGTCTGCAAGCGCAGCGCGGGCAAGGTCCATGCGGTGCTCTTCAGGTCGAAGGCGGTCTTGCTGGCGGATGGGGAAGACATGCGGATCGATGCGTGCGCGGGATGGCGACCGGGCGGCCGTGGAGAGCATCGGGGTGCAGTGTAATGTCCACGGCGGTCGCCACCCGCTGGTTCGCCGCGGCCTTGCCGCGTTCGTGGGCTGACGCATGGCGCTGCATCGCCGCTGGACCCCGTTGCGGGTAAGCTGCAGGGTTGTGAGCACCGCAGCGCCGCCACCGTATGCCGCCGGGACCGTCATGCCGGCTCTCGACGAAGCGGCCATCATGCGCTTGGCCCTGGACCAAGCCCGTCTGGCCGAGCGGGCGGGCGAGGTGCCGGTCGGCGCCGTTGTCATCGCGCGCGACGCGGCGGCCGCCGAGGGATGGCGCCTGGTGGCGGTGGGACACAACCGACCGATTTCAGCCCATGACCCCACGGCACATGCCGAGATCGTGGCCTTGCGCGCCGCCGCGGCTGCTCGCGCCAATTACCGGCTGCCGGACTGCGAGCTCTACGTGACGCTCGAGCCGTGCGCCATGTGCGCGATGGCGCTGCTGCATGCGCGCCTTCGGCGCGTGGTGTACGGCGCCACCGACCCCAAGACGGGTGCCGCGGGTTCGGTGCTCGACGTGTTCGCGCCGCGCCAACTCAACCACCAGACGGCGGTGCGCGGCGGCGTGCTCGAACACGAGTGCGGGCAACTGCTGCGCGACTTCTTCATCGCGCGTCGGACCCGCAAGCCAACCGACGGCCCGCCCCTTCGTGAAGAGCCATGCCCATGACTGTGCTAACGCCGCTGACCGTGTTCTCACCCTCCGGCGTCGTGGCGGAGCCCGCTGTATTGCGGCGAGCGTTGCGACGCCTGCAGGCGCTGGGTTTTGACGCCCGACTCGACGCGTCGGCGCTGGCGCGACGTCAACGCTTTGCCGGCGACGACGCCACCCGCCTCGCGTCCTTGCATCGCGTCGCAGCCGAGGCCCCGTCGATCGCGATGACCAGCCGGGGCGGCTACGGGATGTCACGGCTCCTGGACGCTGTCGATTGGCCGCTGCTGGCGCGCAGCGTGGAGCAGGGCACGCGCTGGGTGGGCTACAGCGATTTCACGGCCTTGCACCTGGGACTGCTGGCGCACACGCGCCAGCCGAGCTGGGCTGGGCCGATGGCGTTGTCGGGGTTTGGGGGCGAGGAGGTCGATGACGTCACGGTCTCGTGCTTCCGCGAGGCCATGTCAGGCGAGCTCGAGGCCGTGGGTTTCCGCACCGACCCCGGATTTGACGGGCTGCAGGGGCGCGGTGTGCTGTGGGGTGGCAACCTGGCGATGGTCTGCGCACTCTTGGGCACGCGCCACCTGCCCCGGGTACGCGGCGGCGTGCTCTTCCTGGAAGACGTCAACGAACACCCCTACCGGGTGGAGCGTTGTCTGCTCCAGCTTCAACAGGCTGGGGTGATCGACGCCCAGAAGGCGGTGCTGCTGGGCGCCTTCACAGCTTGGCAACCCTCACCGCTGGACCGCGGCTACACGCTCAAGAGCGCCGTGGCGGCGCTGCGCGCGCGTACGAACGTGCCGGTGCTCACGGGACTTCCTTTCGGCCACGTGGCGACCCACGTCACCTTGCCCGTCGGACGCCGCGTGGACGTCGTGGTGCAGGGGCGCGAGGTGCTGCTCGGCTGGTGAGGCGTCGCCCTCACCCCGGCGCGCCAAGAACCGACCGGCCCGGGCGGGAGCAGCTCACTTGGGCGGCAGTCGCACGGCTCCGTCCAGGCGAATGACCTCACCGTTGAGCATGTCGTTCTCGATGATGTGGCGCACCAGCTTGGCGTAGTCCTGCGGCGTACCCAGACGGCTGGGGAACGGCACGCTCGCTGCCAGCGCGTCGCGCACCTCCTGCGGCATGCTGAACAGCATCGGGGTGCCGAAGAGGCCCGGGGCAATGGTCATGTTGCGAATGCCGTTGCGAGCCAGATCCCGCGCGATCGGCAGCGTCATGCCCACGACGCCGCCCTTGCTGGCAGAGTAGGCCGCCTGCCCGATCTGGCCGTCGTAGGCGGCCACGCTGGCGGTGGAGATCAGCACTCCGCGCTCGCCCGTGGGCTCGGGCGCATTGCCACACATGGCCTCGGCAGCCAGCCGGATCATGTTGAAGGTGCCGATCAGGTTGACTGCGATCGTCTTCTCGAATCCCGCCAGCGGATGCGCGCCCTCCCGACCGACGGTCTTGATCGCCAGCGCGATGCCGGCGCAGTTGACCAGACCGACAAGCTTGCCCAGGCCGAGCGCCGCCGACACGGCAGCACGGCCGTCGGCCTCCTGACTGACGTCGCAGCGCACAAAGGCGCCGCCGATCTCGGTGGCAATGGCCTGGCCCCTGTCGACCTGGAGGTCGGCCACCACGACCTTGCCGCCACAGGCGGCCAGCATGCGAGCCGCCCCTTCGCCGAGGCCCGAGGCTGCGCCGGTCACGATGAATGCCTTGCCTGCGATGTCCATGCGTCGCCTCTGTGGTCCTGCGTGCGGATTCAGCCCGCCAGCGCCGCCAGCGCCCGGGCCGTGATCTCGTCCACCGGGCCTTCGCCCGAGATGCGTGCGTACCTCGGAGCGTGCGTATCGCCGCCGGCTGCCCACGTCGAGTAGTAATCGACCAATGGCCGTGTCTGCGAGTGGTAGACCGACAGCCTCTTCAGCACGGTTTCCTCACGGTCGTCATCGCGCTGAACCAAGGGCTCACCGGTGAGGTCGTCGAGGCCCTCGATCTTGGGCGGATTGAACTTGACGTGGTACGTGCGGCCAGATGGCAGGTGGGCACGTCGCCCACCCATGCGCTCGACGATGGCGCTGTCGGGCACGTCGATCTCGAGCACAGCGTCAAGCCGGACGCCGGCGGACTTCATGGCGTCGGCCTGCGGGATGGTGCGAGGGAAGCCGTCGAACAGAAAGCCGCGCGCGCAGTCAGGTTGCGCGATGCGCTCCTTGACGAGTCCGATGATGAGGTCGTCGCTGACGAGCCCGCCCGCGTCCATCACCTTCTTTGCAGCCACGCCCAGCGGCGTGCCCGCCTTGACGGCCGCACGCAGCATGTCGCCAGTGGAGATCTGCGGGATCCCATAGCGGGAACAGATGTGTTGGGCCTGTGTGCCCTTGCCCGCGCCGGGCGGTCCCAGAAGGATGAGTCTCATGATCGTGCGTGGTCTGCTGGAGATCTGTCCGGTGGGTTCCCGGAAGGCGGCGGCGCGACCGCTGGCGCGCCAGGACGTCCAGAACTGGACTCGGTGGAGATTAACACGCGACCCTTCGCTGAGCTTTCAGCGCTGGGGCGCAGTGGACGCGGCGATGAAGGCACGCACGCGGGCAAGGTCTTCGGGTGTGTCGACGCCAGTCGCAGGCGCTTCGTCCGTCACATGGACGGCGATCCGGTGCCCGTGCCAGAGGACGCGCAGCTGTTCCAGGGCCTCGGTCTTCTCCAGCGGCGCGGGCATCAGCGTCGGGAAGTCGCGCAGGAAGGCAGCGCGGTAAGCGTAAAGGCCCAGATGGCGCAGCGCGGCCGGAGCCGTCGGCAGCACGCCGGGGAAGCCATCGCGCCAATAAGGGACCGGTGCGCGGGTGAAGTAAAGCGCGCGAGAGGCTGCGTCCAGAACCACCTTCACGACGTTGGGGTTGCGCCATTCAGCAGCGTCGCTGATGGGATGCGCGACCGTCGCCACGACGCATTCGCTGCGCTCGACCAGCAAGTCGGCGCAACGGCTCACCAGACCCGGAGGCACCAGAGGTTCGTCGCCCTGGACGTTCACCACGACGTCGTCACCTTCCAACCCCAGAAGTCCGCAGGCCTCGGCCAGGCGATCGCTGCCGCTGGGATGGTCTTCTCGCGTCAGCAGCGCCTGGACACCGTGCGCCTCGCACGCCCGAATGATGCGTTGATCATCCGCAGCCACGACTACCCTCACCGCACCGGACAGTGCTGCCTGGCGCGCAACGCGCACCACCATGGGCAGGCCGCCGATGTCGGCCAGGGGCTTGTCGGGCAACCTGCTGGAGGCCAGGCGAGCCGGAATCAGAACCGTGAACGGCATGAGGAAAGCGGAACCATCGAGATCAACGCGGTCCGGCGCGCGCGACCCGCAACCCGAGTTCAGCCCGACACGGCCCGGTCCGAGACCGGAGCGTCGAGGCTGCGCGCCTCGGACTCGAGCATCACTGGAATGCCATCCCGGATCGGGTAGCCGAGGCGGTCGGCGGCGCAGCGCAACTCGACGGGCCGGGATTCATCGTCACGAGCGAGTTCCAGCGGCCCCTTGCAGATCGGGCAGACCAGGAGATCGATCAAGCGGTGGTCCATGGGGTTGCGTGCCGGGGGAGGGGAGAGCAGCAAGAGCCGCCTCGATGACTGAAGCTGGCAGGTCGAAGTCTAGCGCGGCGACACGTACCCGGCCGGCGTCAGCCGCGGCAGGATTCAGCTTGACTGCATCCTTCTCCGTGACGATGACGGGCCGGCTGTCGTTCGCCCATGGGCTGGGGATCAGGGGCGCATGGTCCGGCAAGGGAAGGCGCTCGATGCGCAGCCCCGCGGCCTCCAGCATCGAGAAGAAGCGCTCGGGATGAGCGATGCCCGCTGCAGCGATGGCAGGGCGCTGCTGCAACTGTTTGAGGGCGGCGGGCGAGGCTGGCAGGCCTTGCCACCAGTCGCGCAGCGAATACAGCCCGCCCAGTCGGGCGTAACAGCAGGCACCAGGCAAGGCGGTGCTGGGGCCGGCCGCGTTGTAGACGACGGCGGTATGTGGAGGCAGTCGATGGGGCAGGGGTTCACGCAGGGGGCCAGCGGGCAGCAGGCGCGCATTGCCTACGCCACGGGCATCGAAGACCATGATCTGGAAGTCGCGCGGAAGCGCCAGATGCTGCAGCCCGTCATCGCTGACGACCACATCGACTTCGGGGTGTAACTTCAATAGCGCGCGGGCCACCTCGGCACGGCGCTTCCCGACCCAGACCGGGACGCCGGCGCGCCGGCGCAGCAGCAGCGGCTCGTCGCCGCAGTCGGCGGCATGGCTGTCGGGTTCGACGGCCAGAGGGATCTCGCGAGCGCGCAGTCCCGGGCGATAGCCCCGAGACACGATCCCGGGGCGGAATCCTGCTCGCTGGAGCGCCTTCACCATGGCCAGCACGACCGGCGTCTTACCTACGCCGCCAACCACCAGGTTGCCGATCACGACCACGGGCGCGCGCAGCGATTGCGGGCGACGCCAGCCCAGGCGCCAGGGAAGCCGGGTCGCCAGCAGCGCGGTGCCATAGGCAACGGCCATCGGGCTCAACACGACGGTAAGGGCCAGCCGCTCCAGGCCCTGCGCCTGGTTCCACCAGACGCGCTGCACGGCATCGCGCCACGCCATCGCAAGCGACCGACGGCGCTCAGCGCCCGGCGGCCGAGCCCTGTGCGGCGAAGGTCAGCCGCGAGAGCTCGGCGCGACGCGCCGCATCGAGCACGTTCACCACCGCCTGATGTGGGGCGAGCGCATCGGCAGACACGATGACCACCGTGTCCAGACGCCCGCCCGCAGCCTCACGCAGCCGACCTGCCAGCACCACCACGTTACGTCCATCCACCGGCTGGCGGTCTACGGTGTAGTGGCCGTCGGCACTGATCGCTACGACGAGTTCCGGCGGCCGCACCTGCAGCGGGGTCGCGTCGGCATGCGGTAGTCGCACCTGCAGTTCCGTGTAGCGAGAGTAGGTCGTAGACAACACCAGGAAGATCAAAACCACCAGCAGGACGTCGATGAAGGGGATCAGGTTGATCTCGGGCTCGTCAGCCGAGTGGGCGGGTCCGAAGTTCATGGTCAGGGCGTCGGGCGCAAGGTCTGGCCCAGGCGCAGCAGGTGTGGCAACACACGCTCGGCTTCGTTCTCGAGCCTCAGTCGGAAGGTCTCGACGCGGTTGCGGAAGTGGCGATGGAACATCAGCGCGGGGATCGCGATGATGAGCCCGAAGGCCGTGTTGTACAAGGCCACGGAGATGCCGTGCGCCAGTTGTTGCGGATTGCCGCCGACGCTGCTGGGCGCCTGGGAGGCGAAGATCTCGATCATGCCGATCACGGTGCCCAGCAGCCCAAGCAGCGGCGCGGCGCTGGCGATCGTGCCCAAGGCGTTGAGGTAACGCTGTAACTGGTGCAGGCTCTGTCGCCCTGCGCTTTCCAGCGCCTGCCGCAGGGCAACCTCATTGAGGCGAGGTTGCGCGGACACCGCACGCAGACCCGCAGCCAGCACCGCCCCGAGCGCCGAATCGGCTGCCAGCCGTTCCAGCGCCTCATCGCTGGGTACTCCCTGGCGCACGCCGGCGATGACCTCATCGGTCATGCCGGGAGGATGTACCCTTGCTGCCCGCAGGCTGTAGAGACGCTCGATGACCAGAGCCAAAGTCAAGACGGAGCAGATCATCAGAGGCCAGATCGGCCAGCCTGCGGCTTGTATGATGCTGATCAAGGTCCTATCCGTAAGTGTTGATTCGCGCGCACGGATTATTGCGGAAGCAGCCGACCCGGTTTGACTCGCTGCGCCAGCGTGGCCTCAGCCCCTCAGGCAGCGTGAGCGGCACCTCGAAGGCTGCTCTTGAGGTCCGTCACGGGCCTTGTGCCCTGCCAGCGGGCTGCGCCGCAGGCAGCGGCGCGGAGTCTCGTTGCCCTCTTCCCCATGCCTGAAAACGACGAAGTCACCCGGGGCGAGGGCCCCAGCAGCCTGGCCTGGAGCGTGGCCGCCCTGCTGCTCGCACTCACGGACGCGTTGGCAGCGCGGTTCGGTTCCGTGACGGTCCACGGCGAGCTCTCGGGTTGGTCGCGAGCGGCCAGCGGACACGCCTATTTCAACCTGAAGGACGCCGACGGCGCTGCCGCCTCCTTGCGCTGCGTGCTGTTTCGGCGCGCTGCGACCTTGGTCGATTTCGCGCCGGCTGACGGGCAGCGGGTGGAGTTGCGTGGCCGGCTCGCGCTCTATGAGCCTCGAGGTGACCTGCAGTTCGTCGTCGAGTCCATGCGTCGTCAGGGCGCCGGATCCCTCTATGAACAGTTCCTGCGCCTGCGTGCCCGCCTGGAGGCGGCAGGCCTTTTCGACCCGTCGCGCCGGCGTTTGCTGCAGCCCCATCCGCGCGCCCTGGGTGTTATTACGTCGGCTGGCGCTGCGGCCTTGCGTGACGTGGTCACGGCATTGCAACGGCGCTCGGCACATGTTCCCGTGGTGATCTACCCTTGTCTGGTGCAGGGCGCCGAAGCGCCTGCGTCCATCGTTCGCGCGATACAGCAGGCCGGCGCGCGGGCCGAAGTGGACGTTCTGCTGCTCGTGCGTGGCGGCGGGTCGCTCGAGGATCTATGGGCCTTCAACGACGAGCGGGTCGTCCGGGCGATCGCCTCCTCGCCCATCCCGGTGGTCTGCGGGGTCGGTCACGAAACGGATGTGACGCTCTCGGATCTGGCCGCCGACCTACGAGCGCCGACGCCGACCGCTGCGGCGGAACTGGCTGCGCCCCTTCGCGATGAGTTGCTGCACCGGCTGGCGACCGTGCAGGCACGCATGGGCCAGGGTGTGCACAGGGGGATCGAGCGGCAATCGCAACGCCTGGATCTGCTCGCGCGACGAGCTGGTCAACCGGGTGGAAGGCTGGCAGCTCAGGCCGAAAGAATGTCGTCGCTCGGACAAAGATTGCAGCGGGCCGTGGGTACCCACGCGCTGCTCGACCGGCAGCGCCACTCCTCGCAGGAGCGGGCACTGGCGCGGGCCGTGGGGCGAATTCTCTCGACCCAGGAGTACCGTCTGAACGCCCTCGGGCTGCGCCTGCAGGCTGTGCATCCGCAGCATGTGCTGCAACGCGGCTACGCCTGGGTGAGCGACGAAGCCGGCAGCCCAGTGCCCGGTGTCGGCGCCTTGCGCCCCGGCATGACCGTCTACGCCGTCATGCACGACGGCCGGGCGCGGGCCTGCGTGACGGGGACCGAAGCAGACACGCCGGGCGGACCGCGCGACCTCCCGCCTGCTTGACGCTCGTCACCGCGGTGATCGCGAGCAGGTCCAGACAAGGGCACGCACTCTGTCGGTCGATGGGCTCCTGCCTACAATCAGTGGCCATTGTGTCGGCACCATTCACTGTTTCGACAGGAGTCCCATGGAACACGTCCTTCCCCCTCTGCCGTACCCCATCGACGCGCTCGCGCCCCACTACAGCCGCGAGACGCTCGAGTTCCACCACGGCAAGCACCACAATGCCTACGTCGTCAACCTGAACAACCTGCAGAAGGGCACGGATTTTGAGTCCATGACCCTCGAGGACATCGTCAAGAAGTCCTCCGGCGGCGTCTACAACAATGCCGCGCAGATCTGGAACCACACCTTTTTCTGGAACTGCATGAAGCCCGCTGGTGGCGGTGAGCCCACGGGCTCGCTGGCTGCGGCCATCCAGGCGAAGTGGGGTTCGTACAGCGCCTTCCGCGAGGCCTTCGTCAAGTCGGCCGTGGGCAACTTCGGTTCGGGCTGGACCTGGCTGGTCAGGAAGGCCGACGGCAGCGTCGACATCGTCAACACCGGCGCCGCCGGCACACCGCTGACCACCGCGGACAAGGCTCTGCTGACGGTCGATGTGTGGGAGCACGCCTACTACATCGACTACCGCAACCTGCGCCAGAAGTTCGTCGAGACCTTCCTCGACAAGCTGGTCAACTGGGACTTCGCGGCGCGCAACTACGGTTGAGGCCGCTGTCCAGGACGCCGCGGCGAAGCAGCGTTGCCTGGAGTGAAAGGGCTGGCATCCGCCAGCCCTTTTTCCTTACCCCGCGTCCCTCGGGCGGTCAGGGGCTGAAGGGCCCGCCCTTGAGCCGGTAGCCGGCCTGGATGCCACGCTTGCCGAACCAGCCCTGATTCATCTAGAGCGCAAACCGCACGGGCTTGGTCGAGCAGTGCGAGGCCTCGGATCGCGCTTGCATGTCGGCCAGATTGACGATGGTTCCGTCGTCAGCGATGAAGGCGATGGACAGCGGCAGCAGCGTGTTCTTCATCCAGAAGCAGCGCGGGGAGACGTCGTCGAAGACGAACAGCATGCCCTCGTGCTGTGCCATCTGGGTGCGCATCATCATGCCGATCTGCTGCTGCTGGGGCGTGCGCGCCAACTCGGCCGTGATCTGGTGCAGGCCGGCCTGAAGCACGACGGTGGGCAGGCGGGCCTGGGGCATCTCCTGGGCCAATGCGTGCCCGGCCGACAGCAGCTCGCTGACCACTGTGAAGATGGCGACAAGCACGAATGAAAACGGTCGTTGGCGGTGATTCAGCATAGGAACGCGGTGTTTGACACAGGTCATGGGCTGGGCGTGCTGCATGAGGAATCATTATGAGTTCTGACGCAGTCCCCATGACCGTAGCCGCTCCCACCCTCAGCGTGGCCGTCTCCGCTGAGGCATTCACAGGCATCGACGAACCCGAAGAGGTCGCGCGCTACACCCGCTGGGAAAGCGGTGCCGATGGCCGCAGACGTGGCGTTTCCGCCTTCCAGCTATCGGGCTTGCACTGCGCCGCCTGCGCCGGGCTCATCGAGGACGCGCTCGAGCGGGTTGCGGGCGTGGAGGCCGCTCGAGTCAGCGCAGGTGCGCGCCGGGCCCTGGTGCGCTGGGATCCCGAGCGCGTTCGTCCTTCGGACCTGCTGACGGCCGTGAGCCGGGCCGGCTACAGCGCCGCGCCCGACGTGGCGGCCGCCGCACGTGACTTGCGGCGCGACGAGCACCGTGCTGCACTGTGGCGGCTGTTCGTCGCAAGCTTTCTCGCGATGCAGGTGATGATGCTGGCCACGCCCTCGTACGTGGCCGCCGACGGCGACCTGTCAGACGACCTTCGCAACCTTCTGAACTGGGGCAGCTGGGTGCTGAGCGTGCCCGTGCTGTGGTTCTCCGGGATGCCCTTCCTGCAAGGTGCCTGGCGTTCGCTGCGCTCGCGCCGGATCGGCATGGACGTGCCCGTGGCCTTGGGCCTCACCGCTGCCTTCGTTGCCAGTTCGGCCGCCACGTTCGACCCCTCGGGAATCTGGGGTCGCGAGGTCTACTTCGATTCGTTGACGATGTTCCTGGCCTTCCTTTGGCTCGGCCGCTACCTGGACATCCGGGCGCGACACCGTGCCGCGCTGGCGCTGGAGTCGGCGCTCGACGCCCTGCCGCAGACCGCATGGCGCGTGCGGGTTGATGGTGGCATCGACGTGGTCAGCGTGCACCGGCTTCAACCAGGTGACCGGGTGCGGGTGCCTGCAGGAGGGGCCGTGCCGGCCGACGGCGCCCTGCTGAGCGCCGGAGCCGACGTCTCCGAAGCCCTGGTGACGGGCGAATCTGCTGCCGTGGCGCGCCGTACAGGCGAGCCGCTGCTTGCCGGCAGCTTCAACGCCGGCGCTCCCTTCGAGTTCCGGGTGGAGCGCGTGGGCGCCGACACACGCCACGAGGCCATTCTGGCCCTGATGCGCGAGGCCCTGACCCAGCGCCCGGCGGCTGCGGCGCTGGCTGACCGCTGGGCTGGGCCCTTCCTGTGGGCCGTGCTCGTGCTGGCTGCCGCAAGCGCTGCGGCATGGAGCCTGTTCGACCCCACGCGCGCGGTCGCGGTCGCGGTGGCCGTGCTGATCGTCACGTGCCCCTGCGCACTGTGGCTGGCCACGCCCGCAGCGCTGGTGGCTGCGGCGGGTGGCCTGGCGCGCCGCGGCGTTCTGTTGCGTCGTCTCGACGCGCTGGAGGCCATGGCCAACATCGGACAAGTGTTCGTCGACAAGACAGGCACGCTGACCGAGGACCGATTGCGCGTGGCCGGTACGCGGCTGCTGCACACCGCCACTGAATTTGGCGTGGGCGACGCAGACCAGGCCCTGGCGTTGGGCGCGAAACTTGCGCAGTGGTCGACCCATCCGGCTTCACGGGCTCTGGTCGACGCCGCTGCTGCGCTGACTGACACAGCCCCCGTGGCCTGGCCGTGGGTCGACGTGGTCGAGGTGCCGGGTTGCGGCCTGGAGGCGCGCGATCCCAAGGGGCAGTGCTGGCGCCTCGGGCGCCCTGAGTGGGTAAGGGAAGGGCGCCGCAGCCCGCAGACGAGCACCGCGGCGGACCGCGCCGAGCCCACCGAGCATCTGGTGCTTGCGTGCGAAGGGCAGCTTGTGGCCGACATCACGCTCACCGAGGTGCTGCGCGACGACGCCCGCTCCACCGTGCAGGGATTGCGCGACCTGGGCATGCGCGTGGTGCTGTTGTCCGGGGACGCACCACATCGGACGCAGGCGCTGGCAAGCACGATCGGCTGCGACGCGGTGCGGGCCGGCGTCGATCCTGAGGGCAAGCTGCAGACACTGCGCGAGGCGCGCGCTGCCGGCCGGCCCGTGGCGATGGTCGGCGATGGCTTGAACGACGCGCCAGTGCTGGCGGCCGCCGATGTCTCGATAGCAATGGGCCATGGCGCGCTCGCCGCGCGCGAGGCGGCAGACGCCGTCGTCGTCAGCGGTCGGCCATCCGGTGTCCTTGACCTGGCGCGGGTAGCGCGTCGAACACGCGCGATCATGAGCCAGAACATGACCTGGGCCGTGGCCTACAACGCAGCCAGCATCCCATTGGCGATTGCCGGATGGATGCCTCCATGGGCGGCGGGTCTGGGCATGGCGGGCAGTTCCTTGCTGGTGATCCTGAACGCCCAACGGGCGGGCGGCCGCTGCTGAGCGTCGATGGACATCCTCTACCTGCTGATTCCGCTGTCCGCGGTGCTCGTACTCGCCATCGTCGCCATCTTTGGCTGGGCTGTCCACAGCGGTCAGTTCGATGACCTGGAGAGCGAGGGCGAGCGCGCGCTCCAAGCGCAGGACGAGCCCGAGGAGCTTGACCGAGGTCAAGGCCAAAACGGGGGGTAGCCGCAAGAATCTCCGTGCAAACCCTGCCCGGGAGCTGCGGGAGCTTCCCAAGTCTCCTGGAACCCGCGCAGGGGCAGGTCGGGTGCAGCCCCCTCGTGAGGATGCCCACACAGCTGGAGGTTCTTGATGGCAGAGCAGAGGCAGGGCGGCATGGCCGCCTATTTCGATACACCCGTGCGCTGGTTTGCGTTGGCCGCAGTGTTGTGGGGCGTGGTGGGGATGCTGGTGGGCGTGATCATCGCCGCCCAGCTTGCGTGGCCGGAGCTCAACCTGGGCATTCCCTGGCTGAGCTACGGGCGGCTGCGGCCGCTGCACACGAATGCAGTGATCTTCGCTTTCGGCGGAAGTGTCCTGTTCGCCACCGCTTATCACGTGGTGCAGCGGACCTCCCAAACCCGGCTGTTCGCGCCGAGCCTTGCCTTGTTCACGTTCTTTGGCTGGCAGTTGGTCATCCTCCTGGCAGCGCTCACGCTGCCGCTGGGCATCACCTCGGGCAAGGAGTATGCCGAGCTCGAGTGGCCGATCGATCTGCTGATCGCGGTGGTATGGGTGGCGTTTGCCGTTGTGTTCTTCGGCACCGTGGGCACCCGCAAGGTACGCCACATCTACGTTGCAAACTGGTTCTTCGGCGCGTTCATCATCGCGGTGGCGCTGCTGCACATCGTCAACAGCGCGGCGATCCCGGTGACCTTGACGAAGAGTTATTCGGCATACGCCGGCGTGCAGGACGCGATGGTGCAGTGGTGGTACGGGCACAACGCGGTGGGTTTCTTCCTCACCGGTCACGGAGATATTCCGACCACCGTGCAGGCGAGCTTCTTCGAGGCCAAGAGCTACTCCATCTATTCCGGCGTGCAGAACGCGCTGGTGCAGTGGTGGTACGGGCATAACGCCGTCGGCTTCTTCCTGACCGCGGCGTTCCTGGGAATGATGTACTACTTCATCCCGAAGCAGGCCGGCCGGCCGGTGTATTCCTACCGCCTGTCGGTGGTGCACTTCTGGTCGCTGATCTTCATGTATATCTGGGCCGGCCCGCACCACCTGCACTACACGGCGCTGCCCGACTGGTCGCAGACGCTGGGCATGGTGTTCTCCGTGATCCTGTGGATGCCCAGCTGGGGCGGCATGATCAACGGGCTGATGACCCTGTCGGGCGCGTGGGACAAGCTGCGCACCGATCCCGGGCTGCGCTTCTCCGTCACCGCCGTGGGCTTCTACGGCATGAGCACCTTCGAGGGACCGATGATGTCCATCAAGGA
>CAIRBF010000060.1 GCA_903876715.1 uncultured beta proteobacterium
CTGCTCGGGGGTGAGGCCGTAGTGGCCCCAGACCGTCTCGGGCGTGGACTCGCAGAAGTGCGGCAGCCACTTGTGCCCGCGCCCGGCCGCCACCACCGGAAAGCCGCAGGTGCGCGCCCAGTCGACGAGGTCGCAGATCATGGCCGGCTGGTCGCCATAGGCCAGCGAGTAGACGACGCCGGCCTGCTGCGCGCGCTGCGCCAGCAGCGGGCCGCAGAAGGCGTCGGCCTCGACCGTGACATTGACGACGTGCTTGCCGTGGGCGAAGGCCTCCAGGCAGTGGTCGACCGCGGCGATCGGGTGGCCGGTGCACTCCACGACGATGTCGATCGCCGGGTGCGACACGAGCGCGCGCCAGTCCTCGCCGACATAAGTGCGGCCGTCCTTCAGCGCGGCGTCGATGGACGTGGCCTGCGCCTGCTCGGGCGCCCAGCCCACGCGCGCGAGGTTGGCGCGCGCCGCCTCGGGGGAGAGGTCGGCGATCGCGGCCAGGTGCACGCCCGGGGTGCGCGGCACCTGCGCGAGGTACATGGAGCCGAACTTGCCGGCGCCGATCAGGCCGACGCGGATGGGGCGGCCTTCGGCGGCACGCTGCTGGAGTTGGCGGTGCAGGCTCATGGGGGCGCTTCTCGAGGGGCGGTGGGGGCCGGCGAGGGCGGCGTCGGCGCCGACGGCGTGCAGGATACGCTCTCCGCGCGCAGCAGGTCGAGGTAGGCCCCGGCCAGGCGCGGGGCATCGGCCAGGCCGAGGGCGCGCATCAGGTCCTCGGCCACGCGCGCGCCGTCGGCGTCGGACTGTCCGGCGCGCAGCACGACCTCCAGCTCGACGAAGTCACCCAGGCCCTCCACGCGGTCCAGGTGGATGCGCGTCTGGCCCGCCAGCAGCAGCCAGCGCCGCTTGCGCACGCGCCCGACCACGCCCAGTCCGCGGGCCAGCGCCTCCCGCAGGGCGGCGGCGTCCGGGACGGCGACGCGGACGTAGTCGGAGGCCCGCGCGCCAGGGGCATCGGGGCGTTCGTAATGGATCAGCTCGGCCGCCGCCCCGTCCACGAGGCGCAGCTTCAGGCGTCCGTACGGCACGGCGAAGAAGGTGTCATCCTGCTCCAGCGTCTGCGCCGGGCCGTCGGCCAGGGTCCGTGCGCGCGTCAGGAGTGCCTCCAGGGCGTGGACATGGGCTTTGATCTCGACGTTGCGCGGCATGACGACCAAGGCGGTTGAGACACGCGCTGGTACTGCGGATGTTGCTGACAACGCGGGTGACCAGTGTAGGTCGGCGGCGCGTGGGGACCTGTGGGCGCGGCAGCGGTCCTAGCGAGGCGGAACGAAGTCCTGCCAATCCAGCGCGCGCGCGGGCGCGCCACAGGGAAAGGGAGGCGCAGGGGCGGCCGGCGCCGCTGCCTGCGCGGTCGGCGCGCAAGGGGCGAAGAAGGTGCGCGCCGCCGGGTTGCGGAACTCCCGCAGCCGCTGCGCGATGTAGAGCGCGCGGTCGCGGTCGCCAGCCTGTTCGAGCGCCTTGGCCCAGGCGATCATCAGCCGCGTGTCGAGGATGTGGCGCGACGCCGTGTCGAAGGCCTCGCGGCGCTGAGACGCCGGCAGGGCCGAGGTGGTCGCCGCCGCATAGTGCGCGTGGTGCGCGAAGAAGACGCTGTGACGGCCGTCGTCTATGCGCTCGGCCAGGGGCGGCGCATCGGGCCAGGACTGGAAGATCTGAACCACCCGCAGGTAGTCCTGCACAGCGAAGGCTGCACCCAGCGTGCACAGCAGGCAGGCCGTGGCCAGTGCGTGCGTGGTCCTGTGCGGCCCGGGCGGGGCTGTGGGCGGCGCGGGGGCCGGTGCGGCGCTGCGCGCCTGCGCATAGCCCCAGGCGAAGGCGGCCGGCAGCAGGAAATGCGCGTACCACAGCGGGTACTCCAGCAGGCTGTGCAGGCCGACGACCAGCACCAGCATCAGGGCGCAGCGCGCTGCCGCTTGGCGGTGGCCGGGGCCGCGCGCCCGGCGCCACGCGCGCCACAGGCTCCAGCACGCCAGCGCCAGCAGCAGCGCAGCCGCGGGCAGCCCGAGTTCGACCGCCCATTGCAGCGGCAGGTTGTGCGTGTGGTCGAAGAAGGCGACATGCCGGTTCGGGAAGGGACTCAGCGACCAGGCGAAATTGAACTGGCCCCAGCCGACCCCCGTCCAGGGGTGTTGCTGGATCAGGGCCCAGGTGTCGGACCAGACGCCCAGGCGCGAGCCTGACATGTCGCCCTCGGCCAGACGCTGCTGCGCACCGATGACGACACCCCGCGAAGCCGCCCACCAGGACACCCCCGCCCAGGCCACCGCGGCGAGCAGGGGGGCCGCGAGCAGTTGCAGCCGGGCTTGTCGGCACAGCCCGCGATCGAGCAGGCCCCAGAGGGCCAGCAGACCCACGCCAACCAGACCGG
This sequence comes from uncultured beta proteobacterium, assembly GCA_903876715.1. GTDB lineage: Bacteria > Pseudomonadota > Gammaproteobacteria > Burkholderiales > Burkholderiaceae_C > Rubrivivax. The sequence goes on from CAIRBF010000060.1 coordinate 2,423, forward strand.
TGCGCGAGCCGCTGAGCACCAGCGCCAGCATCAGCAGCGCCACGAACGTGAGCGCAGCCAGCGTCTCGGCCCGCTCCGCACGGGCATGTCCTGGCGCTGGGCCGGGTGCCGTCGACTCGGGCTGCCCTCTGCCTTGTCGAATGTGCAGCCAGGCCACCCAGCCAACGAGCGCCCACATCAGCACCGTGGCCAGATGGTTGGGCTGCCGCAGGTTGCTGACGGCGCGACCAGGTATGGACGAACGAGCGATCCACCAGCTGTCCGTGGCCGGCGGGGCGAAGACTTGCACGACCGCGACCACGGCGCAGCCCAGGCCCGCCAGCGCCCAGCCGGCGCCGACGGCGCCGAAGACCTGCGAGCCATCGGCCCGCCGAGCGGTCCAGGCGCCGGCCGCGGCCATCGCTGCGGCTGCCATCAGCAGCGCCAGCGTCGAGGCGGCCAGCGACCGGGGCAACGGGTGCACAAGCCAGGAGCACAGCGCGCACAGGGCCACGGCCAGCGGCATTGCGGCCGCGCTCACGAGCGGTCCGGCCCCGCCATCGCCGCGCAGCGATGTCGCCGGCGCCGACCTGACCGGCACTACCACGGCCGCCCAGGCGGCCAAGCCCCACAGCCCGACGGCGAGCAACTGGTTCAGGGCTGTCGTCGAGGGCGGGACGATGTAAGCCAGCAGCGTGGGGATCGCCGCTGCCGCGGCGAAGGCGGCCGCCAACACCCGGGGGGCGCCTGGGGCAGGCATCGGTGCGGTCATGAAGCGCGGTGGGGGGAGCAGGCAGCCGTGGGGGCAGTGTGCGGGGCGCCACAAATGCACAAGGGCCCTGGTGGGCCCTTGGCTCGCCGGGTCGGACAGGCTTACTTGATGTAGCCGTTGTCCACGCACTTCCCGGAGTATGCCCAGTTCA
>CAIRBF010000061.1 GCA_903876715.1 uncultured beta proteobacterium
CGCCGGGGCGGCGCGCGCAGCCACGACCTGAGCGTGCAGGGCGTGGTGTCGAAGGATGGCACCTCCTACCTGGTGGCCTGCAAGGGTCTGGACGACGCCTTCTTCGTCTACGCCGTGCACCGCATCCAGGCCGCGGAGGTGCTGCCAGCGCGTGCCGTGGACCGTGCCGACTTCGACCTCGAGTCCTATATCGCGGCCACGCACCGCATGAGCTTCACCGACGGCAACGGCCGCGCGGTAGCGCTGGAGCTGCGCGTGGCCCCCGAGGGGCTGTGGCACTTCAGTGAGCGCCCTCTGTGCGAGAACCAGCACATCGATCCCCAGCCCGGCGGTGACGGCCGCCACGGCGTCACCGCCACGCTGCCGATGAGCGAGATGCTGGTGCCCTTTCTGCTGAGCCTGGGCGAGAGCGTCGAGGTGGCCGGCCCAGCGGAACTGCGCGCCGAGGTCGCGCGCCGGGTGCAGGCGACGGCACGGCACTACGCGGGCGCGCCAACTGCAGACGGACCGTGAGCGCCCGGCGGCTCGGTCGGGTTCAGGAGATGCGCTGCATCACCATCACCCGGCCGGCGCCGTACTGCGCCTCGGCAAGGTCCTTGGCCTCGAGCATGTTGTTCGCGTAGATGGCGCTGTGGACGAGCTGGCCACCACCCAGGCGGACGATGATGGACCACTTGTAGACGGGCACGGACATGGGCTTGCTCCTGCAAAGGTGAGGGTTGAGGGAGCCAGGCGGCCGAAGGGCCTGCGCTGGCCGGGCAGGAGAGCAGTCTCGGGGGGAGGGGTGTCAGAAGTTGTCGCCTCGAAGTCCGCGCAGGTGCCGTGGACCGCCGTCGCCAGGACGCCGGTCCGGCGTCTGGCGCCGCGCATCGCCAGCGACAGCGTCTGTCGCCCTCGGACGCCACACTGCCGGCCCCGGCACCCCACCGCCCACCACCGCAGGACATCCCATGCCCCTCACTGCCTTCGGACGCGCCCTGCTGGCCGCCGCCCAGGGCCGACCTCAGGCCGTCCAACTGTCATGGGACGGCGCCGGGCCCGTGCGCCACCCCTGCGGCGACTACCTCGAAGTGCGTGACGACGAGGTGCTGCTGCTGGACGAGATCGCCCTGCCGCCCGGCGCTGCGGTGCTGGACATCGGCTGCGGCCTGGGCCGGCACCTGCGCCACCTGCGCCGGCGGCACCCCGGGGCCCGGCTGTTCGGCGTGGACCGGTGCGACGGACTGCGCGCGCACTGCGAGCAGGTCATCCCCGGGCCGGCCCGCTTCTTCGCGACGGCGGACGCCCTGCCCCACGGCCAGCGCTATGACCTGATCCTGCTGCTGGGCAACGGGCTCGGGATCTTCGGCGCGGAGGCCAATGCGCGCGCCGGGCTGGGCCGCCTGCTCGACGCGCTGGCGCCGGGCGGCTGCGTGCTGCTCGAGACCGGCCAGCAGCCGGGCTGCGACTACCGCGCCAGCGCGGTGGAGATCGCCTGGCGCGGCCACCGTGACGGCCCCTTCATCTGGGGCGGCGGCACGCGCGCCTGGCTGCGCGACACGGTGAACTCGCTGGGCGCCCGCTGCGAGTTGCATCCGAGCGAGGCGCCGGGCAGGCTGTTCTTCCTGGCCCGGGTCTGGCGCGCAGCCGGGGGCATCGATCCCTGAGCACCCTGCCGATTCCACCCAAGCACCCCACGCATCCGAAGGACATCAACCCATGCCCCTGCACACCCCCCTGCCCCCGGTTCCCGCGCTTTCCCCGCCCGAGATCCAGCGTGTCCTCGGCACCGTGCTCGGCGCCGCGGTGGGCGACGCGCTCGGGGCGCCCTTCGAGTTCGGCCCCGCGGGGGCGTGGTCGGCCCGCTTCGCCCGGCCCCTGCACGGCGCGCGCACCGAAATGGTGGGCGGCGGCCCCTTCGGCTGGGCCCCGGGCGAGTTCACCGACGACACGCAGATGGCGCTGGCCCTGGCGCTCGCGCTGCAGGCCGCCGGCGGCTACGACCCCGACGTGGTTTGGCAGCACTGGCGCGCCTGGGCCGGGGACGCGGCGGACGTCGGCCTCACCACGCGTCACGCGCTGGACTTCGCCGACTGGCGCGAGGTCGAGCACCCCGACCCCGAACGCACCGCCGCCAACGGCGCGCTGATGCGCGCCTTCGTGCTCGCCCCGGCGCTGCTGGCCCTGCCCCGCGAGCGCGCGCAGGCCGTGGTCCTGCATCAGGCCGCATTGACGCACCCGCACCCGGCCGCCGCCTGGGGCGCCTGGCTGGTGGTGGCGATGATTCGCAGCGCCATCCGCGGGGGCGACATGTTCCACGCGCTCGAGCACGAACTCGCGGCGCTGCCGCCGCTGCAGGCCGCGCCCTTCCGGCTGACGCTGCAGCCAGGCTGGCACCCCAGCCTGCCGCACCCGGGCAACGGCAGCGTCTGGGGCTGCCTGGCGCAAGCGGTGTGGGCGGTGCGCTCGACGGCCCGCTACGCCGACGCCGTGCGCGCCGCGGTGGACCTGGGCGGCGACACCGACACCGTGGCCTGCGTGGCCGGCGCCCTGGCGGGGGCACGGCACGGCGTGCAGGCCATCCCCTCGCGCTGGGTCACAGCAGTGCACGGCCGCCTGCGCGGGCCCGCAGGCGAGCATCGGTTCGACAACGCCGGCCTGCAGCACCTGGCGCTGCGCCTGGCCGGGCAGGAGCCCGTGGCCGAGCAGCCACCCGAGCCGGCTGCCGGCCCCGCCGAGGTGGCGCCCGGGCTGCACGCCGCCAACCTCGCCGGCGCCTCGGGTGCGCCCGCCGACTGGGCCGTGGTCTCGCTGTGCCGCACAGGCACGCGCTTCGCCGGCCACGCAGTGCGGCGGCAGGTCTACATGGTCGACCAAGCCGGCGGCCACAACGAGGCCCTGGCCGAGGGCCTGCGCGACGTGCTCGACAGCGTCGACGCCTTCCTCGCCGAGGGCCGCCGCGTCGTCGTCCATTGCCACGGCGGCCGCAGCCGCACCGCGCTCGTGCTCAAGGCCTGGCGCATGCGCCACACCCGCTGCACCGAGCGCGAGGCGCACGACTGGCTCAGCGCCCAGTGGCCGCTCGCGCAGCGGCTGAACGAGGACTTCACGCATATGCTGCGCCAAGGCGAAGGCGATGTCGGCGTTCAGGGGGGACCGGAGGCGGGACGCGCCGGTGCATTCCTGCCGTAGCCGCCACGCGCGGACCGTGACTTGTGGGCCGCGGGTGATCTTTCCTCGGTGAGCCTGGCGGAATGAACTACCGCAAGCCGGAAAGATCGGCCCTTGCGCAGCGCCCCCTTGACATTCAGAATCGGTGTCGGCTGGTGGCTCGCCGGCCCGGACTTCTCAGCACGGCAGCATCGATCGACATCGACGCGTCGGCACATCAAGAAAAGGGAATCCCATGCCCTCCAGGAGACAAGTCGTCGCCCGCCTCGGCGCTTCGGCCGCAGCGCTGGCCATGCCGGCGCTGCGCGCACAGGACGCCCGGCCCTTGCGCATCGTCATCCCCTTCGCCGCCGGCGGCAGCTCGGACGCCATGGCGCGGCTGCTGGCCACGCCATTGCAGGCCGAGCTCGGTCGTCCGGTGATCGTCGACCCGACGCCCGGCGGCAGCGGCCTACTCGCGGCGCGCAAGCTGCTCAACGCCCCGGCCGACGGCACGATGCTGCTGAACATCTCGCCCACGACGATGATCATCCTGCCGAAGACGACGAAGATCGGCTTCGACCCGCACGAAGAATTCGTGCCCGTGACCAACATGGGTTCCAACCCGCTGGTGCTGGGCGTGCACCGATCGGTGCCCGTGACGACACTGGGCGAGTTCATCGACTGGGTGAAGGCGCGCCCGGCGAAATCCGTGAACTACGCCTCGGGCGGCACAGGCACCTCCACCCATCTGGTGGCCGAGCTGTTCTTCAGGCGTGCCGGGCTGCAACTGAACCACGTGCCCTACAAGGGCGGCGCGCCCGCGCTCCAGGACCTGCTCGCGGGCCATGTGTCGGCCTACTTCGGCAACCCGGCGGAGTTCCTGGCGCACCTGGGCAGCGGCCACATCCGCGTGCTCGCCACCTCGGGCGAGAAGCGCCTGCCAGAGCTGCCCAACACCCCGGCGCTGAACGAATCCATCCCCAACCTCTCGCTCGTCACCTGGAACGGCCTGGCCTTCCGCAAGGGCACGGCTCGGGAGGACGTCGAACGCGCGTCGCTGGCGGTGCAGAAAGTCTCGCGCCTGCCCGACTACATCGCCGGCATGCACAAGATCGGCATCTCGCCCATCGGCGACTCGCCCGCGCAGTTCGCGGCGACGATCCGGCGCGACCGCCTGCTGTGGGACGAAGCGATCGAATTGGCCGGCCTCAAGCCCGAGTGAACCTCGACCACACCCCCGGCCCGCTCGCCGACGGGCGTGCCGACTGGCGCCCGCCGGACGTGCGGGACGACCCGGCGCTCGAACACACGCTGTCGCCGGCGGAGGTCGCCACACTGGAGCGGACGCTCGCACGTTCGCTCGCCAGTGGCATCGCGCTGGACGACCTGGACGCGAGCCACTTCCCGCTGCCCGGCTTCGAGCCCTTGTTCGAGCGCCTGCGGCGCGAACTCGAGACCGGCCGCGGGATGTTCCTGCTGCGGGGCTTCCCGGTGGATCGTCACTCCAAGGATGCGCTGCGCCACCTCTACGTGGGCTTCAGCCGCCACCTGGGGCCGACGCTGGCGCAGAGCCGCGGCGGCGACCACCTGGGTGACGTGCGCAACCTGAACGTCGATGTCAACAGCCCGCGCGGGCGCGCCTACACGAGCAAGCAGAAGCTCACTTTCCATGCCGACCAGGCCGACGTGGTGGGGCTGCTCGTGCTGCGCGTGGCCAAGGCCGGCGGCCTGAGCATGCTGGCCAGCGCGCTGGCCATCCGCAACGAGATCGCGCGCACCCGGTCCGACCTGTTGCACGTCTTGCACCAGCCCATCGGCTGGAGCTGGCAGGAGCAGCAGCCCACGGGCGCGTCGGGCTGGTACAGCCAGCCCATCTACACCGAACGCGACGGGCGGTTCTCGAGCTGCTACATCCGCACCCACATCGTCTCGGCCCAGCGCTTCGAGGCCGTGCCGAGGCTGACGCCGCTGCAGATCGAGGCGATGGACCTGATCGACCGCCTCGCGCACAGCCCGGAGTTCCACATCGCGGCGATGTTCCAGCCCGGCGACCTGCAGTTCCTGAACAACCACGTGATCCTGCACTCGCGCACCGCCTTCGAGGACCACGACGAGCCCGACCGGCAGCGCCACCTGCTGCGCATCTGGCTGGCGGTGCGCAACAGCCGCCCGCTGCACGAGAGCCGGCGCGCCTTCTACCGTGAGGTCGCGCCGGGCGCCTTGCGCGGCGGCTACACGGCACGCGACGGCCGCCGCGTGTACGAGACGACCGCCGCGATGACCTGAGCGCCCGAGGACGACCGCTGCCGATGAAAGTGAACCGCGTCGCGCACATCGCCGTCGCCGCCGAGCGGCTGGAGGCGGTCCAGGCCGTCTTCGGCGACCTGCTGGGCCTGCCGGTGCTGAAGGAGGACCGGTTCGCCTCGGGCACCCGCATGGCGATGTACGAAGCCGGCAACCTGCACGTCGAGGTGTTGCACAACGCCGCGCCCGACTCGCTGCCCGGGGCCTTCGTGCAGGCGCGGGGCAGCGGCTTCTTCCACATCTGCCTGGAGGTCGACGACTTGGCCGAAGCCCTGGCTGAACTCGCCGCCAAGGGGGTGCGCATCCACCCCCGGTCGCCGCGGCACGGCGCCGCCGGCCACCCCGTGGCCTTCCTGGACCCCGACACCACCGGGGGCTTGCTGCTCGAACTGGCCCAGTCCCCGCACCCCGATGGACAACACCCTGCACACCCCGCCTGAAGAACGCCCCGTGCTGTTGCTGGTCGGCGCCGGCCTGGGCATCGGACGCGCCATCGCCCGGCGCGCCACGGCGCGCGGCTTCGCGCTCGCGGCCTGCGACATCGACGTCGGCGCGCTGGATGCGCTGCGGCCCGAGCTGGCCCCGGACGCCTTGCTCGGCCAGGCTGACATCGTCGACGCCGGCAGCGTCCAGGGCTTCGTTCACGCCGCGCTGGAGCGCTTCGGCCGCATCGACGCCGTGATCAGCAATGCCGGCGGCATGATCTCGCTCGTGCACGAGGGCGCGGTGGCGGCCAACATCCGGCCCTTCCGCGACATCCCGGCGAAGGACTGGAAGCCTATCATCGACCTGAACCTGTACGGGCCGCTGAACGTGGCGCACGCCGTGCTGCCAGCGATGCTGGAGCGAGGCCGCGGGCGCATCGTGTTCATCTCCTCCGTGTCGGGGCTGACCGGCGGCGCCGGCCTGAGCGTGTACGCGGCCGCCAAGGGCGCCGTCCATGCCTTCGCCAAGTCGCTGGCGCGCGAGGTGACGGCCGCGGGCGTCTCGGTGAACTGCGTCGCCCCGGGCGCGGTGGCCACGCGCGCCTTTCCGGAGGGCTCACCCTCGATCGAGCGCCGCCTGCGCAGCGTGTCGATCGGCCGCCTGGGCCAGCCCGAGGAGATCGCCGAGGTGGCGGTCTACGTGGCGGTGGACGCGCCGCCCTACCTGAGCGGGGAGATCATCTCCGTCTCGGGCGGCCCGCCGTGACGGGGCAGCCCGGCACGGACGCGGTGGGCCACGCGGACGCCGGCGCGGTGAAAGCCCGTCTTAGCGTCGCGGCAGCGTCGCCGTCGTTCTGCGAGCACCCGGCCCTGTGCGCCGAGCTGCGCGCGCTGTTCCCGCAGGCGCGCTTGAACACCTCGTTGCGACGCCTGCACGGTGACGAGCTGGTCGAATTTCTGCAAGGCAGCGACGTGGCCATCGTCGGCCTGGAGGCGATGACCGCCTCGGTCATCGCCAGGCTGCCCGAGTTGAAGATCATCGCCAAGCTCGGCACCGGCGTGGACATGCTCGACGGCGCGGCCATGGCCGCGCGCGGCATCCGCCTGGGCTGGAAGCCCGGCGCCAACGCGCTGTCCATCGCCGAGCTGGTGATCGCGTTCGCGCTCGTGGCGCTGCGCAACATGGGCATCACCAACCTCGCGCTGCGCCAGCGCGGCGACCTCACGCGACGCATGGGGCGGTTGCTGAGCGGCCGGGTCTTCGGCCTGCACGGCTGCGGGCACATCGGCCAGCACGTGGTGCGCCTGCTCGCCCCCTTCGGCTGCCAGGTGCTGGCCTGTGACATCGCCGACCGCGCCGACTTCTACGCCGCCCACGGCGTGCAGGCGGTGGGCTTCGACGAACTGCTCGGGCGGTCGGAGGTGCTGTCGCTGCACATCCCGCTCACCCCGGCCACCCGCGGCCTGTACGACCGCCAGGTGCTGGCCCGCCTGCGGCCGGACTGCGTGCTGATCAACACCGCGCGCGGCGAGCTCGTCGACGAGGCTGCCCTGCACGAGCGCCTGAGCGCGGGCGCGCTGGCCGGCGCCTGCGCCGACGTCTTCGCCAGTGAACCGGCCTTCGACTCGCCGCTGATCGCCCTGCCCAACTTCTTCGGCACGCCCCACATCGGCGGCAGCGCCGCCGAGGCCCGCCTGGCCATGGGGCGGATCGCGCTGCAGGGCATCTTCGACAACTTCGTGCCCACCCCGGGCCTGCCGCCTTTCGATGAACCAGCCTGAAGCCATGCCCGCAAGGGCCCACTACGGCCACCGCGCCCGCCTCGGCCTGATCGTGCCGCCGAACAACACCGTCACCGAATCCGAATGGGCCGATGCCATGCCTGCCGGCGTGACCGTACACGCGCTGCGCTTCCGGCTCAACCCGCTGGCCCGCAGCCCGGCAGAGCTTGACCTGCTGCGCGCCGGTCTGCGCGATGCGTGCGCACTGCTGGCCGAGGCCGAGATCCATGCGCTGGCCTTCGCCTGCACCGCGCCCTCGGCGGTGAGTCCGCGCGCCGACATGGAGGGACTGATGTCGCAAGCCGGCGGCGGCCTGCCGGCCGCCACGGCGGCCGCGGCCGTGGTGGACGCACTGAACGCGTTGTCGGCCCGGCGCGTGGTGCTCGTCTCCCCGTTCTCTGCCGCGGTCACGCAGCATGAAGCTGACTTCCTGGCCCGGGAGGGGCTGCAGGTGTTGGCGCAGCACTCGCTGGGCCACGGCACCTGGCAACCCGGGGTCAAGCTGGCCATCCACCGCATTCCCCCAACCCAGGTGTGCGAAGCCGTGCTGGCCCTGGACCACCATGAGGCCGACGCCATCGTGCTTTCAGGCACCAGCCTGGTCACCTTCCCGGTGCTGCAGGAACTCGAGGCACGCGCCGGCAAGCCCGTGGTCGGCAGCAACCAGGCGCTCCTGTGGTCCACCTTGCGCAAGGCCGACGTGCACGACGCGCTGGAGCTCGGGCGGCTGTTCGCCCTCTGACAGCCTGTCGAGGCTGTCGACCAGTTTGGCTTCAGTGTTGGCGTTGGGGGGGCGCCCTCGGTGCAACACGTCGGCCGCGCCCCATCGGGACTATTCGGCCTTGATCTGCGCCGCCTTGACGACTTTTTCGTACTGAGCCAGATCACTGCGCAAGACGGTCGCGTAATCAGCCGGCGAAAGTGACCCAGGCGTTGCGCCCTGCCCCAGCATGGCATTACGCAAGTCGGGGGCGGCCAGGATGTCGCGAAGTTCACGGTTCAGCCGTTCGATGACAGGAGCTGGCGTCCGAGACGGTGCAAAAAGGGAAATGCTGGTGGTGATGTTGAAGCCCTTCAATTCGGGCGAGTCGGAAACCAGCGGTACATCAGGCAACGCAGTGATGCGCTTGTCGCCGGTCACGCCCAGCGCCTTGAGCCGACCTGCCGTGATATGGGGCAGAGCAGTCGAGGGAACCGACAGCGTCATGTTGACCTGACCGGAGATGAGGTCCGTCACCAACTGCGGCGTGGCCTTGTAGGGAACATGCAGCAGCTCGATACCGGCCTGCATGGACAGCTGCTCCATCGCCACGTGCGTGAGATTGCCGATGCCGGGGCTGCCGTAATTGAGCTGGCGCGGACGGGACTTCGCATAACGGATCAGCTCGGACACGCTGTTCACGGGCAGCGCGGCGCTCGTGACCAGCACGTAGGGCGTCGTGTTGATCACCCCGATGGGCGTGAAATCCTTGAGCCCGTCGTACTTGACGGTGTCGGGCGTGACCAACGGCGTGAGCGTCAGCGATGTGTCGGGAGCCACCATCAGCGTGTAGCCGTCGGGCGCCGATCTGGCCGCCTTGGTCGTACCGATGACACCCGAGGCGCCAGGCAGGTTCTCGATCACGATGGACTGTCCCAGGCGCTCGGCCAAGCGGGTCGACACTTGCCGAGCAGCGTTGTCGACCGCAGCGCCAGCCGCGAAGGGAACAATGATCGTGATCGGCTTGCCCTGCGGCCAAGCTGCCGACGGCTGCGCTGCCGCCAGCGGGGCGATGGCGCAGCAACTGATGACGGCAAGGAGACTCTTGAAGTTCAGCGACATGGCAGGCACTCCTTAGGGTGATCGCAGGGGGTTCTTCAGCTCTTGGTTACCGCCGGAACGGGCTGCACAGCCCCCGTTTCCACCGGCGCGTCATCGAGGCTGCAGTGCGTGAGCCAGCCCGGGCGCGTGCCGTGAAAGCCACTGCGCAATGCCTTGCCGCACGAGCAGGACCGCGCCTGCGGCAACAACTGGACAGCGGCAATCAACGCCTGCTCGATCCGATCGTGCAGTCCGTTGGCGTAATAGTTGTCGTTCATGCTGCCCGGACCGACATGGAGCACCGCAGGTGCCATCCCCGCACCGTAGTTGATCACGGGCGCAATGGAGGCAAAGCACATCTCTGCCTCACGCGCCAAAACGACCTCGGGCACCAGCGGTGTACCGACAATATCGGCGCCATCACGCTGCAAGGAGCGAATCTCGGCAGGCGTCTCGAAACGCGGGCCTTCGGTGCACGCAAACACACCGCGTTTGATGACATGGTCCGGCAGAGAGGATGTCGCCTCCAGCAAAGCGAGGCGCACCTCGTGACAGAAGGGCTCGGTCATGTCGACGCGAACCCAGCACTCTTCCTCGTCGAACAGCGAATGCGACCGGCTCTTGGTCCGGTCGAGAACGTCATGCGAGATGACAATATCGCCCGGCTGGATCGAGGGGTTGACCGAGCCGATCGCGTTCTGCGAGATCACGCGCTCGACGCCAAGCATGCGCAAGGCCCAGATGTTGGCCCGGTGATTGATCTTGTGGCTGGGCGTCACGAGTTTGGGGCCATAGCGCAGCACAACTGCCGCGTCGCGACCGCCGATGCGGCCCACGAGCACACCGGCCGTCCCCCAGGGCGTCTTGACTTTCTCTTCGCGGCGATCGGTCAGCAGCCGCTCGGACGCCGCACTGGAGATCAGGCCGACGGGTGCCTGCGAAGGGGACGTGCTTGAGCTCAATGGTTGTACCTCAGGGTCAGGGTGGGAGATGGGTCTCGCAGTGTCGTTCTATGGTGTGCCGGATCTCGGCCTCGTCCACGCGCGTGAAGTGCCCTTCGTCGTAGATGGCCTCGCCGTGCACCATGACTGTGCGCACATGTTGCGGCCCGGCGCGATACACCAGGTCGGACAGGACCCTTTCCGCCGAGAGACCCAGCGGATGCCAGAGGTCGAGCACCACCAGATCGGCCTCCTTGCCAACCTCCAGGCTGCCGATCTCCTGCTGCCAGCCGATGGAGCGCGCACCTTCTCGGGTGGCCATCGCCAAGGCATCGCGCGCCGACAGCGCATGCCCGTCGAGCGTGTGGGCACGCTGCAGCAGCACCGACATGCGCATTTCCTGGAACAGGTCCTGCCCGTTGTTGCTGAGCATGCTGTCGGTGCCCAAGCCCACGGGCACGCCCATTCCGCGCAGCGCAGGCACCGGCGCCACGCCGCTGGCCAGCTTGGCGTTGCTGGTCGGGTTGTGCGAGACAGCCGCACCGGTGGCGGCGAGGATCTCGATCTCGTTCGCCTCCAGCCAGACGCCGTGAGCGAGCAAGGTATGCGCGTCGAGCACGCCCAGCCGGTGCAGCCACTCGATCGGGCGGCAACCGTGGCGCTCGCGCACCATCTCCACCTCCTGCCGGTTCTCGGCGACGTGGATGATGAACGGAAGACCACGCTCCCGCGCCGCACGGTGGATCTCCTGGACCCTCTCGGCCGTGCAACTGTAGGGAGAGTGGGCGCCGAGGTAGAAGCGGCAGAGCGGATCATCGCCTCGTTCGAGGATGGCTCGATCGGTCTCCTCAAGGGCCTGCGGCCAGTTGTGCCGCCCGGCGGGCCGCAGTTCGGGCGAACTCGCCAGCGCGCCACTCAGCGAGCGCATGCCGATACCAGACGCCACCATTGAAAAGAGATCCGCCCCGTAACGGGTGCAATCGCATACGGTCGTGATGCCGTTGCGCACCATCTCCATCACCGCCACCTGGCAGCCTCGGTAGTTGTCCTCCAGGGTCAGCGTCGAGGTGTACGGTGCGATGGTCCTGGACCACTGGAACAAATCACCATCATCGCCGCGACCGCGGTGCAGGCTCAGCCCGCCATGCGCGTGGGTGTTGACCAGACCAGGCATGACAACCTGGCCACCCAGGTCGACCTCACGTGCATCGCCCAGGGCCGGACGTTCGGCATCGGGCCCGAACCAGCGCACAAGCCCTTCCTTGATGAGCATCGAGCCGCGCGGAACGCAACTGTGGTCTGCGTCGCCGGTGTAGATGAAAGCGTTGCGAAGCAGAAGGTCCATGGATAGGCCATTCTGCACGGCGCAAGTTGCTGTGGCAATGCAGACGATGCTGATTGCGCGTCTGGCCGACAGGGTTGACGAACATGGCCAAGACAGGTCAACCACAAGCATCATGGCTGCGACTGCCGCTGCAACTGAAAATCGGGCTCCTCAAGCAGGCCGAAACCAGCTAGACCGTGGCTGAGATCTTCCTCAAGAGCGGGCTCTCGGACGCCACGCACAACAAGCAGCGCGCCGGGTTCGGCGACATGGAGGCGTCGGTTGCACGGCGGCTGCGCGAACTGCAGGCGAAGCACGCACAGCTCAAGAGCCTGCTGTCCAATCAACCCGACCAAGCCAGTGAGTGAGATCCGCTCTGGGAAACGCAGTCCAGGGAGTCAGGTTTCGTGAGAACCGAGCACGATACAGGAACTGCTGTGCCCCGTTCAGCAGCCCCGCTGCGGGGCGGTCGCGGCACATGCAGCATGTGCCGCCGTCCGCACGTGGCGCCGGGCTTCCGAAAACGGAAACGCCCAACCGAGAGAGGTTGGGCGCTGAACGGTGGTGGAGACGAGGAGGATCGAACTCCTGACCTTCGCATTGCGAACGCGACGCTCTCCCAGCTGAGCTACGCCCCCACTCGAGCCGGTTATTCTAGCCACAAAGATCGAAGTGCCCTTTCAGCCGCCCATCCAACGGAACCACGACCATGCCCGTCACCCAGATCACCCTGCTGCCCGGCTACCCGCCCGAAGTCCGGGAGCGCCTCGTCAACCATGTGAGCGCCGCAGTGCGTTCGGTGATCGCCAGCCCCGAGGCGGGCACGACCACCTTCGTGCAGGAGGCGGCCACCTACCGCCGCGACGCCCGTGTGTTCACCGAAGGCCGGCAGGCGCACCCGCCAGCGTCCGTGCTCGTGCGCGCCTTCCTGCAGGCCATGCAGGAGCGCGAGATCGGGCACGCCCGAGGCTTCCTGGCACCGGGCTTCGAGATGTGCTTTCCAGGCGGCGTGCGCTTTGGCGAGTTGGAGGAACTCGTGGCCTGGGGCCGAGAGCGCTACCAGAGCGTGGCCAAGACCTTCGACCGCTTCGACGAGTGCTGGGCCGCCGACGGCACGGTCGTCTATTGCCACGGCACGCTGCACGGCCGCTGGCCCGACGGCAGGGAGTTCGAGGGCGTCCGATTCATTGATCGCTTCCTGGTCGTCGACGGGCGGCTGGCGCGCCAGGACGTGTGGAACGACCTCGCCGAGCACCAGCGCGCGCAGGTGCAGGTGCGCGCCTAGCCTTGCCCCACCGGCCTCACCGTACCGCGTCCGCCGCGCCACCCTGGCCCTCCGCCGACGCCGCGCCCCCCGCCCGCCATCACCTCCGGAGCATCGACATGCAGAGCAAGCTCGACCCCGCCTGGCTCGACGCCGAGTACAACAACCGCGCGCTCGTTCCCGAACATGCCGAGATCTTCACCCGTTGGGCGCGCGATTCGGCCCAGGCGCGCGCGAGCCAGCCCTGCGTCCTGGACCTGCGCTACGGTGACGGGCCGGCCGAGACCTTGGACGTCTTCTGCCCCGGCGCAGACCGGGGTGCTGCGGAGCCCGGGCCCGGTGGGGCGCCGATCCTGTTCTTCATCCACGGCGGCTGGTGGCGCTCGATGGACAAGGCCGACCACTCCTTTGTCGCGCCCGCGTTCACCCGCGAAGGCACGCTCGTGGTGGTGCCGAACTACGCCTTGTGCCCGACGGTGGGCATTGCCGACATCGCGCTGCAGATGACGCGCGCGCTCGCCTGGACCTGGCGCCACGCAGCCGCACACGGGGGCGACCCGCGGCGCATCGTCGTGGCGGGGCACTCCGCAGGCGGGCACCTGGCCGCGATGCTGCTGTGCGCTCACTGGCCGACGGTGGCACCCGACCTGCCGGCCGACCTGGTGCGCACGGCGCTCGCCGTCTCGGGCGTGTTCGACTTGCGCCCGATCAGCCGCGTCAGCTTCCTGCAACCCGACCTGCGGCTCAGCGGCGAGGACGTGCGCCGCCTCAGCCCCGTGGGCTTTCCGCCACCGGCGGGGCGGCTCCACGCGGCGGCCGGTGCGCTCGAGAGCAGCGAGTTCCACCGCCACAACCGCCTGATCCGCCAGCGCTGGGGCGCACAACGGGTGCCGGTGTGCGAAACCATCCCGGGGCGCAACCACTTCACCGTGATCGACTCACTGGCCGAGCCCGGCAGCCGGCTGCACTCACTGGCCATGCAACTGCTGCGGGACACCCGCATCAATTGAGATCTATCACCGAACGTGTACGCATTGCCTGAGTCAATCGCACGGATTGAAACTTCCCATTGGCCGGCGCGGCCGGCCTTTGTTACCGTTCGCCCCGTTTGCCGCTTAGCCGCGGCGAATTGGTCCACTTCCACGATGACAGGAGCCACCCCATGGGACTGAAAGGTTCGAAGACCGAACAGAACCTGAAGGACGCCTTCGCAGGCGAATCTCAGGCCAACCGCCGCTACCTCTACTTCGCAAACAAGGCTGACGTCGAAGGCCAGAACGACGTGGCAGCGCTGTTCCGCTCCACGGCCGAAGGCGAGACGGGCCACGCACACGGCCACCTCGAGTTCCTCGAGCACGGGTCCGGTGACCCGGCCACCGGCATGCCGATCGGCTCGAGCCGCCAGAACCTGGCCGCCGCCGTCGCTGGCGAGACCCACGAGTACACCGACATGTACCCGGGCATGGCCAAGACCGCGCGCGACGAAGGGTTCGACGAAATCGCCGACTGGTTCGAGACCCTGGCCAAGGCCGAGCGCTCGCACGCCAACCGCTACCAGAAGGCTCTGGACGCGCTGGTCGACTGAAGTCCGCTTCAGCGGCACACCTGCGACAAGGGGCTTCGGCCCCTTGTTTTCTGGTGCGCCGCCCCGAACACACGGCGCGGCGGCGGTCATTGGTAACCGGCCGCGGCGCCTATCGAACACTCACCCCTGAAGAGCATCCGCCATGCGTGAAGGCAACCTCCAAGCCCCCACCCGCCACCCGCTGGATTGGAAGAACCCGGAGTTCTACGACGAATCGTCGGCGCTCAAGGAGATGGAGCGGGTGTTCGACATCTGCCACGGCTGCCGTCGCTGCGTCAGCCTGTGCCAGAGCTTTCCCACGCTGTTCGACCTGGTGGACGCCACTGACGACGGCGAGGTGCACGGCGTCAAGAAGGAAGCCTACTGGAAGGTCGTCGACCAGTGCTACCTGTGTGACTTGTGCTACATGACCAAGTGCCCGTACACGCCGCCGCACCCGTGGAACCTGGACTTCCCACACCTGATGCTGCGCGCCAAGGCGATCAAGCACAAGAAGGGCGAAGTCCACGCCAGCGAGAAGTTCCTCGCCTCGACGGACACGCACGGCAGCTTCGCCGGCATCCCCATCGTCGTGCAGGCCGTCAACGCCGTGAACAAGACGAAGTTCGCGCGCAAGCTGATGGACAGCCAGCTCGGCGTGCACCCCGATGCCTGGATGCCCAGCCTGGCCAGCCAGCGCTTCCGCTGGGGCCGCTCGATGAGCAACACGACCTTCCCTGCCGTCAACGGGCAGCGCACGCCGGGCAAGGTGGCGATCTTCTCGACCTGCTACGTGAACTACAACGAGCCTGGCATCGGCGAGGACCTGATCAAGCTGCTCGACCACAACGAGATCCCCTACGTCATCGTCGAGAAGGAGAGCTGCTGCGGCATGCCCAAGCTCGAGCTCGGCGACCTCGACGCCGTGGCCCGCCACAAGGAGGACAACATGCCCATGCTGGCGAAGTACGCCCGCGAGGGCTGGGCCATCGTCAGCCCGGTGCCCAGCTGCACGCTGATGTTCAAGCAGGAGCTGCCGCTGATGTTCCCCGACTGCGCCGACACGAAGGCAGTCAAGGCGGCCATGTTCGACCCCTTCGAGTACTTCATCGCGCGCCACAAGGACGGGTTGCTGAAGACCGACTTCAAGGCGGCGCTCGGCAAGGTCAGCTACCACATCCCCTGCCACGGCCGGGTGCAGAACATCGGCAAGAAGACCGAGGAGATGTTCAAGCTCATCGGCCAGACGGTGGAGGTCAAGCTCAACACGGTCGAGCGCTGCTCGGGCCACGCCGGCACCTACGGCGTCAAGAAGGCCTACCACCCGGTGGCGATGAAGATCGGCAAGCCGGTCTTCAAGGCCATGGCCAAGGACGAGCCCGACGTCATCAGCAGCGACTGCGCGCTGGCCGGCCACCACATCGCCCAGGGCATGCAGCAGGCCGGCACACCGGCCAAGGCGCTTCAGCACCCGCTGAGCCTGGTGCGCCAGGCCTACGGCCTCTGACGGTTTCCCTTCCCACGTATCCAAGGAGTCTCACGTGACCACCATCACCCGCGACAGCCTCCTGACCCTGGAGGCCTATTCCAAGGTCCGCAAGACCATCCGCGCCGAAGCGATCGCGCACCGCAAGCTGCGCAGCGTCGCCCTGGGCGAGCACATCACGCTGCAGTTCGAGGACGAGAAGACGATCCGGCGTCAGATTCAGGAGATGCTGCACATCGAAAAGATCTTCGACGAAGACGGCATCCAGAGCGAGCTCGAGGCCTACGGCCCGCTCGTGCCGGACGGCTCGAACTGGAAGGCGACGATGCTGATCGAATACCCCGATCCGCACGAGCGCAAGCGCGAGCTCGCGCGCCTGATCGGCGTGGAGGATCGGATGTTCGTCGAGGTCGAGGGACACCCGCGCGTCTACGCCATCGCCGACGAGGACCTCGACCGCGAGAACGACGAGAAGACGTCGTCGGTGCACTTCGTGCGCTTCGAGTTGCCGAAGGCCGCACGCGAGGCGGTGCGCGCGGGTGCGAGCGTCAAGCTCGGCTGCGACCACACCAACTACCCGGCGCACGTCACCATCGCAGCCGACACGCTGGCCAGCCTGGCTGGCGACCTGCGCTGAACCGCGCCGCGCGGGGGGTGATTCAGTCGCCCCCCGCTGAAGGCGTCCGCACGCCGCGCAACGCATGCGCCGTGTAGACCGCCAGTGCCACCCAGATGAACGCGAAGCCGATGAGCTTGTCGGCATCGAACGGTTCTCGGAAGAAGAACACACCGCAGGCCAGCTGCAGCGTCGGCGACACATACTGCATCAGACCCAGGGTGGCCAACCTCAGGCGTCGCGCCGCGGCGGCAAACAGCATCAGCGGCAGCGCCGTCAGCGGACCGGCCAACAGGATCAAAAAGGTCAGCGCGTGGTCGCCGCGCAGCAGCACGCCGTCGGCCGACACCGTCCACCACACCAGCCAGGGCACCGCCAATGGCGCGACGAGCAGGGTCTCGAGCGCCAACCCCTCCAGCGGGCCAAGCGGTGAGGTCTTGCGCAGCAGCCCGTACACCGCGAAGCTGAAGGCCAGCGACAGCGCGTACCAGGGCAGGTGCCCCGTCTGCCAGGTGAGCCAAGCCACGCCGCAGGCTGCCAGGGCCACGGCCGCGCGCTGCACCGGCGCCAGACGCTCGCGCAGCACCAACACGCCGAGCAGCACGTTGACCAAGGGGTTGATGAAGTAGCCCAGGCTCGCCTCGACCACACGCCCGTTCTGCAACGCGACGATGTAGAGCAGCCAGTTCACGGCCAGCACCAGCGCACTCGCGCCCGTCCAGAGCAGCACGCGGGGCTGGCGCAGCGCCGCGCCCAGCCAGCTCCATTGGCGCCTGACTGCCAGCACCCCGGCCAGGAAGACCAGGCACCACACCGCGCGATGAAGCACCACCTCCATCGGCGCCACCGTGGCCAGCAGGTGGAAGTACAGCGGGAACAGGCCCCAGGCCACGAAGGCCATGGCCGCGTACAGGACTCCAGGGTTCATGCGGGAGGATTGTCCCCGCGTACAGGCACTACACGCCCACGTATCGGTGCAGGACGTCGGGCTGTCCGCGCAGCTCGGCCGAGCTGCCCTGCCAGACCACGCGCCCCTTCTCGACGATGTAATGGCGGTCGGCCAGTGCGAGCAGCGGGCCGATGTTCTTGTCGATGACCACCATCGCCAGGCCCGTGCCCTTGAGGCGCTCCAGGCAGCGCCAGATGTCCAGACGCACCAGCGGAGCCAGGCCCTCGGTGGCCTCGTCCAGGATTAGCAGCTTGGGGTTGGTCATCAGCGCGCGGCCGATGGCCAGCATCTGCTGCTCGCCGCCCGAGAGGTTGGAGCCGAGGTTGCGCTCACGTTCCTTCAGGCGCGGGAACATCTGGTACACGGCGTCCAGCGTCCACGGGTCGGGCAGGCGATGGCGGTTCTCAGCCGTGGCGACCAGGTTCTCGCGCACCGTCAAGTTGGGGAAGACCTGTCGCCCCTCAGGCACGAGCGCCAGGCCGGCGCGGGCCACGCGGTAGGAGGGCTGGCCCTGCAGTTCCTGCCCGTCCATCACGACGCGACCGGCCCGAGGCTGCAGCATGCCCATCACCGACTTCACGGTGGTGGTCTTGCCCATGCCGTTGCGGCCGATGAGCGTGACGACCTCGCCGCGGCCCACCTGCAGCGACATGCCGAACAGCACCTGGCTCGTGCCGTAGGCGGTCTCGACGCCCTCGACGCTGAGCAGCGCGGTGGCGCTCACATCAGCTCTCCCTGCTCGCCGAGGTAGGCCTCGCGGACCTCGGCGTTGTTGCGGATCGCCTCGGGCGTGCCACAGGCGATGGCGCGACCGTAGACCAGCACGGTGATGCGGTCAGCGAGCGCGAACACCGCGTCCATGTCGTGCTCGACGAGCAGGATGGTGTAGCGCCCCTTCAGCCCGGCCAGCAGCCGGACCACGCTCTCGGACTCGGCGTGGCTCATGCCGGCCATGGGCTCGTCCAGCAGCAGCAGCTTTGGGCGCGAAGCGAGCGTCATCGCGATCTCGAGTTGCCGCCGCTCGCCGTGCGCGAGCGCGCCCACGGGCGTGTGGGCACGGTCGGCCAGGTTCACCTGCTCGAGCGCCGCAAGAGCGGGCTCGGTGAGCCCGCGCTGCCGCATGACCGGCGTCCAGAAACGGAAGCTGTGGCCGGCGTGGCCCTGGACCGCCATGCAGACGTTCTGCAGCACGGTGAAGTCGGGAAACACCGAGGTGATCTGGTAGGAGCGCCCGAGCCCGGCGAGCGAGCGCTCATGCGGCGCCAGGCGGGTGATGTCGCGGCCGTCGAAGACGATGCGGCCCTCGTCGGGGAAGAACTCGCCGCTGAGCTGGTTGATCAGCGTCGTCTTGCCCGCGCCGTTGGGGCCGATGATGGCGTGGATCTCGCCCGGCACGAGCGACAGCGACAGGTCGTCCGTGGCCGTCAGCCCACCGAAGCGCTTGACCAGACGCTCCACCACGAGCACCGCCGTCACCGCGGGCCCTCCTTGCCGGCCGACAGGCGGCCGTACAGCCCCTGCTTGAGCACCAGGACGACGAGCACGATGAACAACCCGATCAGCGCCAGCCAATGCTGGCTGAGGAACTTGTCGAGCCAGGGAACGCCGATGCTGAAGGACGACAGCACCTCCTCCAGCACGAGCAGCGCCGCGGCGCCGACCACGGGGCCGAACAGCGTGCCCAGGCCGCCGAGCACCGTGATCACGATCAATTCGCCGGAAACCGTCCAGGCCATGTAGGCGGGCGCGACGAAACGCGTCAGGTTGCCCAGCAGCACGCCCGCCAGCACACACACCTGAGCCGAGATCACGTAGGCCACGAGCTTGTAGCGCAGCGTCGGGAAGCCCAACGCCTTCATGCGGCGCTCGTTGCTCTTGCAGCCGCGCAGCACCATGCCGAAGCGCGAGTGCACGAGCCGGTGCAGCAGGTACAGCACCCCGACCAGCAGGCCGAAGGTCGCGTAATACAGTACCGTACCATTGGCCAGCGAGAACAGCCCGAAGTCGCTGCGGTTGGGGATCTGCAGGCCGTCGTCGCCGCCATAGTCGCGAAGGCTCACGCCCAGGAAGAACAGCATCTGCGCGAAGGCCAACGTGATCATGATGAAGGCCATGCCGCTGGTGCGCAGGCACACCGCTCCGACGGCGAGCGCGACGACGCCACCCACGGCGAGCGCCACCACGAGGTGCGCCCAGCCATTGCCCACGCCGTGGAAGGTGAGGATGCCCACCGCGTAGGCGCCGATGCCGATGTACATCGCGTGCCCGAAACTGACCATCCCGCCATAGCCCAGGATCAGGTTCAGCCCCAGCGCCGCGAGCGCGAAGATCATGATGCGCGTGAACAACGTCACGTAGAAGGTCTGCCCCAGCACACCGGACAGCAAGGGTACCGCGGCCAGCAGCAGGAGCACGGCCGCGGCGACGATCACGCGGGGCGAGAGCCTAACCATGCTTCACCGGGAACAGGCCCTGCGGCCGCCAGGCCAGTACAGCGGCCATCAGCAGGTAGATGAGCATCGAGGCGATCGCCGGGCCGACAGCCTGCGCGATCGAGCGCTCGAGGAACTCGCGCAGCAGCGTGGGCAGCAGCGCGCGACCCATGGTGTCGACGATGCCCACGATCAGCGCGCCGTAGAAGGCACCGCGGATCGAGCCGATGCCGCCAGTGACGATGACCACCAGCGTCAGGATCAGGATGGGCTCGCCCATGCCGGCCTGCACCGACACGATGGGCCCGGCCATCAGGCCGGCCAGACCGGCCAGGCCGGCCCCGAGCGCGAACACCGTCAGGTTCAGGCCCTTGATGTTGACACCCAGCGCCGAGACCATCTCGGGGTTGGAGGCGCCAGCGCGGATCAGCATGCCCACGCGCGTGCGGTGGATCACCGCATACAACGCCAGCCCCACGAGCAGGCCGACGACGATGATCGCGAAGCGGTACGAGGGGTAGGCCAGCCCGAACAGGTCCACCGTGCCCGACAGGCCCTTGGGCACGTTCATGTAGACCGAGGCCGGGCCCCAGACGAAACGCACCACCTCGTTGAAGAACAGGATCAGGCCGAAGGTGGCCAGCACCTGGTCGAGGTGGTCGCGCGTGTACAACGTGGACAGTGCGATGCGCTCGACCAGCACCCCCAGCAGCATGGTGCCGGGCACGGCGACCAAGGCCGCGGCAAGGAAGGAGCCGCCGAAGGCGTTGTAGCCCGCGGCAGCGAAGTAGGCCCCCATCATGTACAGCGAACCGTGGCTCAGGTTCACGAAGTTCATGATGCCAAACACCAGCGTCAGCCCGGCCGAGAGCAGGAACAGCAGCACGCCGAGCTGCAGCCCGTTGAGCAGTTGCGTGAGCAGGAGGCCGGTGGTCATGACGGGAAGGAACGCGGTCGCGTGTGGCGCCAGCCGAAAAGGATGCGGGGCGACGCGTGCCGCCCCGCCAGCTCAGGCGCGAACCGGACCCGAACTCACATCTTGCACTGCGAGGCGTAGGCGTCGCCGTGGTTCTTCAACGGGGTGGTCACCGTTTTCAGGCTCACGCGACCCTTGGCGTCCTTGGCCACCTCGAAGATGTGCTGGTCCTGGACCGGGAAGTGATTGTTGTTGAAGCGGAAGCTGCCGCGCACCGACTGGAAGTCAGCCGCCTTCAGCGCCGCACGGAAGGCGTTCTTGTCGGCCACGTTGCCGCGGACCTTGGCGATCGCCGAATCCAGCAACAGCGCCGCGTCGTAGCTCTGCGCCGCGTACTGCGAAGGAATGCGCTTGTACTTGGCCTCGAACTCGTCGACGAAGCGGCGGCTCGCGGGATTGTTGAAGTCCGGGCCCCAGAAGGTGCCGGAGACCACGCCCAGCGCGGCGTCGCCTTGCGCCGGCAGGGTGGAGCCGTCGGTGGTGGAGGTCGTCAGCAGCGGGATCTTGCCCAGCAGGCCGGCCTGCTGGTACTGGCGCACGAAGTTCACGCCCAGGCCGCCGGGGTAGAAGACGTAGACGGCATCGGGCTTCTTGGCCGCGACCTGCGCGAGTTCGGCCGCGAAGTCGGGCTGGTTCAGCGGTGTGTAGATCTCGTCGATCACCTCGCCCTTGTAGAAGCGCTTGAAGCCGGCGACGAAGTCCTTGCCCGCCTGGTAGTTCGGGGCCATGCCAATGACGCGCTTGTAGCCCTTGTCCATCGCGTACTTGCCGACGACCTCGGCCTGGTTGTCGTTCTGCCACGACGTGATGAACTGGAACGGCGAGCACTGCGCGCCGGCGATCGGTGCCGGACCGCCGTTGGAGCCGATCAGGAACACGCCCGCCTCCGTGATGGGCTTGTGCACCGCCATCATGATGTTGGAGAAGGTGATGCCGGTGATGATGGGTACCCGCTCGCGCTCGATCAGCTTCTGCACGATCTGGGTGGCGACGTCGGGCTTGAGCTGGCTGTCCTCGCGCAGCACCTGCACTGGCACGCCGCCCAGGCGGCCGCCATTGCGTTCGACCACCATCATGAAGCCATCGTACTGGTCCTGCCCGAGCGCCCCTTGCGGGCCGGAGAGTTCGGCCACGAAGCCGATCTTGATCGGCGCCTGCGCCTGGACGGCGCCGGCAGCCACGGCCAGGCACGCAGCAGCGGCCAGGCGGGACAGGTTCTTCAGCATTTCGATCTCCTTCGGGTGACTTCCCCGTGCACCGTCAAGTTTAGTGCCGCGACCCGGGAGCGCCGCCCCGGGTCTACCCGGGTCACCCCCGGGGCGACGGCCTGCGGTCGGGTCACGAGAAGACGCCTTGATGCTCGCATGACTCTCGAGTCCCTTCCCCGCGCGGGGGCCGGACCGGGCGACGCCCGGCCCCTGGGGGCGCTCACAAGCCGAAAAACGCGCGGGCGTTGTCCTGCAGGATCCCGCGGCGCTGCGCATCCTCGAGGAACCCGGCCTCGCGCACCAGGCTGCCAATGCGCTGCTCGCCCAGCGGGAATGGATAGTCCGAGCCCAGCATCACGCGGTCGGCGCCCATGACGTCGACCAGCAACGCCAGGGCGCGCTCGTCGAACACGGCGCTGTCGACGTGGAAGCGCCGGGCGTAGCTCGAAGGCAGGTTCGGGCAGTCCTGGCGCACGATGTCGCGGTGGTGCCAGGCGTTGTCGGCGCGGCCCAGCAGCCAGGCGAAGCTGCCACCCCCATGCGCGAAGCAGATCTTCAGCGATTCGGGGATGCGCTCGAGCGCGCCCGACAGGATCAGCGACATCATGCCCAACTGCGTCTCGGCCGGCATCGACACCAGCCAGGGCAGCATCCACTTCTTCATCCGGCCGCCGCCCATCATGTCCCAGGGATGGACGAGCACCGGGATGCGCTCGTGCGCGCAGAAGACCAGGAACTCGACCAACGCCTCGTCGTCGAGATCGCGTTCGCCGACGTGATTGCCGATCTGCACCCCCACACAGCCTGCATCACGGGCGCGCCGCGCTTCGCGGCAGGCATGTTCCAGCGACTGCAGCGGCACCTGCGCCAGCGCGTGCAGGCGCTGCGGGTCGGCGCGGCAAAAGGCCAGCACATGCTCGTTCATGCGCTCGGCCCAATCGGCGGCCACCGTCGCTGCCCACCCGTAGCCGAACATCACCGGCGTGGCGCAGACCACCTGCTGCTGGACGCCCTGCGCGTCCATCTCGGCCAGCCGCACCGCCGGGTCCCACAGCGAGGGTTCCACCGGTCTGAAGGGGCGATCGCCGACACGGATCATGCCGCGAGCGCCGCCCGGCTCGATCTCGAGCCAGGGCGCGCGTTGCGCGTCCACGGCCTGCGCCTCAGCCTGCGAAATGAGCGGAAAACAATGGCTGTGCATGTCGATCATGTCCGTTCCTCCTTGCTGTCGGACTCCACCCAGGGGCCCTGCCGGGCCAGCTGCGCGTGCCAGGCCGCGTGGTCCCGCCCCGGATGCACCGTGCCACAGCGCGCGCAGGTACGCCCGTCGGGCGGGCTGTCGTAGAAGCGCTGGTAGGCCGCCGGCAGGTCGGCCACGATGTCGGCGAGCTGAACTTCCAAGCGCCAGACGAGATGCCCGCAGGCAGCGCAATGCCACTGGAAGATGTCGCGCAGCCCCGGCGGGCGCTGGCGCTCGATCACCAGGCAACGGCTGGCGGACTCGGGCCGCTGTGGCGAGTGCAGCACATGCGGCGGCATCAGGAAGATGTCGCCCTCCTTCAGCTCCACGCGCTCGTAGCGCCCGCGGTCCAGGATCAGCAGGTGCGCGTTGCCCTGGAACTGCCAGAAGAACTCCTCCAACGGGTCATCATGGAAGTCGCTGCGCGCGTTCGGGCCACCGACCACGGTGACGATGAAATCGGCGTCCCTCCAGACCTGCTGGTTGCCCACCGGGGGTTTGAGCAGGTGGGCGTGCTCCTGCAGCCAGCGCGGGAAGTTCAACGGCCGGCCGTAGGTGTACGGCGACGCGGTGTTCTCGCTCATGCGGGGTCTCCTCCATCTCGTGCGTCGAGCGCAAGCCGCGATCTTCGCGCATCCGGCCACTGATCCGGCGCCTGACGAGGCGTGCCGCCCCGTGCTCGGCGCAGCGCTCAGGGCTTGTAGGCGACCGCCTTGATCTCGATCAGCAAGTGCGGGTGCGGCAGTTGGTGCACCGCCACCGTGGTGCGCGCCGGGCCGTCGGGGCCGAAGTAGCTGGCGTAGACCTCGTTGTAGCCCGCGAAGTCGTTCATGTTGACGAGGAAGGTGCTGAGCTCGACCAGGTCCGACAGGTCGGCGCCAGCGCTGCGCAGGATGGCGCGGATGTTCTCGATCACGGCGCGCGTCTGCTCGCGGATGTCCAGCTGCGTCGTCCCGAGCGCGTCCGCCTGGGCGCCGGCGATGCTGTTGTCGGGGCGGCGCGAGCTCGTGCCCGAGACGAACAGGAAGGGTCCGGCGCGCTTGACGTGCGGGTAGGCGCCGCGCGGACGGGCCAGGCCGGCGACGGTGGTGGCGGAAGAGGGGCGGGCGGGGTCGGCGCTCATGGTGTCGGGGGCAGGGGGCTGAAGAGATGGAGTTGGGCGGAAGGCGCGGGCAAACCGGGTGCGCGCGATCAGGATCGCCACGGCGGGCGTGCCAGACTGAACGATAGCCGGCTTCGGACACGGCCGGCCGATACCGCTTGCGAAACGGCGCTTCCGGGGAACAATCGGCATGTGCACGACCCCTCCCCTGCCCCGCCCGAGGCCACCGCGATCGCACCGCGCTGGCGTACCGTCGGCGCGCTCGGCACGGCACAGACGCTCGCCTGGGCCTCGTCGTACTACCTGCCGGCCATCCTGGCCGAGCCGATGGCGCGCGATCTCGGCATGGCCACGCCCACGGTGTTCGTCGCCTTCTCGCTGGCGATGGTGGTGTCGGCGCTGCTCGGCCCAGCCTGCGGACGCGCGATCGACCGGCGCGGCGGACGCCCTGTGCTGCTGGCAACCAACCTCGTGTTCGCGCTCGCGCTGGTGGGACTCGGCCTGGCGCAGGGGCCGGTGGGCCTGTTCGCGGCCTGGCTGCTGCTCGGCGCAGGCATGGGCTGCGGCCTGTACGAGGCGGCCTTCGCGACCCTGGTGCGCCTGTACGGCAGCGGCGCGCGCAACCCCATCACCGGCATCACGCTGATCGCCGGCTTCGCCTCCACCATCGGCTGGCCGCTTTCGGCCTGGATGGCCGCGGAGTTCGGCTGGCGCGGTGCGTGCTTCGGCTGGGCCACGCTGCACCTGCTGTTGGGCCTGCCGTTGAACGCGCTGGTGCCGCGCGCACAGGACTCGACACCCGGGTTGCCGTCCGGCGATCCGGCCGATCTGAAGGTCAGCCCCGCCCAGGACCGGCCGCCCACGCCACCGGGCCGGCAGCCGGCCGCGGACTGTGCAGCAGCAGCGGCAAAACCACCGACGGCGGCCGCGCCAGCGGATGAGCATCGCGGCCCCACCTCCGCGGCGACGCGCACCGCCGTGCTGCTGTCCCTCGTCTTCGCACTCGTGTGGTTCATCAGCACGGCCATGGCCACCCACCTGCCGGCGATGCTGCAGGCCGGCGGCGCCAGCCTGGCCACCGCGGTGGCGGTGGGCGCGTTGGTGGGACCTGCCCAGGTGGCCGGGCGCGTGCTCGAGTTCGGACTGCTGCGCCACGTGCACCCACTGCTGTCGGCGCGGCTGGCTACGCTCGGGCACCCGCTGGGCGTGGCTGTGCTGCTGGCGCTCGGTCCGCCCGGAGCGGCAGCCTTCGCGCTGCTGCACGGCGGCGGCAACGGCATCATGACGATTGCCAAGGGCACACTGCCGCTGGCGCTGTTCGGACCCGGCGACTACGGGCTGCGCCAGGGCTGGATGATGATGCCGGCGCGTGTGGCGCAGGCCGTGGCGCCGGTGGCCTTCGGGGTGATGCTGGAGAGGCTGGGCGCCGGCGCCATGTGGGTGTCGGCCGCGCTCGGTCTGGGGGCGTTCGCGGCACTGATGGCGGTGCGCTCGGTGCCGCCCCACAAGGCCTGAGGCACGTCCTCCCCTCCTCAGGCCGGCGCGCCGTCCGTCCTGGACCCCGCGCCGGGGCCGTAGGCCTGCAGCGCCGCGGCGAGCTGGCCACGCACCGCCTGCAGCAGGGCCTGCGGCGCGACCACCGCGCAGTGGGCCCCGTGGCGCAGCACGTCCATCACCAGCTCGGTCTCGCTCACGTAGGGCAGCCTCATCTCGAAGCGACCGTCGTCCAGGAAGCGGGTCTTCTGCCGCGGGTGCCACTGCTCGCGGCAGACCCAGGCCGCAGCCTCAGCACTGAACAGCAGGTGCGCCCACTGCGCCTGCGCGCCGGCGAAGATGCCGTACCCGGCATCGAGCTCGGCCTCCACCACCTTGACGGAGACGTCGCGCGCCCGCGTCTCGAGCACGGCAGCGCGCTCGACGGCGTCGAGCGCGAAGCGCAGCAGACGCCCGCGTGCGTGACACCAGGCATCCAGGTACCAGGTGTTGCGGTAGTGCACGAGGCGTTGCGGCGACACATCGCGCTCGCTGACGGCGCGGCGCCCGCGCGACTGGTAGCGCATGTGCACCTGCCGTCGTCGCACGAGGGCGTCGCCGAAGAGCTCGAACCACTTGCTCGGCACCGGCCGGCGCCCGACGCTGAAGACGCGTACGCGCCTCATCAACAGCGTCGCCTCCTTCTCGGACGAGCCGAGCATGCCCTGGAGGCGCTCCAACAAGGGCTGCAGGTGACGCGACAGCACGCCGCCGTCGTCCAGCCCCTGGATCAACTGGTGCATCGTCAGCAGGGCGTGGATCTCGCGCTCGCTGAACCACACGCCCGGCAACTCATGCTGCACCGGCGCACGGCTGCCGCCGGCCTGCGGCTGGAGCTTGTAGCCACGCTCGAAGGCGTCCCAGACGATGGGCGCGTTCATGCGGTCCCGCAGGTACTGCAGGTCGCGCTTGAGCGTGGCTGGCGAGACCTCGAGCTCGCCCAGCAGCGTCGTGAAGTCGACGCAGCCCCGGGACTTGATCAGGGTCTCGATGCGGTAGAAGCGTTCAGCGCGTTCCATGCACGCTCCAAGCAGCCGGCGGTGACACGCGCGATAATCAGAGCTTCGGCGCCTCGGGCGCCCCGCTGCTGCCCGAAACGCCGAAGAGCGAAGGGCCGTTGCATTCCTCGGGCCCACGCCCTTCGTAGCATACCTTCCGGAACGCCCCGATGGCCAAGACCCCACCCAAGACCACCGTCTCCAGCGAAGGCCTGCGCTACCACTCCAAGGTGCCGGGCTCGCCCTTCGTGGCCACTGGCCATTTCGGCGCTGCCACGATGTCCTGCTTCCTGTGTGGCAAGCACCGCCCGCGTGCGCAGTTGAAGTCGCGCAAGCTGATGGGCAAGACACATTTCGTGTGCGCGCCATCCTGCAAGGAACTCGAGGCAACGCTGACCGCGCGCTGACGGTACGCCGCACGGGGGCGCGCGCCGGCCAGCAGACGGGCGGCGCCACCTGAACACTCTCCTTGGCGCTCGGCACGGCCACAACACGGCTTTCGATCGCGGGAGTGAGGATGCGGCCAAGCGCTCCTCCGGGTTGCCTTGATGAGCGCAGGCGTCAGTTTGCCAGCGGACGCGCGAGGTAGACGCCCTCGCGCCCTGGCACCGGCTCGCGCGCGGGCATCAGGATCGTGCAGCGCGCGCACGGCGACCGGATCTCTTCGTCGCCGTCCGTGGCGATGAGCTCGCCTTCGTCGAAGGTTTCGAAGCCGACGACGGGCCTGGCGAAGCGGAACTCGGGCGTGCGCACGACGACCGTGCGCAACAGTTCCACCCGCATCTGGGCTACCCCGCGCGCGCCGGGCGGAGGGCCGCGATCGATCAGGCCGAAGTGGGCCAGGAAGTCCAGCGTCACCTCGGTAGCGAGCTCCGCCGTGGCGCGCAGGAAGTGCTGGCCGCATTCGGCCACCAGGGCCACGCCGCCCTCCCCGTCGTCGCCCTCGGGCAGGCCATGCGCCCCATGCTGGATCAGGGGCACCCCCGAACCCAGGCCCGAGGGCATCACCATATGGATCGCGGGCTGGCCGATAGCGCAGGCCGCCAGCGCGTTGCGCGCACGGCGCGGGTAGACCCAGAAGGGCTGGACGGCCTGGCTCGTGGAGTGCAGGTCCAGGATGTGGTCGGCCGCCAGCACGGCCGGGCGCATTGCCCGCGCCCGCCGCAACTCCGGGCTGTCCTCGGACCCGTCCAGCCACTGCGGGGACCAGATGCGGTTCATGTTGTGCACGAGTTGGCGGCTGTCAAACGGGCGCGCCGCATCGAAGCTCTCGTAGGCCTCGACGTTGGCGAAGCTCACCGTCAGCGTGCCGCGCAGCGGACGCACGCCGGCGTCGAGCAGGTGCGTGGCCGCCACCATGCCGCAGAACTCGTTGCCGTGCGTGAGCGCGTTGACCAGCACGTGCGGTCCAGGCCGCCCGGAGTCAAAACGGTGCACATAGTCGATGCCGATGTTGCCGTGCCTGTAACTCGACAAGTCACGCGGCCAGACCTCGATCTCGTGGGGAATGCTCACAGTCATGTGGGCATTGTGGCAGCCGAGTCCGCAGGACAGACGCCGCACACCCCGGCGTTCACGACACGCCGGGGTGTGCGTCACAAATGGCGGGTAGTCCGGCCTCATATTCCCCCGATCGACCGGCATCCCGCTGCGGCACCATCCGCAGCGATGTTCGGGGCCCTCTCATCGGCTCGGCATCACCACGCCAACGAGCCCGGTTCCAGCCTTCAGCGCTCGCTGCGCTCAGCCAATCGGGCCCTTCAGGCCCGCACAGAACGAGTTGCAATGCGGTGCGATGATGTTGACTCGAAGACACATTCCAGCAAGCCGATGCAGTACCTGACCCGCAGGGCGGAGAACCGAACCCTCCGGGCCGGAGCGACGCAAGTTCCGTTTCGATCCCTGTAACCAAGGGTGCAACGATGAAGATACTGATTGCCGATGACAGCCGTGCGATGCGCCAGGTGGTGGCCTTCATGCTGCGGGAAGCCGGCTACCGAGGCCACACGATCGTCGAGGCAGCGGACGGCGCGCAAGCACTCGAGCTGGCGCGGAGCCAGCTGCCAGACCTGATCATCTCGGACTGGAACATGCCGAACATGACCGGCATCGAGTTCCTCGTCAAGCTGCGCGAGGACGGCTCCACCACGCCGTTCGGGTTCGTGACCACCGAGGTCAGCCCCGAGATGCGCAACCTGGCGACCGCCAGCGGCGCGTCCTTCCTGATCGGCAAGCCCTTCACGGCCACCGACTTCCAGGTCGCGCTGGACGCCTGCCTGCCCTGAACAAGGAGAACACCATGGCAAAGATTGCCAGCGCACAGGAGTTCGCCAAGGCACTGTCCATGCTGCTGCGGCGTGATGTCAAGGCCAAGCCCGCGAGCCCGCTGCCGCCGGCGCGGCTGAAGATCGGCGGCATCTACAAGTACGGCGACGGCAGGGTGCTGGGGTCGGTCACGGTCGACCTGAACTTCGCAGCGCGATCGGGTGCGGCGCTGTCGATGATCCCGGCCGATGTCGCCGCAGAGCAGATCCGCGCCGGCGAGCTCGACGAGGTGCTGCGCGAGAACTTCGCCGAGGTCCTCAACGTGCTGTCCCGGGCCTTCGTCGCCGAGGGCGACGGCCGGGTCGCGTTGCAGACGTCGGTGTTCCCACCGCAGCCCATGCCCGAGCCAGGCTCGGCCGCCCAGGCCAGGGCGAGCTTCGATGTCGACATCTCCGGCTATGGCAGCGGCTCGGTAAGCCTGCACGTGCTGGGCTGACCCGACGATGGACGGGGCGGAGCGGACCGACGGCCGGCGTGCGGCAGCGACCGCGCCGCTGCTCACCTCGGGGCACGCGGAGTCGATCGCCGAGCAGATCGCGCGCGCGCAGAGGCTGGTGGAGTCGTCGCTCGCGCAGCTGCGCGAGAGCTTCCTCGCCCTGGCTGACATCAGCCCCGCCGCCCTGGACACCGAACCCGGCCGATACCACTTCGAGCGCGCCGTGATCGCGTTGCAATCCGAAGACACCGTCGGGCAACTGCTCGCGCTGACACGGCAACGGGCCGAGGACCTGGAGCGGTCCCTCGCGCAAGCCCGTACCTTGATCGGTGAAATCGTGTCCGGCCCGGATCATCCGCGCGCGCCGCAGGCCGCGCAGGCCTGCTGCGACACCCGCCTCGCCGCGCTGTGCGCCGTCTTGAACTTGCCGGAGGCGGGCCTGTCGCCCACCGTGAAGCAAAGCTCCGCGGCCCCTGGAGCGATGCAGCTTTTTGACGAGGAACACCCTTGAAATTCAATCAATTCAGCATCGGCAGCCGCCTGGCCAGCACGTTCGGTCTGGTCGTGCTGATCACCGCAAGCCTGGCGATCGTCGCCACCTTGCTGGTGGAGTCGATCAAGGCCGACATCGAGCACGAGGCCGACGTGCTCGCTCGCCGCGAACTGCTCGCGACCCAGTGGACGGCTGACATTCGGCTCAACCACGAGCGCACCACCGCCCTGTTCCACAGCAACGATGCGCAGTACACGCAGGCCGTCCAGCGCGACATCGCGACCACGGGAGAACGAATCGGCGAGACGGCGCGCCAGCTGGCAGCCCTGACGGAGAGCGCGCAGTTGCGCAACCTGATGGATGCGGTGGTGCGCGCGCGGGCCGCCTACACGGCCAAGCGTCAGGAGCTGGTCGTCGTGAAGGCGGGAGGCGGCGAGCTCGACGAGCGGGGCCTGACCCAACTCGCCACGCTGTCCAGCGCCTACCTCAAGGCGGTGGACGACTTCTACAACGGCATGAAGGCCGATTCCGCGCGCAGCGAAGGCCACACGCGGCAGACCGCGGTCAACGGCCAGTGGCTGCTGGGGGCAGGCGGGCTGCTTGCTGTCATCATCGGTACGCTGTCATCGATCCTGATCTCACGCTCGATCGTGGTGCCGCTGGCGCAGGCGGTAAAGCTCGCCGAAGCGATCAGCGCCGGCGACCTCACCCGGGAACTGCCCACGGAAGGCAAGGATGAAACGGCACGGCTGCTGGGGGCACTCGGCGTGATGCGCGCCAACCTCGCCCGGCTGGTCGGGGAGGTGCGCCGCAACGCCGAATCCGTCTCCACCGCCAGCCACGAGATCGCCGCGGGCGCCAGCGACCTGTCGGCGCGCACGGAGCAGCAGGCGTCGGGCCTGGAGCAGACGGCCGCGTCGATGGAGCAGTTGAAGTCGACGGTGCGCCAGAACGCCGACAACGCGCAGCAAGGCAACCAGCTGGCGCGGCAGGCCTCGACCGTGGCCACCGAGGGCGGCGAGGTGGTCGGGCGGGTGGTCGAGACGATGAAGGGCATCAACGACAGTTCGCGCCGGATCGCCGACATCATCACCGTGATCGACGGCATCGCGTTCCAGACCAACATCCTCGCCCTCAACGCCGCCGTGGAGGCGGCACGCGCCGGTGAACAGGGGCGCGGCTTCGCAGTCGTCGCCAGCGAAGTGCGCTCGCTGGCGCAACGAAGTGCCGAGGCTGCCAAGGAGATCAAGTCCCTGATCACCGCCAGCGTCGAACAGGTGGGACAAGGCAGCGCTCTGGTCGACCGCGCCGGATCGACGATGCAGGACGTGGTGATGTCGATCCGCCGGGTCACCGACATCATGAGCGAGATCAGCGCGGCGAGCAACGAGCAGGCGGTGGGCGTCTCGCAGGTCAGCGAGGCGATCGCGCTGATGGACCAAAACACCCAGCAGAACGCCGGTCTCGTCGAGGAGTCGGCCGCATCGGCCGAGGTGCTCAGGCAACAGGCCGAGGAGATGGTGCGGACCGTCTCGGTGTTCCGTCTCGACCGGGTCGCGAACTCGGGCCACGGCGCGGATCCGGTGCCGGCCAAGGCGCGCGCAGGCTCCCGGACTGGACAGGGGGCGCTGCAGCCGTACGTCCATCGCAGCGCGGCGGACACCAGGGCGGCGCGCGCGGGCGCACCCCGCCTGGCCACGGCTTCCGCGACGGCCTCGGCGCCGCACGCATCGGCGCACAAGTCCACGCCACGACTGGCGCCGTCCACCGCGGCGTCCAACGACACCGCGTCGCCCGCCCCCCGCACGACCGCCAACCTCGGCGCCACGGGCGCTGCGGCTGGCGACTGGGAAAGCTTCTGAGCGAGACATCCAACATGAGCAAGGTCGTTCTCACCATCGACGACTCGCCATCCATCCGCAAGATGGTGGCGATGACGCTGCGCATGGGCGGCTATGAGGTCCTGGAGGCCGTCGACGGCGTCGACGGGCTGGAGGTGGCGCTGGGTCACGAAGTGGACCTGGTCATCACCGACCAGAACATGCCGAACATGGACGGGCTGACCCTGACGCGCCAGCTGCGCGCGCATCCGCGCTTCGAGCGTGCGCCTATCCTGATGCTGACCACCGAGTCGAGTCCGGAGATGAAGGCGCAGGGCAAGGCCGCCGGACTGACCGGCTGGATGGTCAAGCCCTTCGACCCCCAGACGCTGCTGAGCGTCGTCGGTCGCCTGCTGAGCTAAAGCCGGAGCGCGCGATGGACCTGGACATGAGCCAGTTCACAGCGATCTTCGTCGAGGAGGCGCAGGAGCACCTGGCCGCGATGGAGGCGCAATTGCTCGCCATCCAGGTCGAGGCCGTGACGAAGGCAGAGCTCAACGAGATCTTTCGCGCCGCGCACTCGATCAAGGGCGGCTCGGCGACGTTCGGTCTGGGCGACGTGACCGGCGTGGCGCACGAGCTCGAGTCCCTGCTCGATCGACTGCGCAACGGCGAGCTCGCCCTGACGCACGAGATGGTGGACGCGTTGCTAAAGGCGCGCGACATGATCGCGCAGATGATCGCGGCCTTCGAAGGCAAGGGCAGCGTCGATGCCGGCGAGGTGGCACGGGTGTGCGAGGTGGTGCGACGGCTCGCCGCCACCCCGAACAGCACGCACACGGCGGACCCGCCGCCGCGCGAGGCTGCGGCGCCCGCCCCGACAGCGCCCATGCAACTTCCCGCAGCCGCGACAACAGCGACAACAGCGACAACTGGGGCGGCAAGCGCTGCGGGGCCGGCACCAACGCCGGCCGCGGCGGCGGCGGCGGCCCCGGCCCTGCCGCCGGGTGAGGGGGTCGCATTTGGCTTCTTCGACGGCGCCCCGGCGTCTCCCACGCCAGCCGCGCCCTCGCGCGCCAGCAATTCCTCGTTCGAGTCGAGCTCGATCAGGGTCAGCGTCGAGAAGGTCGACCAGATCATCAACCTGGTCGGCGAACTGGTGATCACGCAGGCGATGCTGGCGCAAACCGCGGCCAGCGGGGACGCCCGGCTCCAGGAACGACTCAGCCTCAGCCTGGCCCAATTGGACCGCAACACGCGCGACCTCCAGGAAGCGGCGATGTCGATCCGGATGATGCCGATCTCGACCGTCTTCAACCGTTTTCCACGCGTGGTGCGCGACCTCGCCGCGCGACTGGGCAAGCAGGTCGAGTTGCGCCTGATCGGTGAGACGACCGAGCTCGACAAGGGGCTGATCGAGAAGATCAGCGATCCGCTGACGCACCTGGTGCGCAACAGCCTGGACCACGGCATCGAGACGCCGGCCGAGCGCGTGGCCCGCGGCAAGGGCGTGATGGGGTTGGTCACGCTGATGGCATCGCACCAGGGCGGCAACATCGTGATCGAGGTGCGCGACGACGGCCGCGGGCTCGACCGCGAGCGCATCCTGGCCAAGGCGCGCGAACGCGGTCTCGCCGTCCCCGAGAACCCGCACGACGTGGAAGTCTGGGGCCTGATCTTCGAGCCGGGGTTCTCCACTGCTGCCGAGGTGACCGACGTGTCGGGTCGGGGCGTGGGCATGGACGTTGTGCGCAGCAATATCGTCGCGCTGGGCGGCCGGGTGGAGATCCACAGCGAAGCCGGCCTCGGCACCTGCATGACCGTGCGCCTGCCGCTGACGCTGGCCATCCTGGACGGCTTGTCGGTTTCGTGCGGCGACGAAGTCTTCATCCTGCCGCTGAACAACATCGTCGAGTCCCTGCGGCCGTCGCCCGATGCGGTGAAGACGATCACCGGACGCGGCCGCGTGGTGTTGATCCGCGGCGAATACCTGCCCGTGGTTTCGCTGGCCGAGATGATGGGCCTTCAAGGCCGGGAGAACACCGAGAGCCAGGGCATCCTGGTCGTGCTGGAGACCGGACAGCGCCGCCTGGCCCTGTTCGTCGATGCGCTGCTCGGCCAGCACCAGGTCGTGATCAAGAGCCTGGAGAGGAATTTCCGCAAGGTGTCGGGCGTTTCGGGCGCGACCATCATGGGCGACGGACGTGTCGCGCTGATCCTCGATGCGGCCGGGCTGGCCCGCATGGCCGTGCCGCGCGCGCCCGAGCCCTCGATCGTCCACGCCTGAGAGGCTGAGAGTCTTACCCCCATGCCTGCACTGCAGCCGGAGATCCGCATGACGGACACGACGACCAACCGCACCGCCAGCACGCCGTCGATGGACAGCGAACTGCTGACATTCAAGCTCGGCAACGAACACTACGCCATCGACATCCTGAAAGTCCAGGAAATCCGTCGCTACGAGGCCGTCACGCGGATCGCGGGCGCGCCCGACTACCTCAAGGGCGTGATCAACCTGCGCGGGAACATCGTCCCTATCGTCGACATGCGCATCCGCTTCGGGCTGCCCCATGGGGAATACGACCGCTTCACGGTGGTGATCATCCTGAACGTCGGCCACCGCGTCGTCGGCATCGTGGTCGACGGCGTGTCGGACGTCGTCCGCCTGAGCCCCGAGCAGGTCCAGCCTGGGCCGGCGATGGCGGCCATCGACTCCAGCTGCATCACAGGGCTGGGCACACTCGACGACCGGATGCTCATCCTGCTGAACATCGACGCGTTGCTGTCAAGCATCGACCACTGAATGGCCGAGTCGCAGCCCGTGCGGGACTTCGAGTTCACCACCGCCGACTTCGCGCGCGTGCGCCGGCTGATCCGCGAGCACGCGGGCATCGCGCTGGGCGAATCGAAGTCGGACATGGTGTACACGCGCCTGTCGCGCCGGCTGCGTGCTTGCGGGTGCACGCGGTTCTCGGACTACATCGACCGCCTCGAACGCGGCGACCCCGCGGAGTGGGAGCAGTTCACCAATGCGTTGACGACGAACCTCACCTCGTTCTTCCGCGAGCCGCACCACTTCCCGCTGCTGGCCCGCCACCTGCAAACCCTGCGCCGCAACCGGCCCCTGCGGATCTGGTGCTGCGCGGCCTCCACCGGCGAGGAGCCATGGTCGATTGCGATCACTGCCTGCGAGGTCTTCGACTCGCTCGCGCCGCCGGTCCAGATCCTGGCCACTGACGTCGACACCCAGGTGCTCGTGACGGCGCGACGCGCGGTCTACGATCTCGAGCGCCTGGAGAGCCTGCCGCAGGCTCGGCTGCAACGCTTCTTCCAGCGTGGCACGGGCGCGAATGCCGGCATGGCGCGTGTCAAGCCTGAGCTGCACGCGCTCGCCCAGTTCAAGCAGGTCAACCTGCTGCACGACGACTGGGTGCGTGGTCCGCCTTACGACGCGATCTTCTGCCGCAACGTGATGATCTATTTCGACAAGCCCACCCAATACTCCATCCTGGCCAAGCTCACGCGCATGCTGGAGCCGGACGGGCTGCTGTTCGCGGGCCATTCGGAGAGCTTCTTCCACGCGGGGGACCTGGTGCGGCTGCGCGAGCACACCGTGTACGAGCCGGTCGCGCAGCGCGCCGCGCGGAGGCAGGCATGAGCGAACCGGGTCGCCGTCTGGCACTCGCCCCCGCGCGCGACGGGGCGAGGGCTGGCGCGGCCGGCCCCGGCGCGGGCATCGCCCAGGCGCCGAGCGCCAGCCTCTACTTCGAGCCGACGTTCGGCATGAACGCCGCGAAGATCCTGCCCGGGGAGTACTTCGTGACCGATCGGGACGCCGCCCTGATCACGCTGCTGGGCTCGTGCGTGGCGGCCTGCATCCGCGATGTCGAGTTGCGCATCGGCGGCATGAACCACTTCCTGCTGCCCGACAGCCAGGGGCACGACCCCACCGGCGCAGCGCCGGCCCGCTACGGCGCCTATGCGATGGAGGTGATGATCAACCAGCTCGTGAAGATGGGCGCGCGCCGCAACCGGCTGCAGGCCAAGGTCTTCGGCGGCGCCAACGTGCTGCGCGGTCTGAACGAACGCAACGTGGGCGTGCGCAACTGCGAGTTTGTGGTCGAGTTCCTGCGGGTGGAGGGCATCCCCCTGATGGCCCAGGACCTCGGGGGCAACCAGGCGCGCAAGGTGGCCTACTTCCCCGCCACCGGCGAAGCGCGCGTCAAGCGCCTGGCGACCAACACGCCCGCCACGCTGCTCGAGACCGAGCAGCAGTACCGGCGGCGTGTATCGAGCGGCCCCACCTCGGGCAGCGTCGAGTTGTTCGACTGAGCGGCCTGGCCATGAAACCGATCTCCGTGGTGGTGGTCGACGACTCGGCGCTGATTCGTTCGGTCCTCAGCGCCATCATCAACGCGACGCCGGACATGCGGGTGGTGGCAACCGCGCCCAACCCGCTGGTGGCCCGCGAGCGCATCCGCGAGCTCGACCCCGACGTGATCACCCTGGACATCGAGATGCCGCAGATGAACGGCCTCGACTTCCTCGAGCGTCTGATGGCGCTGAAGCCCACGCCGGTGGTGATGATCTCGAGCATGACCCAGCGCGGCAGCGAACTGACGCTGCGCGCGCTCGAGCTGGGCGCGGTCGACTTCGTCGCCAAGCCGCAGTTCTCGATCGAGCAGGGGATGAACGATTACGCCGAGATGATCGTGACCAAGCTGCGCGCCGCGGCCTCGGCCCGGGTACAGCAGCGACCGCGGTCACCCGCGCCCGCGCTGGCGCCGCAGGAGCCCTCGACAGCCGCGGGCGCGGTGACCCGGCGTCCGCTCCTGTCGACCGAGAAGCTGATCGCAGTCGGCGCATCGACCGGCGGCACCGAAGCCATCCGTGATTTCCTGCTGGCGCTGCCGCCCGACGCTCCCGGCGTCGTGATCGTCCAGCACATGCCTGAGCGATTCACCCGCACCTTCGCCGCCCGGCTGGACCGCGAAACCCGATTGAGCGTGTGCGAGGCCGAGGAGGGCCAGCGTGTGCTGCCCGGTCACGCCTACATCGCTCCAGGCAACGCGCACCTGCTGCTCAAGCGCAACGGCGCCCAGTACGTCACCACCCTGTCGTCGCAGCCCCCCTGCAATGGCCACCGGCCGTCGGTGGACGTGCTGTTCCATTCGGTGGCCCGCCATGCGGGTGCCAACGCGATCGGTGTCATCCTGACCGGCATGGGCCGCGACGGCGCAGCGGGTCTGCTGGCCATGCGCCAGGCGGGCTGCGAGACTTTTGCCCAGGACGAAAAGACTTGCGTGGTCTTCGGCATGCCCCGCGAGGCGATCGCCCTAGGGGCGGCGACAGAGGTGCTGCCAATCGAGCGGATCGCGCCCCAGGTGCTGCGCAGGTTCGGCCGCGGTTGAAGGCCGCTCCGGCAAGCGCCGGGGGACGCGGGTCAGCCGACCGGCCGACCAGTCGACCGGCCACTCAGATCTTGAAGGCGTTGACGGTGTCGAGCAGGTCCTGGGCCTGTTGCTTGAGCGCGATCGCCGCCGCGCCCATCTCCTCGACCAGCGAGGCGTTCTGTTGCGTGCCCTGATCCATCTGGACAACGGCGTCGCCGACCTGGGAGACGCCGGAACTCTGCTCGGCACTGGCCGCGCTGATCTCGCCCATGAGGTCGGTGACCCGGCGGATGCTCGAGACGACCTCCTGCATCGTCGTGCCGGCGGCGTCGACCAGCGCGCTGCCCTGCTCCACCTGCTCGGTGCTGGCGGTGATCAGGGACTTGATCTCCTTGGCCGCCTCGGCGCTGCGTTGCGCCAGCGAACGGACCTCACTGGCGACCACTGCGAACCCGCGGCCCTGCTCCCCGGCGCGGGCCGCCTCGACCGCGGCATTGAGGGCCAGGATGTTGGTCTGGAACGCGATGCCGTCGATGACGCCAATGATGTCTGCGATCCGGCGGCTGGCGCTGCTGATGTCCTTCATGGTGCCGACCACCCGCGACACCGCCTGCCCGCCCTTGGCCGCGACCTCGGAAGCGCTCTTGGCCAGCAGGTTGGCCTGCTGGGCGTTGTCGGCGTTCTGCTTCACGGTCGCGCCCAGTTGCTGCATGCTGGCCGCCGTCTGCTCGAGCGCACTGGCCTGCGCTTCGGTGCGGCTGGACAGGTCGCCACTGGCCTGCGAGATCTCACCGCTGCTGCGGTCGAGCACCCGCGCGCGCCGGGCGAGATCGTTGATCGGCACGCGCAGGTTCAGCACCGACTGATTCACCACGCGCATCAGCATCCCGATCTCGTCGATGCGGGGCAGATGGACGTTGGACGCCTGGAAGCTGTTGGCGCCGAACTGGGCGTGGGCGAGGATGGCTGCGATCGGACCGGCCAGCTGGCGCTCGAGCATCACGCAGGCGGCCAGCGCCCCGAGCAGCGCGGCGGCGGCGCCGGCGCCCCACTGCACGGCAGACAGGTCCAGCAGCCCCAGCGGGCCCGCGGCGATCAGCGCGGCCATCGCGCAAGCCAGCCGGATACGCCAGCGCACCGGCATCCGGGCGAAAACGGAGGTCCAGGCCAGGGCGCCGGTGCGCACGATCAATCCCTTGCGGAAGCCCAGCCCGCGCGCTCGCCCCTCCCGGAAGCGGCGATAGAGGTCCTCCGCCGCACCGATCTCGTCGCGCCTGGGCTTGGTGCGCACCGAGATGTACCCGCAAACCTGCCCTTCGCGTTCGATGGGCGTGGCATTGGCGCGCACCCAGTAATGATCACCGTCCTTGCGGCGGTTCTTCACCAGCGCCGTCCAGGACTGGCCGCTCTTGAGGGTGGCCCACATGTCTGCAAAGGCCTCGGGTGGCATGTCAGGGTGGCGCACGAGGTTGTGCGGCTGCCCCATGAGTTCCTCACGCTCGAAGCCACTGACCTCGATGAACGCCTCGTTTGCGTAGGTGATGTAGCTTTGTGTGTCGGTGACCGACATCAGGGTCACGTCGTCCGGGAACTCGTACTCGCGTTGCGTGACCGGTTGGTTGTGGCGCATTCGAAGCCTCTGGTCTCTTGCTGCGGGCGAAGACCAGAATTTTCCGAGCGGGATGGCCTGACGAAACCGGGGAACACGGGCGGTTCCGACGCCCTACACCACGCTTGGCGCCGACGGCGGCGGCGTGGGGGGCCAACACGGCTCTTGGCGCGATGGCCTGCGCGACAGCCGGTCCGGGCGACATGTCACCGGACTGCTGCGCGCCATCGCGGCAACGCAGCGGTGAGCATCGTCGCCTACGAGGCTCGATACCTCTCCACGCTTGTCTCGTCGACTTCGACCCCGATGCCAGGTCGGTCGGTGACGACGAAATCACCGTTCTCCCAGATCAGTGGCTGCTTGACGATCTCGTTGAAGAATCCACTCGACGTGCCTATGCTTTCCTGGATCAGGAAGTTGGGGATGCTGGCGTCGATCTGAAGTGCCGCGGCCGTGATGATGGGTCCGCCCCAAACATGCGGTGCCATGAGGACGTAGTTCGCTTCGGCAAGGGCGGCGATCTTTTTGACTGCCGTGATACCGCCCGCGCTACCCAGATCGGGCTGAGCGACCGCGCAGGCCTTCTCGGCGAAGATCTGCTGGAATTCGTGCACGGTAACCAGCCGCTCGCCGGTGGCAATAGGTATGCGCGTCGAGCGAGCGACCTTGCCCATCTCGCTGTAGTTCTCCGGCGGACAGGGCTCTTCCAGCCAGAGCGGGTCATGTTTCTCCAGCCTCGCCGCCAGCCGGATCGCCGCGGCGGGCGTGATCTGACCATGCGTGCCGATCAGGATGTCCGCCCGCTCACCCACTGCGGCTCGGATGGCGGCCACTGCTCGATCCGCGTGCCCCAGTTCAGCCTGTGACAAGTCCCAGGGCCTGAAGGTACGCTGTGCACTCTTGTTCTGGATGAGGGGGTCGAACTTCAGGCCAGTGAAACCCTGGTCGACCAGTTGGAGCGCGATCTCTGCCAGGCGCTCCGGCTCCTGGGTCCACATCCTCACCGTTTCCTGCGGACCCTGATGGCCGTGCGGGTCGTAGATGTAGGTGTAGCTGCGGATCCGCTCGCGAACCCGGCCTCCGAGCAGGTTGTACACCGGCGTCTTGTAGTGCTTTCCGGCGATGTCCCAAAGCGCCGTGTCAAAGGCACTGATGACGCCGAGCATGACGTAGTCCGGATGCTGGTAGGTCAGCCCCGAATACAGCTTGCTGAAGAGGTGTTCCCGGTCCAGGGCATCCTCTCCTTCGAGATAGGTGGAGAAGATGTTCTTGACGAGTTCCAGGTACGCGCCACTCAAGCCGTTCAGCGTGCTGAGTATGGCCGTCTCACCCCAGCCCTCGAGCCCGGTGTCGGTCTCCAGCTTGATGAAGTACCAATGGCGCCCCCCCTTGTGCGGCGGCGGTGTTGCGACGACGAAGGGTCTGACGTTGGTGAGTCTTGGCATGGTGTCGGCTCCGGGTTGCCGCTGTTGAGGTGTTGGAAGCTCAGGTCGTTGGAGGCGACGATCCCGGGGGGTTCCTGGAGTCACACCGCGCCGCGCAGTTCGACTCATTCCGGCTAGAAGGCAGGACGTGCCCTGACCGGGTCGAGCAAGGTCCAATCCCCCTGCTCCAGTTCGAAGCCCCTGGGAAACGGCGGCCTGGCTTCCATACCGAGGGCCCGCATCACGCGCGGGTCCCCGTAGTAGCCTTGTGCCGTCAGCATCTGCAATGTGCGAGCAGCCTCGGGAAAGCGCTGCCGGAACGCCGCGCAAGCTTGGTGAGGATCATCGCGCGCCAGGCCTGCGAACCCACGCAGCGCCGAGGACAACTCTGCGGCCTGTTTAGACGCCGCATCGAGGATCACACGCAGGATGGCCGGGTCCGCCGCCGACGGAAGCCCGCGCCGGGGACTTGCGGGAATGATGCACGCGACGAGGGCCACCAGCGCCCAGGACTCTTCGAGCGTGAAGTCACCCGCCACGTCGGCAGGAGGCCAAGGACCGGACGTCGCCATGGTGTCAGTCAAAGAGGTTGGCCAGCCGCGTCTTGATCTGGTCTGCGATGTACAGCGCAGTGGCCTGCAGGGTGCTGGTGGGGTTCACGCCCCCCCCGGTCACGAAGACGCTGCCATCGACGATGAACAAGTTTTTCACGTCGTGAGCGCGTCCCCACTCGTTGACTACCGACCGAGAGGCGTCCAGACCCATTCGCGCGGTGCCCAGCAAGTGCCAACCAGCAAACGGTACTGGCGCGGTCGTGAACACGTCCGTCGCTCCGGCCGCCCGCAGGACCTCGATGCCGCGCGCCACGGCGTGATCGAGCATCCTCGCGCTGTTCTCGCTCAAGGTGTAGCTGATGCGCGGCGCCGGGATGCCATCCGAATCGGTCAGGGTCGGATCCAGCGTGACGCGGTTGCGCTCTTCCGGCAAGTCTTCGCACACTGCGGCCAGGCTGGTGACCCGGTTGAACAAGGCGTGGAACTTGTCGTGGTGTCCTTCACCCCACGGGAGCAAGCCCTTCTCGAAGCCGGTCGTGGCGGTCGCAACCGGCCCCATGCCGCGCGAGGTCTCGAAGCTGTAACCGCGAACGAATCCTCGGGCACGGTCGGTCCGGTAGAACTGGTGGCTCTGGATGCACTTGTGCGGGCCCTTGTAGCCGTCCAACGGTTCATCGAAGACGCCCTGGATCGCCGCATACGGATGCAACATCAGGTTCTTGCCTACGAGCCCCGTGCTGTTGGCGAGCCCCTCGGGACACGCGGCCGATTTCGAATTCAACAGCAGGCGCGGCGTCCCGACACCATTGGCCGCGACGATCACCACGTGGGCGCCCAGCGCATGCTCCTGCCCCTTGGCATCGGAGTACACCACTCCCGAGGCCATGCCCTCGCGGTCGACCGTGATCTCGCGGACGCGGCAACCGGTGCGCAGTTCGACCCCCCGGCGCAAGGCCTGCGGCCAGTAGGTGACATCCACACTGCCCTTGGCGCCTTGCGCGCAGCCGCTGACGCAGGCGCCCAGGTTGATGCACCGGGCCCGCCCTTCGTGATCCTGCGAGGCGATCGCCATATCGGAGGGCCACCAATGCCAGCCCAGCCGATTGAAGCCTCTGGCCAAGGCTGCACCAGCCCGTCCGAGCGGCAGGGGCGGCATGAGCGGCGTCTTGTCCTTGGGGTAGGCAGGATCTCCGGCGAGACCGGCCACGCCCATGATCCGGTCGTTCTCTGAGAAATACGGCTCGAGTGTGGTGTAGGAAATGGGCCAATCGTCCGCCACGCCGTCGAGAGATCGCACCTGGAAGTCGGAAGGGTGCATGCGCGGGAAGTGCGCCGCGTAGAGAACCGTGCTGCCGCCGACCCCGTTGTAGTTCGCGATCTTGATGGGCGAATCGTCATCGTTGACCGGGTAGTCTTCCCGCCGCTTGCGGTGGTTCGGGCTGATGTTGAAGTCACCCGCGCGGCGCGCCTCCCAGTCCATTCCGGTCGCCGGGAACTTCATCGGGTCCACGGCCATACCTTGTTCGAGGCAGACGATCCTCATCCTGGTTTCGGCCAGGCTCCAGGCCACGGCGGCCCCCGACGCACCGGCTCCGATGATCAAGACGTCGACGGTTGGCGCTGGCATTCGGCCGGAGTCCTCGCGTTGGCTTGAAGATACTGCGCAACATCGCGCAGCCGCGCGAACCACGCCACGACCGCAGCCCGTCGTGGGTAGCCGCGCGGCCCCGCAGTCTAGAGCAACAGACCATTTACATCAATATGATTGATAAACATTCGAAGACCGTCATGGTGGCCCATCGATGGGGCGGTGGCCTGCCGGCCCATCACCGAGGTCGCAGCACATCGACTGCGACACATCTCGCAACATGGAGGGA
This sequence comes from uncultured beta proteobacterium, assembly GCA_903876715.1. Classification (GTDB taxonomy): domain Bacteria; phylum Pseudomonadota; class Gammaproteobacteria; order Burkholderiales; family Burkholderiaceae_C; genus Rubrivivax. The sequence goes on from CAIRBF010000061.1 coordinate 43,009, forward strand.
TCAAGCATGAAAGGGTCGTCGGATCTGCGGGCCGCAGACGAGTACCTGTTCGAAGACAAGGCCTGGTTCCAGGGTGACGGCCCGGACGCCGCGATCGGCGACGCCACCCTGTTCCAGACCACGGAACTGCTGTTCCTGGTGCACCTGTGCACCGCCGAAGACACGGCGATACAACTGAAGAAGCACGGCCTCGGAAGGATCCATCACCGGCTGCTCTACGTGGCTGTCAAGAAGCCCGGCTGCTCGGTGGCAGAGGTGCTCTCGTTCCTTCGGGTGACGAACCAGAACATTCACAAGGCGCTCACGGATCTGGTGCGGCTGGAACTCGTCGAGCAACGCCGGTCGCCCTCGGACCAGCGCAGACGGGAACTTCACGCCACGCCGAAAGGAAACGCTGTCTTCGAGGACCTGATGCGCATGCAGTATGAGCGCTTCGATCGCGTCTACCGCACCTGCGGCAAGTTCGCAGTGCGCGACTTCTGGCGGGTCCTGTGGTGCATGCTCGACGAGAGCGATCGCGGTTGGCTGCTGCAGAAGAAGCGCCATCCGACGCCAGACCCCACCGATACCGGCACATGATCCATTCGCGCCCCAACCTCATTCATATCAATAGTATTGACAATTTTTCAGGTCAGGCGCATGATCTTCTCGTAGTCACGGGTCGGCCGCCGGGGTCCCCATCAGAGCCGGCTGATGACCGAACAGCGCGATCGCAGGGCTGGGCGGCGTGACTCAGGAAAGGTTGCGGGGCGTGAGATGCCCTTCGAGCCTTGTTGTGTCCGCCAGTTGCCAGAACATCGAGAGGAGCATCATGAACTTCAAAGCACTGTCCGTCCTGACCGCTGCATTGATGTCTGCGGGCCCCGCCCTTGCCGCCGAGGTGACCGAACTCCAATATGCAACCGTTGCGCCTGAGAGAACGCCCTGGGGCGCGCACTTTCTGAACCGCAAGCAGGCGGCTGAAACAGCGGCGAAGGGGTCGCTGAAGATCGACATGTTCTTCAGTTCCCAACTCGGCGACGAACCCACGGTGGTGCGCCAGTTGATTCGCGGCCGGATCGATATCGCAGGGCAGTCCAACACCGCCACTTCACTGATCGTCCCCGAGTTTTCCCTGCTGGCAGCGCCATTTCTGTTCAAGGACGCGGCGCAATCGGACTGCGTCTTCGATAACCACGTCAAGCCCATCTTCGGTCCCTTGCTGGAAGCCAAGGGCGTGGTGCTGCTTTCCTACATGGAAGTCGGTTTCCCAGCGCTCTACTCCAAGACCCCGATCAGGACGGTCGCGGATATCAAGGGGATGAAGATCCGCGTGGCGCCCAGCGCGCCTTACCCGCTGTACTTCAACGAGGCCGGCGCCATCGCCGTTCCACTCGCAGGATCGGACACGGTGCCCGCGATGCAGACGGGGCAGGTGAATGCGATCCACAACTCGACGGTGTTCGGCCTATCGGTCGGCTACCAGAAGATCGGCCCCCACGTCACCTATCTGCCGTCTCATCACGACATCGGCACCGTCGTGATGAGCAAGAGAAGCTGGGACAGGCTGACGCGGGAGCAGAAGGACTCCATGCTCGAGATGGGCAAGGAGGTCAACGCCTTGCGCAAGAGCATCCGTGACACCCAGGAGGCGCTGCTGAAGGGAGCGGCGGGCAAGGACGGCGTCATGGTCTACCGACCCGAGGGCGCAGAACTGGCCGAGTTCCGTGCCCGCGGCGCCAAGGCGCAGGAAGAGCTGGTCAAGTCGATCGGCCCGAGTGCCGTGCCGATCTGGGCCAGGATCCAGGCCGCCGTGAAAGCCTGTGGCGGCTGATCGCGCTGCCCAGCGAGTCCTCCCGTGCTCAGGCTGGTCTCATGGTTGAACCGGGTGGAGGCGGCGCTTGCCGCCATCGCTTACCTGATCGTGACCGGCCTGCTGATCGCCAGCATGGCGTCGCGCGAATTCTTCTCCAAGTCACTGGGAAGCGCTGAGACCCTGGCCGTCTTCGCCGCCGTATACGCCTCCTTCTTCGGCATGGTCCTGGCCACGGCCGCGAATGCCCATCTGCGACCGCAATTCGCAGACAAGTGGCTCCCCGCGGCCTGGCACCACCAGGTGGCCAGGCTGGGCGATGGGGTCTCCGCCCTGCTCTTCTGCGGCATCGGCCTCGTGGCCACGCTCTATTTGTCGGACACATTTGCCAACAAGGACCTCGCACCCATCATCTATTGGCCGCTGTGGACGATACAGATCGTCATCCCGTACGCGTTCTTCTCGTGCGCGTTGCGCCATCTGGTGTTCGCGATCAGCCCCCAAACCAAGCCCGAGCCCACGATATCGGAATAGACCATGACAGCGCTCGGGCTTCTGGCACTCGTCCTGCTGCTGCTGGTGCTTCGGCAGAGCGTCATCCTCATCCTCATCGTCAGCGCTGCATACGTCCACCTGTTCTGGGGCCGGGCGGACCTCACCTACCTGATCGATGACATCTGGACCGCGGTCAACCGGGAGTCGCTGCTGGCGATCCCGATGTTCATC
>CAIRBF010000062.1 GCA_903876715.1 uncultured beta proteobacterium
CACGCCCCACAGCACGCCGGCGCCGAGCACGACCGCCGCCAGCAGCACCGCCGCGCGCTCGCGCGCAGCCAGAACCTGCCAGCGCTGCGCCGCCCGCGCGCGCCACGGCCCGAAGCGGCCGGCCGTGCGTGACGGGAAGGCGTCGTGCGACAGCGGCCCGGCGAACAGGTCCGGCATGGCCTCAGCTCCCAGCGCGCGACACCGGCGCGCGTGTCAAGGTCAGGCGCCCAGCCGCACCGTCGACGGCCCACCCCATGGGGCGCAGGCGCTCGCGGAAATCGCGCTGCTGGGCCTCGGTCCATGCGCCCACGGCGAGCACCAGGCGGCCGGGCTCGAAGCGCAGCGACTGCGCTGGCGCCACGCCCGGCGGCCAAGCCTGCGCCGCCGCCGCGAGCGCGGCCTCCAGGTCTGCCTCGCCGGCCTGTCCGGCGCGCGCGCGCAGCGTCGCCGTCTCGCGCTGCATCTGCAAGGGCGCATCGAGCACCGCGCGCACCTGCGGATGGGCGCTCTTCAGCAGGGCCTGCTGCGCTTGCTGGCGCTCGGCGATCACGCGCTGCTGCTGCCAGGCCCAGGCGTTCAGGCCGAGCACCTGAACCGCCACCAGGCAGGCCAGCCCCACCCGCACGGGCCGCCAGACCGGCCCGCGCCAGGCGCGCCACCATGCTGCTGCACGGCGCCAGCCGCGCCGCCGTGGCGCCAGATCGAACTGGCGCAGTTCCCACCCCGATACCGCCGCCCGCAACGCGAATTCGGCCTCGTCGACCAGCGGCACGGGCGCGCCGAGCCAACGCTCGGCGGCGGCCGCGGCGGCCGGCGTGGCGCTCCAGCCGACCGGCTGCGCATTGCCACCCGCGCCCGCTGCCGCGGCCGTGCCGAAGCCGCTGTCGCCACCGACCAGTGCGCGCGCGCCAGCGCCGCGCAAGGGCAGCACCACTGCGCCGTCAGGCCCCGACCACGCCAAGCGGACCTGGCCCTCGGCTCGCTCCGGGGCGCTGAAATGACCCTGGCGCCCCGGGCCCGGCATCCAGGCCGGCACCACCCGGTCGGGGTCGCGGCCCGCAGCCTCCAACGCCGCCAGCGCCACCGTGAGCAGGTCCCGGCGCAGCGCGGCGACCCAGGCCCGCTGCCCCGGCATGGCCCCGGGCTCGAGGGCCAGATGCGTCTGCGCCGGCTCCTCCAGCAAAGCCTCTTCGAGCACGCCTTCCAGCGCGGCGCGCAAGCGCGTCGCCGCCACCCGGGGCAGTTCGATCCGGTGCCAGGCCAGCGCGGCGGCGTCGACCACCAGCACCAGCGAGTCGGCCGCCGGCAGCGTCGCTGCGCGTCCCCGCCCCCGCGCGGACACCGCCGCGCCATCGGCCGAAAGGACCCAGTCCCATTCCTCCTGCAAGACTACGGCCGCAGGCGTCTGCGAGCCCGGCTCGGCTGCAGGCGACGGTCCCGCACCGGCTGCGCGCTGGGCAGGAATCAGGACGATGAGGACAGACATTCGCTGCGCACTGTAAGCCCTGAATCACCGTCCAGGAGCCACGGCCGCGCAAGTCCGCGCGCTGCGAATTGCGCGCTGCAGGTGATCAGGCCACCGGGAAGAATGCACTAGGCGGACGGGCAGCCAGGCAGTCAGGCAAAGGCTTCGAACCTCGGCCTCAGCGACCGCCGCGCCGCAGCCGCCGGGCGCAGGCTCAGGGCGACGTGGCCAGGGTCGCCTGGCGCCGTTGACCTTCGACCACCACCCGGCCTGCGTTGCGGTACAGCCAGGCCGATTGTTCGAGCACCCTCTCCTCCAGGCGCAGCCGGCCGACGACGACGAAATGGCTGCTGGCCAGTGCCACGCGCGTCTCGGACAGCTCGACATTGCCGGGCAGCTCCTCGCGCACCTGGGCCAACGACTCGAAGGCACGCAGCTGGCGCCGCTGCGCGAGACGCTCCGCCGTGCCCGCGTCGATGCCGAGCACCGCTGCGATCGCCTCGCGGCTGGCGGTGTTCAGGTTCAGCGGCGCCGGCCGCGGCAGCACGTCGGCGTGTGGCCGCAGCGCCTCGACCGCGGCCGGCTCCACCCCCAACCACGCCAGGTGCTCGAAGCGGCTCACGGGCAGCGGGCGGTCGGGCGCTGCCTGGGCGGCCGGGCCCCAGGCCTGCGCCAGCGCCGCCCCGATACGGGCCGGCACATCGGCGCCCAAGCCGAGGGCCGCGCACAGCCGCTCGAGCGTGCGCAGTTCGTCCGCCACCACCCGGCCAGCGGCCGCATCCACCAGGTTGCGCAGGTTGTAGCGCGCCTGCGCGTCCCGGATGGAGCCGGACAGGAAGGCGTCGAAGTCGCTGTCGGCGCCGCTGTCGCGCTCGGCAGCGAGGAAAGTGGACAGCCGGGCCTCGGCCAGCGGCGTCGCCCAAGGCTCGGCGCCGTGGTCGGTGGAACTCGTGCGTCCGTCCTCGCGCATGATCAGGCGCGCCCATTCGGTCGCGCCGTCCAGGATCCAGGCCGCCTGCGCCCGCGCGCGCTCGGCGGCCTCGACCTGCACCGCTCGCCACTGCTGCCACACCATGCCCGACGCCAGGGTGGCCACGAGCGCGACGAGCAGCAGCGCCAGCAGCAAGGCCGCGCCTCGCTGGCGCGGCGCCCGCGCGCGGGTCCGCCTCGGTGACACGCCAGGCCTGCTCATGGCTGGGGCGGCAGCCAGGCGACGCGCACGAGCTCGCCCTGCGGCAGGTCCATCGCCATCCGAACCGCGCGCGGCAACTTCTCGTCCTGGCCATCGGGCGCCAGCGTGCCGGTCCGGTCTCCTGACGACTGGCAATTGCTCCAGCCGCCGCGATGGCAGGCCAGACGCACGCCGACCACGCCGTCGAGCAGGCGCACGGTGCCCGGCTCGCCGCCGATCAGCTCCTGGCTGAGCCGCCAGGCGGCGCGCAGTTCGTCGTCGCGCGTGGCCGCGGGCCCGGCCCAGCGCGTCCAGGCGCCGCCACGCCAGCTCCAGGCCACGACCTGGACGCCCTGCGGGGTCTCACGCGTCAGACGCAGCGTCGCGCCGTCGAAGCCGAACGCCGGCACGCGCCCCGTGGGCAGCACAGCCTGCAGGTCCTGCTCCCATTGCGCCACGGCGGTGGACAGGCGCAGAGCCCGTTGCGCGGCCTCCTCGGCCGCCGCGCGCGAGCGCGACATCACGTCGACCCCCTGCCAAGCCAGCGACGCCAGCAGCGCCATCACCGCCAGCGCGACCAGGACCTCGACGAGCGTGAAGCCACGCGCGCCACCGATGCGCGCGGTGCGGGCGGCGCGCACGCGATGCGGGCACGCCATCACGGGATGAGCGCAGCGCCTCAAGGCCGCCCCAGGATCGCCGTCAACGTGACGAGCGTGCGCCCGTCCTCGTCCCGGACCGTGGCATCGACACGGCGGAAGTTCGGGTTCGGCGTCGGGCGCGTGCGCAGGCTGCCGGCATAGGACCGCCCGAGCTGCTGGCAACGGAAGTCGGCGTCGCCCACGCCGGGGAACTCGCCCGACAGGCGCATCTCGGCGATCTGGTTGTCGGCGCACCACTGCGCGGCCGTCACCTCGGCCAGACGCCGGGCTCCGTCGGTCACGGCAGCGGCTGCCCGCAGCCCGGCACCCAGCGTCACCGCGACGATGGCCAGCGCCACCAGCACCTCGACGAGCGTGAACCCGCGGTGGCGCGCGCGGCCCGGGCTGCGGGACACCGCCACCACGCCTGCCCGCCGCGCTGCCCGCCCCGTCATGGCACCGCCTCCGCGGCCGCTTGCGGCGCGACGGAGAAAGGCTCCAAGCCGTCGGTGGCGAGCACCAGACGCTGGCGGCCGTGCGACAGCGCGATGCGTTGCGCACCGATCAGCGGCTCGGGCCCGAGCCGGATCTCGCGCGCGCCGAGCACCTGGGCCTGTGGGCCCGGCTCGAGCCAATGCCGCGGCAGCTCCAGCCGCGCGGGCAGGCCGACGAAGCGGAAGTCATCAGCCTGCGCAGGCTGCGCCGCGGCGGGCAGCCGTGCCGATGAGGGCACCCAGACCACGGCCAGCCCGGCCGCGCGGGCCTCGGCTCGCGCAGCCTCCAGCAGCACGGCCAGGCGCGCGCCCTCGCGCTCCAGCAAGCGCGCGTCAGGGTCCCGCATCGCGAGCGAGACGGCCGCCGACGCGATTGCCACGATGGCCACGACAACCAGCAACTCCACGAGCGTGAAGCCCCGGCTGCTGCCGCAGCGCGCATGCGCGGCCCGAGGCCGGCTACTGCCAGGAACCCACGTCGGCATCGCGGCCTTCGCCGCCGGGCTGCCCGTCGGCACCGAAGCTGAAGACATCGATCTCGCCCTTCAGGCCCGGGTTCAGGTACTGGTAGGGACGGCCCCAAGGGTCGGCGGGCAGCTTGTCCAGGTAGGGCTTCCAGTTCGGCGCCGGCGCACCCGCCTCCGGACGCCGCACCAGCGCCTCCAGGCCCTGGTCAGCGGACGGGTAGCGCTGGTTGTCCAGCTTGTAGAGCTTCAGCGCCTGGACGAGGTTGTTCACGTCGGTGCGCGCCGCCGTCACCCGGGCATCGGCGGCGCGGTCCAGCACATTGGGCGCGATCAGCGCCGCGAGCACACCGATGATCACGAGCACGACCATGATCTCGATCAGCGTGAAGCCGCGCGCGGCACGGGAGGCCGGCCGCTGCAAGCGGCGGCGAAGCGGGCGGGCAGGGTTCCAGCGGTTCAAGGCAGGCTCCGTCGTCGAGGCAGGGGCGGGCCGCAAGGCACCGTGGCGCGCACGGCTTGAGCGTCGTCAGGCCGGACGCAACATTCCGCCTGGCACTGACACCGCAGCCTCACGTGGGAATGGCGAAGGCCCCGTCCAGACCATCATAATCGCCCGATGGCAGCAGGCGCAGTGGCTTTCCTCACCTGGGCAGCGGTGGCCGCCACCGCGGTCTTCTGGGGCCTGCGTCTGTTCGTGCCGGGCGCGCCCACACCCGAGGCAGGCATCGCCGCCAGCCGTGCGTCGGCGCTCGCCCCGGCAGACTTGACACGCTTGCTCGGCGGCGGCGCCGAGGCGTCCGGCGCGGGCCGTGCGGCGCCTGCGCCCGCAGACGCCCGCTTCAAGCTGCTGGGCATCGCAGCGCTGCAGGACGGCGGGGCTGCCTCGCGCAGCCTGGCACTGTTGGCGATCGACGGCAAACCGGCGCGCAGCTTCCGCCTAGGCGAGGTCGTCGACGGCGACTGGGTGTTGCAGCAGGTCGACGCCCGCTCGGTGGTGATCGGTCCGCCCGGCGGCGCCCCTGCGCTGACCCTCAACCTGCCGCCACTGCCGATGGCAACGCGTGGCGGGATGCCGGCCCCG
>CAIRBF010000063.1 GCA_903876715.1 uncultured beta proteobacterium
CTTCGACGCTGCTCAGGACATGCGCGTCGAAGCGCCAGCGAGGGGCTTCGACAAGCTCAGCCCGAACGGGTTCTGGGCGAACACCACGCACCGATGCAGGGCCTGCAACGCCCACGACCCTCAAGGACCGCCTGTTCGAGTGCCTGCCCGCCGGCCGCTATGCGCTGGCCGGCCTGCTGCGCCTCCTGGACGTGGTGGAGACCGACACGGTCCCCACGGCCGCGGTGGAGTGCCACGCGCAGCCCCGGCTGCTGGTGAACCCCGCCTTCGTGGCCCAGCACGCGGCCACGCCCGAGAAGCTCATGATGCTGGTGCTGCACGAGATCCACCACGTGCTGCTCGGCCACACGCGGCGCCTGTCGGGCCCCACGCCCACGGACAACTTCGTCTTCGACGCGGTCATCAACGCGCTGCTGTGCCGCATGTTCCCGCAGCCCGCCTACACGGCGCTGTTTCGGGACTTCTACGCCGACGACGCCTTCCCGGCCTGCCTGCTGCGCCCGCCCGAGGGCTGGGACCCGCGGGTCCGCCTCGTGCCGGTACCCCCGGCCCTGGAGGCGCGGGGCATGGGCCCGGCGCGGCAGGTCTACCAGAGCCTCTACAGCCCCGAGGGTGCGAGCTACGAGGACGTTCGCCACGTGCTGCGCGCCTTCCTCGACCGGCGCGAGAAGGCACTCGAGGGCGTGCCGCTGCTCGGCAACCATGAGGGCGAGCCCGACCTCTCGAGCGCGAGCGCGGGCGCCTTCGCGCAAGGCGTGGCCGAGATCGTGCGCCACTGGCCGGCCCCGCCCGACCCGATCAAGGGCACCTCGCTGCAGGAGCTTCTGCGCGACAGCCGGCTGCAGGTGCACCGCCCGCCTGGCGTCCGCCGACTGCTGCGCGACCTGATCTGCCGCGTGGCCCGGGGCGGCGCCGCGCAGCGCAGCGTGCGCCGCTGGGTGCCCGCCCCCCTGGCGGTGGAGACCCCCATCCCCGTGCCGGACCGGCGCGCCACCACCTGCCGCGCGCTCGGCCTCACACCGCTGCTCTACCGGGGCGAGGTGCCCGCCCTGCAGAGGCTGCCGGTGCAGGAGCGCGTGCACGTGTACGTGGACGTCTCCGGCAGCATGGAAGGCATCAAGGGCCCGCTCTACGGGGCGGTGCTCGACTGCCAGGCGCTCGTGCACCCGCAGGTCCACCTGTTTTCCACGGAGGTGGCCGAGGTCACGCCCGCGCAGATGCGAGCCGGGGTCTGCCGCAGCACCGGCGGCACGGACATCCAGTGCGTCACGCGCCACATGGCGCACCACCGGGTGCGCCGCGCCGTGGTGCTCACCGACGGCTACGTGGGTCAGGCCGGGCCCGCAGGCGCCGCGGTGCTGCGGGCCGCCCGGCTGGGCGTCGGGTACCTGGGCGAGTACCCGGACGAGCGCGCGCTGGCGCCGTATGCGGACGCCTGCGTGCGCCTTCCCATCCAGGCCTGACCGTGAAGGAGGAACCGTCATGAACCCCAACGTGATCCTGCGCGCCGCCGAGTGGGTGCTGCCCGGCCACCCGGACAAGCTGGCCGATGCCGTGGCCGACGCCCTGGTGCAGGCCGCGCAACTCAGGCAACCCGAAGCCCTGTGCGCCATCGAGGTGGCCGTGCACCGCGATCAGGTCTACCTCACCGGCCGCCTGGCCTGCGATGGGGCCGACCGGTTGCCGCTGCGCGAACTCGTGCAGGGGGTGTACCAGTCAGCCGGCTACGGGGCGGGCTGTGGTTCGGACGACGGCCCCTGGCGGCCCGCCCCGCACGAGATCGGCGTGGGCGGCAACCTCTGCCTCGAGCCGCTGGTGCCCGGCGAGGAGCGCATCCGCCACATCAGCGACGACCAGTCGATCGTCACCGGCTACGCGGTGGACCTGCCCGGCATCGGCTGCATCCCGCCCGAGCAGTGGCTCGCGCGGGAGGTGGCGCGGCGGCTCTTTGCGCTCGTGCGCTCGCCGCTGGCCTTGTGCCCGGACGGCAAGGTGCTGGTGGTGCTGGAGGAGGAGGTGTCGGCTGCCGGCGCGCCCAGCGCCTGGCGGCTGCACGCCGTCTCCTGCTCGCTGCTCGCGCAGGCGGGGGACGTGGCGTTGCACCGCGCCGCGGCGCAGGCCGTGCGCGAGGCCGCGTGCGAACTGGCCCGCCGGCTGCCGGGGTTCGAGGCGGGGCCGGGCCGTGACGTGCCGGCGGCACGGGAGGCTGCCAAGCCGTACGAACTCGTCGTCAACGGCAGCGGCACCTTCTCCATCGGCGGCCCCGAGGGCGACAACGGTCTGTCTGGCAAGAAACTGCTGCTGGACCACTACGGCCCGCGCGTGCCCATCGGCGGCACCGCGCTCAGCGGCAAGGACTTCTGGAAGCCCGACCGGGCCGGCACGCTGCTCGCGCGCCGCGTCGCGCTGGCCGTGGTGCGCGCCGGCGTGGCCCGCGAGGCCGCCGTGCAGTTGATCGCCTTCCCCGGCGACGAGGCCCCGCGACTCGTGCGCATCACCACCGAGAAGGGCGAACTGCCCGAGGCCTCCCGGTGGCTGCGCCTGCTGGACTGCCGCTTCGAGACCGCCAGCGGCTGGGGCCGCGGCGTGGATCTCGTCGAGCGAGCGCGGTGGGGGTGGTTCGGGGAGGGGGGAGGGGGCCGTGGATGAGGGCGGGCTCGCGTGGGAGGCGCAGCGCCTGAAGTAGCGCGCAGCTCGCCACCGATGGCTTCGACCCTTCTCTTGCGCCCCGCCGGCCCGCCTGGTGATCTGGCTGCGCCCGGGCAGGGGGCTCCCGACTGCACGGGTTGCGTCGGTAGCGGGCTGCCGCTGAAGGCGGCCCACACAAAAATGTTGTTACACCCGCCGATACACCGGCTGACCCGGGAAAAGAAAAAGCCCGTCGAAACGGGCTTCTCTTTTTGAGCGCCAAAACACCCCCGACGAACCGAACCCTCATGCGCAATCATTTGCGCAATCAACATGCCGTGCGGACTCGGTCGTCTCGATGCCGTGTAAGTCTATCTTTTAGCCTTTCGAGGTGGCATCGGAGGAAGTTGTCACGGGCAGCAGATGGTATCTGAAATACAGCTACTTGCGATGTATCTGTTTTACGGATACATTGCATTTATCTGAAAGACAGATGCTCCATGGCCGCCTCAAGCTCCTCCCCAACTTCTGCTGCCCAGCCCCTGCTGACCGCGACCCAGCTCGGTCAGCTGCTGCGCGCCGCGCGCAAGCAGCGGGGCCTGACGCAGGCCGAGGTGGGTGCGCGGCTGGGCTTGAGCCAGAACCGCGTCTCGCACTTGGAGGGCCACGCGGATGAGCTCAGCGTCAAGCAACTGCTGACCTGGTGCGCCGTGGTCGGGCTGGAGCTGAGTCTGGCTCAGCGCTTGGCCACAGCGCCTGAGGCAGGCGGCGCCCAGGCCCCTGGGTCTGCCTCCACGCCGCCGGAGTGGTGAGATGGCCCGCCGCTCCAAGACCCAGACCCTGGCCCTGTGGGCCAATGGCACTTACGTCGGACGCTGGACAGTTGGCGCCCGTGGCGACATGGAGCTGCAGTACGCCCCCGCTTGGCGAGCGTCAGCCGTGGGTCGCCCCTTGTCACTGTCGCTGCCCTTCGGCCTGGGGGATGAGCCACTCAAAGGCCCCTCGGTCGAGCACTACTTCGAAAACCTGCTGCCGGACAGCCGGGCCATTCGCAAGCGGGTAGCGGAGCGTTTCCGGACCGGGTCGGTCGAGGCCTTCGACCTGCTCTCGGCCATCGGCCGCGACTGTGTGGGCGCGCTGCAGTTCCTGCCCGAGGGCGCGGCACCCGAGGGGCACGACCGGGTCGAGGGCATCGAGGTGGATGAGGGCGCCATCGAGCACCACTTGCTCGAGGTCGTGACGCCAGACCGCTTCGGAGCGGCACGCGACCCAGACGACGACTTCCGAATTTCGCTGGCCGGCGCACAAGAAAAAGACGCCTTCCTGCGATGGAACGGCCGCTGGATGAAGCCGCGCGGCGCCACGCCAACCACGCACATCTTCAAGCTGCCGCTGGGACTCGTCGGCGGGCGGCAGGCCGACTTCAGCACCTCGGTGGACAACGAATGGCTGTGCCTGAAGCTGCTCGCGGCCTACGGCTTGCCTGTGCCCAAGGCGGAGATTGCGTCATTTGGCCAGCAGCGCGTGCTGGTGGCCGAGCGCTTCGACCGGGTGGTCTCCAGCGATGGCCAGCGGCTGCTGCGCCTGGTGCAGGAGGACTTCTGCCAGGCGACGGGCACCTCGCCGCTGGTGAAGTACGAGGCCGAGGGCGGCCCAGGGCTGGGCGTGCTGTTCAACCTTCTGCAGCAGTCGGTCGACGCCGAGCGCGACCTGCGCACGCTGATGGCCTCGCAGGTGCTGTTTGGGATGCTCCGCGCGCCGGATGGCCACGCCAAGAATTTCAGCATCCACCTGCTCCCGGGCGGACGCTACCGGCTGACGCCCCTGTACGACGTCATGTCGGCCTATCCCGTCATGGGAGATGGACCCAACCAGTGGTCGCCGCGCGAGCTCAAGCTCGCCATGGCCCTCGTGGGGAAGAACCGGCATTACGAGGTGGAACGCATCCAGCGGCGTCACTTCAACAGCACGGCCAAGCGCTTTGGCTATGGCGAGACCGCGGAGCCGTTGATTCAGGAGCTCATTGAACGCACGCCGGCCGTCATCGACGAGGTGCAGCGGGCACTGCCGACGGGGTTCTCGGACGACGTGGCCGTCACGGTGCTGAGCGGGCTGCGGACCGCAGCCCGCGTCCTCGAGGTCATGCCAGCGGACTGAAGCGCTGGCACGGCTGGCACCTGGCTTTTCAGCAGGTGTAGCCCCACGCCCGGCCCGTCTCGCGGCAGGCGTCGACACGGCGGGCGTGCTCCAGGAGCTGTGCCCACTCCTTGATGAGCGCGAACCGGCGCAGGAACGGGACGAACGCTGCTTCGCCAAAGTCCTCGATTTCGCCAACCGTTGCGCTTGGTCTCATTGCTTCCTGGGAGTTGAAGGGGTACGAATACTTTGAACCAACTCACGTCATCAAGCAACCTGATTAGGCATGAAGCTCAGCAGGCTCACTTGGTGAGCTACTGACCCCGTGATCTGACCGGCTCAGGCCACGCAGCAGGTGCGACGGCTGGTACACGGCAACCCAGGGATAGGTGACCGGGTTGCGGTGGGGGAAGGAAGTCGCGGCGATCGCGGGAGTGAGCGTGTGAGCTCGGGTGCCTGCGACGGCGGGGGTGTGGTCAGACATGTCGTCAGCTCCAGTGGTTGAAGGTGACGTGTCTAGGAACTCGGCGTTCTGCGGACGCTTTAGGACGCTTTAAGGCGTCGTGCCAGCGAACACGGGCGCACCGGGTTCTTGCGACCGACGACTGCGGTCCGTGCGGGCTTGAGCCGGGAGGGCGAGGCCGGACGAGACGTTGCTACACACAGCAGGACCTGGTGCCGAAGCAGTCCAGGCGCGCGTACAGCGGCGCTGCGTCCGGCGGCTGCCGGACCCGGTGGCAAGCGCAAACACATGCGCAATCAAACCCGGTTCAGACCCCGGAAAGCATAAAGGCCTTCCGAAGAAGGCCTTTTGCATCAACTACTTACGCCACTTATTGGGTGGCTCCTCGACCTGGGCTCGAACCAGGGACCTACGGATTAACAGTCCGGCGCTCTACCGACTGAGCTATCGAGGAGCAGAGCCATAGATTATAGACAGCCTTTTGGTCCGGGGCTCGAACTCTGTTCGAAGATCTTGTGCGGCACTGCTTGCAGGGCCTGCATCAGTTGCCGAGCCGCAGCCGCCGGGTCTGCTGCGGCGACGATGGCGCGGACCACGGCCACCGAACCGACGCCCGATGGCAGCACCTCGGCGAAGCGGGCTTCGTCGATGCCGCCGATGGCCACCAGGGCATGGTCGCGCAGCAGGCGGGCGTAGGCGGCCAGCCGCGCCGGGCCCTGCGGCGCGGTGGGCATGTCCTTGAGCGTCGTGGCGTAGACCGCGCCCATGGCGATGTAGCTGGGGCTCAGGCGGTCTGCGCGCAGCATCTCGGCATAACCGTGGGTGCTGAGGCCCAGGCGCAAGCCGGCGGTGCGGATGGCGCCAAGGTCGGCGTGGTCGAGGTCTTCCTGGCCGAGGTGGACGCCATAGGCGCCGGCGTCGATGGCCTCGCGCCAGTGGTCGTTGACGAAGAGCAGCGCCCCGGTGCCGCGCACGGCGGCGACGGCGGCGCGGACCTGCGCGCGCACCTGGGCAACGTCGGGCGACTTGAAGCGCAGTTGCAGCGTCGGCACGCCGGCCTGCGCCAGGTGCGCAACGCTGTGGGCATCGGGCAGCACCGCATACAGGCCCAGGGCTTTGGGGCAGGGCGCGAAGGCCTCGGCGCGGGGCCAGGGTGCGAGACCGAAGTCGGCGGGCTCGTCGGGCCAGATCTCGGGGTCGGTGCAACCCGTGCGGTCGAAACGCGCCTGCCACGCCCGTGCGACGACGGCGGCGTCGTGTTCGACAAAGCCCAGGCTGCGCGCCGCAGCGAGGGCGGCGCGGGCGACGTCGGGCAGGCCCGCGGCCGTCGGGGCGAGGCAGGCTTCGCGGGGCTGTGGCGGGCCGATCTGCAGGCGGCTGTGGGCGGCTCGGATGGTCCGGCTCAGGACGTCGGGGAGGGTGTCGGGCATGGGCGCTTATCAGGGGGCCGTTGGATGCTTGGGCGGGTCGCGGCGGGTCATGCCTGGTGCCAGAACGGCGTGCCCAGCACCGGCGTGCTGGCCTGGGCCGCGGTCTGGGCTTGCATCGCGCCAGCGCGACGTGCGGCGCGACCAGCGGCCACGGCGTCGGCGAAGGCGCCGGCCATGGCCACCGGGTCCTGGGACAGCGCGACGGCGGTGTTCAGCAAGACCGCGTCGTAGCCCCACTCGAGCACCTGGCAGGCATGCGAGGGCAGGCCGAGGCCGGCGTCGACGATCATCGGCACGTCCAGGCGCTCTCGCAGCGTGCGCATGGCGTAGGGGTTGACGGGGCCTTGACCGGTGCCGATGGGTGCCGCCCAGGGCATGACGGCCTGGCAGCCGACGTCCACCAGGCGCTGGCAAAGCACCAGGTCCTCGGTGCAGTAGGGCAGCACCTTGAAGCCCGCGCGCAGCAGGCGGTCGGCTGCTTCGGGCAGGTTCAGCGTGTCGGGCTGCAGCGTGTAGTCGTCGCCGATGAGCTCCAGCTTGATCCAGTCGGTCCCGAAGACCTCGCGCGCCATCTCGGCGGTCGTGATCACCTCCTGGATGCTGTGACAGCCTGCGGTGTTGGGCAGCACGGGCACCTGCAGCGCCTGCAGCAGCTGCCAGAAACCCTGCGACGCTTCGGCTGCGGCCGCACCCGTCTGGCGTCGCAGCGAGGCCGTCAGCATGGCCGGCCGGGCTCGCTGCACCGCGGCTTGCAAGACCGCGGGCGAGGGGTAGCGCGAAGTGCCCAGCAGCAGACGGCTCTCGAAACGCTGGCCGTAGAGCACGAGGGCGTCGTCGGCTGGCAGGTCGATGTGCGAGGTCTGCACTGCGCAGACAGCGGTGTCTTCGTGCGCGGCATGGGCGCAGGTTTGAACAGGCGGCACGGCCGTGCCGGTCCGGGACGCGGGGGCGTTCATCGTGTCATCCTCCGGTGATGGGAGCGATCAGCTCGATGCGGTCGCCCTCGTGCAGCACATGAGCCGCGTGCTGGCCGCGCGGCACGAACTCGAGATTGACGGCTGCGGCAAAGGGGGGCCGCACACCGGCTTGCGCCACGGCGTCGGCCAGGCTCGCGCCGGCTGGCAACCGGCGCGGCTGCTGGTTGATCAGCACGGTGATGGTGGCGGGCACGTCAGGCATGGGATGGGGATTCTCCACGCGCCGGCATCGGCTCGCCTCTGCCGGGCCTCAGCATGGCTGGAGCCGCAGTCCGAGTGCCTGCGCCAGTGCCGTCGTGCCGGTGTCGACCCATTCCAGTACGGCGTCGAGCACGGCCGGCGCGATCAGGTAGCCGTGGCGGTACAGACCGTTGACGCGCAGCGTGCGCGCACCGGTGAGCTCGATCGCCGGCAGGTTGTCCGGCAAGGTCGGGCGGGCCTGGGTCGAGATCTCGATGATGCGGCCCTCGGCAAAGGCTGGATGGACGGTGTACGCGGCGCTGAGCAGCTCGAGCGTGGAGCGCACACTGGCGGGGGAGAGGTCCTCGGTCTCGATCTCGGTGGCGCCGATCACGTACAGGCCGTCCGGCTTGGGCGCGATGTAGATCGGGTAACGCGGGTGGATCAGGCGGGTGGGCCGCTGCAACCCGACCTCGGGCGCGTGAATGCGGATGACTTCACCGCGCACGCCTCGCAGCGTGCTCCACTGCGCGCGTGCGCCGAGGCCGCGGCAGTCGAAGAGCCAGCCCGGTGCCGGGGTTCCGGCTGCGGCTTCAGCCCCGGGCGTGAAGTCGTGCGGCGCGCGCGCGCTGTGCCAGTGAAGACGCACGCGCGGCTCGGCCTCCAGCGCCAGGCGCAGCGCCTCCAGCAGGCCGCGGTTGTCGAGTTGGCCTTCGCCGGGCAGATGCAGTGCGCGGGTGAAGCGCCCGGCGAGCGCAGGCTCGAGGGCTGCGAGCGCGGCGCCGTCGATCTCCTGTGCGGGGGCCAGCGCGGGCAGGGCCTTGGCCGTGCGTGCGATCAGGCCCGCAAAGCGCCGCGCCTCGGGCGCGTCCTGCCGGTGCCAAAGGATCACCGTGCCGTACTGCTGGAAGAACACCGGCTCGGGCAGCGCGCGCAGCAGCTGCGGCCAACGCTGCAGTGCGTGCACGCCCATGCGCACGACGGACAGTTCGGTGATCGCCGACTCGGCCAGCGGCGCCAGCATGGCCGCGGCGGCGCGCGCCGCGGCACCGTCGGCCGTGGAGGCGCCAGCATCGTGGACCTCGACGCAGTGCCCGCGTCGCGCGAGCTCCAGCGCCAGCAGGCGACCCATCAGTCCGGCGCCCAGGACGACGCTGTCAGGCCGGGTCACGCCTGTTCCTTCCATCCGTGGCCCGGGCGCGGGTCGGCTGCTGCCGGCCCGGCCGCACGAGCGCAAGGGCTCGGGCTCGGGGCCTGATCGACCACGCCCCGCCGGGTCTGCCCATAATTCCACGCATGAGCAACGACATCCAGAGCCCTGCGGCCCCAGCCCGCCGTCGCTACGCCCGCGTGCTGACGATCGCCGGCTCCGACAGCGGCGGCGGCGCCGGCATCCAGGCCGACCTGAAAACCTTTGCCGCGCTGGGCTGCTACGGCACGAGCGCGATCACGGCGCTGACGGCACAGAACACCTGCGGCGTGCAGGGCATCCATGCCGTGCCGGCGGCGTTCCTGCGGCAGCAGATCTGCTCGGTGCTCGACGACATCGGCGCCGACGCGGTCAAGATCGGGATGCTGCACGAGCCGGCCATCGTCGATGTGGTCGCCTGGGCGATCGACCGCTATCGCATCGAGCATGTCGTGCTCGACCCCGTCATGGTGGCCACGAGCGGCGATCGCCTGATCGCGCAGGAGACCGTGGCCGTGCTGGTGCGCGAACTGTTCCCGCGCGCCACCGTCGTTACGCCCAACCTGGACGAGGCAGCGCTGCTGCTGGACCGGCCGCTGGACCGTGCGCAGGAGCTGGAGCGCGCCGCGCAGGATCTGCTCACGCTCGGCGCGCGCGCGGCCTTGCTGAAGGGCGGCCACCTGGCTGGCCAAGAGGTGGCCGACCTGCTGGCGCGCCCTGGACTGCCGATGCTGCGCCTGGCCTCTGCGCGCATCCCCAGCCGCAACGTGCATGGCACCGGCTGCACGCTGTCGTCGGCCATCGCGGCGCACCTGGCGCTCGGACACGGGCTGGATGAATCGGTACGTCGGGCCCGGGTCTACATCCTGGGCGCGATTGCGGCGGGTGCCGACGTCGTCACGGGCGCGGGCCACGGGCCTCTGAACCACGGGCACGCGCCGGTGGCCACCCACCTGCTCGCCTGCTGAGCCGGGTCCCTCCCTCATGCAGGCCGTGCCGGCGCTGCCGGCTCCCGACGCGGCCAGAGCAGCGCCACGCCCACGCTGACCGTCGTCGAGCACAGCAGCGCCCCGAGGAAGGGGCCGAGCGTGGGCACGCTGCTCGGGAAGCTGGCGGCCACCAAGCCCGCCTCCAGGCTGCCATATGCGACCCAGGCGGGCAGCACCGCGCCCACGAGCCCGGCCAGCGAGCCGGCAATCGCCGAGGCCGGACTGGCGCGGCTCCACAGTCCCAGCAGCACCGGCACCACCGCGGTGGCGCACAGAAGGTCGGCGATCAGGAACAGGCGCAGCACCGACAGTCCCTGCAGCGCGACGGCGATCACCGGCACCATCAGCAGCACGGTGATCCAGCGCGCGCCGCGCAGCGAGGCGGTCGCGCCCGCGCCCACCAGCAGCGAGGCGATGCCGTTCTGCAGCGTGTCCACCGAGGACGCGACGAGCGCCACGGCCAGCACCAGCGTCGCAACCACTAGCCATGGCGCGGCCCCCCGCAGCAGGGCGAAGAAGGGCGCTGGCGGCTGGCCGAGATCGGCGCCGCTCGCCGCGGCCAGCATGCCCAGGCCGCCGACCAGTGCCACCACCGCCACGGTGGTCACCGCTCCCAACAATGCGCCTGCGTTCAGCGCCCGCATGTCGCGCGCCGCCCAGACACGCTGCCAGTAGCCCTGGTGGAACAGGTTGGCCGCCGTCACGGCGATCACCAGCGTCAAGGCGACAGAGAGGGCGATACCCGGCGGCGCGGAAGGCCAGGCGCGGTTGGCGGGCACTTGGGGCGCGGCCTGCAGCGCCGCTCCACCCACGACCACCAGCAGCGCCAGCAGCAACCAGGCCTGCCAGCGGTCGGTGACGATGCTGGCGCGCAGGCCGCCCCAGGTGGTGTAGATCAGCGTGGCCACGGCCACGCCGACGACGGGCAGCGCCGGCGGCAGGCCGGCCAGCATGGCGGCGATCCCGCCGATGGCGGTGAGCTCGGCCACCAGGAAGCACAGCATGTACAGGACCGACAGCGCCGAGACCCAGCGCCGCACGCCGGGGCCGAAGCGCGCCTGCGCGAATTCGCTGATGCTGCGGCCCTGCGGCAGGCGGCGCCGGATCGCGCCCCCGCACCAGGCGAAGACGAGGAAGGGCAGGGCAGCGCCCACCGCGTAGCCGGCCAGGGCCACCGGCCCCACGAAGGCGCCGACCTCGGGTGGCGCGAACAGGATCCACGCGCCCAGACCCGAAGCAAGGAAGGACAGCCCGAGCGCCGAAGCACCCTGGCTGTTGCGCGCGGTCAGGTAGTCGTCGAGATCGCCGTCAGCCGCGCGGGCGCGCAGGCCGATCCAGGTGAAAAAGATGAGCGCTGCGGCGAGCGCAGCCAGGCTGGCCATGTACATGTCGCACTTCCTCCGCCGGCATGATCCGGATCAGGTTCCAGGGTCTGCGGCCGGGATCGGCTGCACTCTCAGCCCACGATGGGCTCCCCTGGCGACTGGGTTTGCACACGGATGATATGCCAGTCCCGCGCCTGGCAGGGCAGGCGCGCGCGGGCCCCTCGCGGCGCGCGTGCGCAGCCGACTCAAGCCGCGCCCGGCGTATCCACGCCCAGCAGGCGGTGCAGCCGGGGGCTCGTCGTCGTGTACTGCAGCGGCTGCTGCTGGTCGGGGAACAGGCGCGCGCTCACACCGAAAGCGGCGAGCGTGGCCTCGTGGAAGCCGCAGACGATGAGTTTCTTCTTGCCTGGGTAGGTGTTGATGTCGCCCACGGCGAAGACCCCGGGCTCGCTGGTCTCGAAGGTCTCGGTGCCGACGACGAGCTGCTTGCGCTCCATCGCCAGCCCCCAGCCGGCGATCGGCCCGAGCTTCGGGCTCAGGCCCAGGCAGACGAACAGGCGGTCCAGCGCCACGGTGCGGTTCGTGCCGTCGCTGCAGGCCACGTGCACGGCACTCAGGCGCCCGCCGGTTTCGACCACGCCGCTGAGTTGCCCGGCGATGAAGTCGATGCGCCCCTGGGCACGCAGCGCCTGTATGCGCTCCAAGGTCTGCGGGTCGGCGTTGAAGGTGTCACGTCGGTGGACGAGCGTCACGCTGGCGGCGCGGTGAGGGCCTTCCTGCGCACCGACCAGGGCGGCTTCGAGTGCCGCGTCCTCGCCACCGACGACGAGCACGTGCCGATCTGCCAGCTGCGCCGGGTCGGTCACGCGGTGCAGCAACTGCGTGCCCTCGAAGCGTTCCAGGCCCTCGAATTTGAGTGTGCGCGGCTGGAAGGCGCCAACGCCCGCGGCGATGACGACGGCGCGCGCCAGCAGACGTGTGCCGCGCGAGGTCTGCACCAGGAACCGGCCGTCGTCCTGTCGTTGCAATGCCGCGACCTGCTGGCCCAGGTGGAAGACCGGCTCGAACGGCCGCGCCTGCTGCATCAGGCGCGCGACGAGCTCGCGCCCCGAGCAGCGTGGCAGGCCCGGGATGTCGTAGATGGGCTTGTCGGGGTAAAGCTCGATGCACTGCCCGCCAGGCTGCTCGAGCGCGTCGATGACGTGGGCGCGTAGGTCGAGCAGGCCGAGCTCGAAGACCTGGAACAGCCCCACCGGGCCGGCGCCGATGACGACGGCATCGACGGGGTGGCCCGCGGTCGCGGGCGCCTCGAAGGGGGCGTTCAGCGTACCAGCTCCGTCAGCTTGCCCGGCTTGTCCTTCCACTCGTCGGCGTCGGGCAGCGGAGCCTTGCTGCGCGTGATGCTCGGCCACTTGCGCGCGAGTTCGGCATTGAGCTTGATGAAGTGCTGCTGGTTGCCGGGCACGTCTTCCTCGGGAAGGATGGCGTTCACCGGACATTCCGGAATGCACACCGCGCAGTCGATGCACTCATCGGGGTCGATCGTCAGGAAGTTCGGCCCCTCCCGGAAGCAGTCCACGGGACAGACATCCACGCAGTCGGTGTACTTGCAGCGGATGCAGGATTCGGTGACGACGTGGGTCATGGCGGTGGTTCTTGCTGGAGGAAAAGGTGTCGCGTCGCCTGGACGCGTGTCGGTGACAAGCTGGATTCTAGGCAGGCGCAGCGGGGGTGCCAAATGTCTGGCGCGGCGAAGGGGGCGACAATGATCGGGCCATGCCGCTTGCCTCTGCGCCTGACTCGCTCCAATCCCGCAGGCGCGCACTGACTGCGCTGGCGGCCTGTGCGGCTGCAGCCCTGACCGGCTGCCAGACGCCCCCACAACAGGCCTCTGCGCCAGCCGCCCCGCCCGCACCGGTGCCGCCGCCCGCGCCACCGAAGCCGCCCAAGTTCGGGCTTGCGCTGGGTGGCGGCGCGGCACGGGGCTTCGCGCACATCGGCGTGATCCAGGTTCTCGAGGAGGCCGGCGTCCGGCCGGACCTGATCGTTGGCACCTCTGCCGGCAGCCTGGTCGCCGCTTTGTACGCTGCGGGAAGGAGCGGCGCAGACTTGGCCGCGCTGGCACAGTCGATGGACGAGGGAGCGATCACCGATTGGGTCTTCCCCGGCCGTGGGTTGATCCGTGGCGAGGCCCTGGCCCGCTGTGTGCGCGAGCAGACCGGCCAGCGTGCGATCGAGCAGATGCGCCTGCCGCTGGGCGTGGTCGCCACCGACCTGGATTCCGGCGCTGCGGTGCTGTTTCGCCGCGGCGACACGGGCGCTGCGGTGCGGGCCTCCAGCGCCGTGCCGGCGGTCTTCCAGCCGGTGAAGATCGGTGACCGCGAATACGTGGACGGCGGACTCGTCTCCCCGGTGCCGGTGCGCTTCGCGCGCGAGATGGGGGCGGAGTTGGTGCTGGCTGTCGATATCTCGTCGCCCCCTGACGGCGCTCCCACGGGCGACCCTTTCCGGATGCTCCTGCAGACCTTCTCGATCATGGGCAAGAGCATCAACCACTTCGAGCTGGCTGGCGCCGATGTCGTTCTTCGGCCCCGGCTGACGGGTATCGGCAGCGCCAATTTCGCAGCCCGCACGCGCGCCATCGATGCCGGTCGTCAGGCGATGCAGGCGGCCCTGCCAGAGTTGCGCGGTCGGATCGCCGCGTTGACGCGCTGAGCCGACCAGAAAAAAGCCCGGCGGTCAGCCGGGCCGAAGGACTTTCGCAATAGGCACAACGAGGTCCAAGAACTCCCTTCCAGAGGAGGCCCGGCACCGCCTTGCCGACGCGCCGGACTTTCGTTAGGAGTCCGAGCGCGGGGCGAAAGTTCCATTTTTTTCTTCGGTCGCGTGGATCGATCTGGCGCCCGGCCCCAGCAGGCGCTCAGCCGCCGCGGCGGTCGGTGGTGGACTGCTGCGCCGCCCGCGAGGCCGTCTCGGCCATGGTGTGCATGTGGGTCTGTGCGAAGGTCGCGGCGTGCTTGCTCGCCTTCTGTACGCCTTCGAAGGCGTTTTGCGCTGCATTCATCGCCGACTTCACGAGAGCGGCGGCGCTTTCGCTGCCGGCCGGTGCGTTCTGCGCCGCGCTTTCCATCATGGAGAGCATCGCCTTGTGCAGATCGGCCATCTGCGCTTCGGCAACCTTGGTGACCTCGGCGCCGGCCGCACTGGCGATCTCATAGGCCTGGCGGCCATAGGCGGTGGCTTTCTCGGCCGTGGGCTGCAGCATCTTCTGCTGCAGCGCGAGCAGTTCCTGGGCGTCCTTCGCCGACATCACCGCCTGCGCGCTGTCGGCCGCGTCGACCATCGCCGCCTTGGCGAGTTGCATGTTCAGTTCGACCAGCTTTTCCAGGCCTTCGAAGGCCTTTCGGGTCAGGCCGAAGAGGGTCTCGACATTGGCCTTCTGCGCGGCCAGCATCTGTTCGGTAGTGAGCGTAGTCATGCGGTCCTCCAAGCGTAGGTTCAAGCGTAATTTGCTGCACTGCAGCATGAATCTGAAGTATAGGCGGTTCGCAGGGACGTGCAGGGATCGGCCGGCACGGGGCCTCTCCCGCCCAGCCCTGCAGCGGTCGCGCGCTGGCTGCGTGCGCGCTGTCGGGCGCCTTTCTAGAATGCGCACTGCGCGTTCCCCATGCTGGCCTACCACTCCGATCACTTCGTCCTGCCGCTGCCGCCCGGCCACACCTTCCCGATGACGAAGTACCGGCTGCTGCGCGAGCGCGTCGAGTCGTCCTTGCCGGGGGTGCGCGTGCGCGAGGCTCCGCCGGCCACCGACGGCGAATTGGCGCTCGCACACGACCCGTGCTGGATCAGCGCTGTCGTCGAAGGTACGACCAGCCCGCAGCAGCAGCGCGAGATCGGGTTTCCCTGGTCGCAGCGCATGGTTCAGCGTTCGCGCCGCTCCGTCGGCGCCTCGATCGCAGCGGCGCGCAGCGCGCTCATCGACGGCGAGGGCGTGGCGGTCAACTTGGCCGGCGGCACCCACCACGCCTATGCTCACAAGGGTTCGGGCTATTGCGTGTTCAATGACGTCGCGGTCGCGGCGCGGCTGATGCAGGCCGAGTGGCACCGCCATCAGCGACGCTTGCTGCGCGTGCTCGTCATCGATCTGGACGTGCACCAGGGCAACGGTACCGCTTCGATCTTCCGCGACGACGAGACCGTCTTCACGCTGTCGCTGCACGGGGCGCGTAACTTCCCCTTCCGCAAGGAGCGCAGCGACCTGGACGTCGAGCTGCCCGACGGCTGTGCCGACGAGCCCTACCTCGAGGCCCTGGACACGGCTCTGTCCGAGGTCTGCAGGCGTACGGCCGCAGCGCCGCCGGGCCTGGCCTTCTACGTCGCGGGCGCGGACCCGCACGAGGACGACCGGCTGGGGCGCTTGAAGCTCACCGCCGCTGGCCTGGCCGAGCGTGACCGCCGCGTGCTGGCCTGGCTGGGCGCGCGTGGGATCCCGGCCGCGCTGTCGATGGCCGGTGGGTATGGCCGTGACATCGGCGTCACCGTGGACTTGCAGGCGCGCACCATCGGACTCGCGCTTCAGGCATGGGCCCGCTGGCTGGACGCGCGGTCAGAGGTCGCCGCTCCCGACCTGTCAGACAGTTTGCGTATGCTCTCGTGATGACCATGAACTTATCTCAAAGGCGCTCGGACCTCCCGCCTGGAAGCCCGGACGCTGTCGATGCGGCCATCCTCACGCGGCGTTCGATCCGCGCCTTCCTGCCCACGCCGGTGTCGCGCGCCACGGTCGAGGAGATCCTGCGGGTGGCCTCGCATGCCCCCTCGGGAACGAACACCCAACCTTGGCAGGTCTGCGTCCTGTCGGGCGCCGCCAAGGAGCGGCTGAGCGCGCGCATCCTCGCCGCCTATGATGATCCAGTCGAGCGCGCTCGCCACGCCGAGGAGTACGCCTACTACCCGACCGAGTGGCGCAGCCCGTACATCGACCGCCGGCGCAAGGTTGGATGGGACTTGTACGGCCTGCTGGGCATCGGCAAGGTCGACAAGGAACGCATGCACCACCAGCACGGGCGCAACTACAGCTTCTTCGATGCGCCGGTGGGCCTGATCTTCACCATCGATCGCGTGATGCAGCAGGGCAGCTGGCTCGATTACGGCATGTTCCTGCAAACCGTGATGCTGGCCGCGCGGGCGCGCGGGCTCGACACCTGCCCACAGGCCGCATTCACGCAGTTCCATCGCATCATTGCCGACGAACTGGCGTTGCCCGCTGAGCAGATGGTGGTGTGCGGCATGTCGCTCGGTCATGCCGACCCGGGCGCGGTCGAGAACACCCTGGTCACCGAGCGCGAGTCCGTCGCGGGGTTCGCGCGCTTTCTGGAGTGAGCATGCACAAGATCCTCGGTCGCGCCGCGACCACCTTCGCGCTGTTGATGCTGCCGCTGGCCGCGCGCGCCGCGGAGCTCGACGGCAGCAAGTTCTCCGCCTGGTGGGGCATTCCCTTCGCCGGCGTGCTGCTGTCGATCGCCATCATGCCGCTGGCGGCGCCGCAGATCTGGCACCATCATTTCGGCAAGATCGCCGCCGGCTGGGCCCTGGCCTTTCTGTTGCCGTTCGCGCTCGTCTTCGGGCCGGGCGTGGCGGGCCAGGCCTTCGTCCACGCGCTGCTGGCCGAGTACATCCCCTTCATCATCCTGCTCGTGGCGCTGTTCACGGCGGCCGGTGGCATCTACGTGCGCGGTAATCTGCGCGGCAGCCCGGCGGTCAACACGGCGATCATGGCGGTGGGCACGGTGTTGGCAAGCCTGATGGGGACGACCGGCGCGTCGATGCTGATGATCCGCCCGCTGATCCGCGCCAACGACAACCGCAAGCACGTCGCCCATGTCGTGGTCTTCTTCATCTTCACTGTCAGCAACGCCGGTGGCTCGCTGACCCCGTTGGGGGACCCGCCGCTGTTCCTGGGCTTTCTGAAGGGTGTGGACTTCTTCTGGACCGCGCAGCACATCTTCCCCGAGACGCTGTTCCTCGTCGGGGCGTTGCTGGCGATCTTCTATGGGGTCGACAGCTGGTACTACCGCAAGGAGGGCGCGCTGCCGGTCGACCCGACGCCGGACACCCGGAGCTTCGGCCTCGAGGGCGCGGTGAACTTCCTTCCGCTGATGGCAGTGGTGGGTCTCGTGCTGATGAGCGGCACCTGGAAGCCTGGTGTCTCCTTCGATATCTGGGGGACCGAGGTCGAGCTGCAGCAGATCGTGCGGGACGGGCTGCTCATCGTCGTGGCGCTGGTCTCTCTGGCGATCACGCCCAAGGGCGTGCGCGAAAAGAACCAGTTCTCCTGGGGCCCCATGCAAGAGGTGGCCAAGCTCTTCATCGGCATCTTCCTGACGATGATCCCCGTCCTGGCCATGCTCAAGGCCGGTGAGCAGGGGCCCTTCGCCGCGGTGGCGCGCGCTGTCACCGGTCCTGATGGGCAGGCACTTCCCTGGGCCTATTTCTGGTTCAGCGGGTCGCTGAGTTCCTTCCTGGACAACGCGCCAACCTATCTCGTGTTCTTCAATCTGGCCGGCGGCGACCCGCAGGTGTTGATGACCACCGGCGCCGCCACGCTGGCGGCCATCTCGGCCGGCTCGGTCTTCATGGGTGCGAACACCTACATCGGCAACGCGCCGAACTTCATGGTCAAGGCCATTGCCGAGGACCGCGGCGTGCGCATGCCCAGCTTCTTCGGCTACATGGTGTGGAGCGGTTGCATCCTGGTGCCGCTGTTCGTCATCATGACCTTCATCTGGTTCGTCTGACCCTACCCTGATCGCCCCGCCCATGAGTGTCGAACGCCCGCGCGTGCTCGTTGCCCGCGCCGTTTTCCCCGAGATCGTCGAACGCCTGCGTGCCCACTTCGAGGTCGAGGACAACCCTGACGACGTGCTGTTCACGAAGTCGCAGCTCAGCGAGCGTCTGCGCGGCAAGGTTGGCGCCTTCACCACGGGCAGCGAGCGTGTCGATGCCGAAGTACTGGACGCCAACCCGCAGTTGCGCGTGGTGGCCAACATGGCCGTGGGCTACAACAACCTCGACGTCGAGGCCTTCAACCAGCGCGGGGTGCTGGCGACCAACACGCCCGATGTGCTGACCGAGACCACGGCCGACTTCGGCTTTGCGCTGATGATGGCCGCGGCGCGGCGCATGGCCGAGAGCGAGCACTACCTGCGCCGCGGCGAGTGGACGCGCTGGCGCTACGACATGTTCACGGGCAGCGACGTCCATGGCGCGACACTGGGCATCCTCGGCATGGGGCGCATCGGCCAGGCGATCGCCCGGCGCGGCGCGCTGGGCTTCGGCATGCGGGTGATCTATCACAACCGCAGCCGGCTCGCCCCAGAGCAAGAGGCGCCGCTGGGCGCGCGCTACGTCGACAAGGCCACGCTGTTGCGCGAGGCCGACCACCTGGTGCTGGTGCTGCCGTACTCGGCGCAGAGCCACCATGCCATCGGCGCGGCGGAGCTGGCGCTGATGAAGCCGACCGCGACGCTGACCAAC
>CAIRBF010000064.1 GCA_903876715.1 uncultured beta proteobacterium
GTCCCTGCGCCACCTCGAGCGCGAAGCTCGGGCCTGACAGCACGCCGCAGGGCGCGCCGGGCCGCAGCTGCTGCGCGATCTCGTGCCCGAGCGCGCCCGTGCCCGCCTCCAGGCCCTTGCAGAGCCACAGCAAAGGCGCCCGCGGGGCCACACGCTGCAAGGATTCGCGCAGCGCGCTCATCGGCGTGGCCACGACCACCAAGCCCTGCGCGCCGTGGGTGGCCGCCTCGGCGTGCGAAGCCGTCACGCCCAAGCCGTCCGGCAATCGCACCCCGGGCAGGTAGCGCGTGTTCACACGGCCATCCGCCAGGGCCTGCGCCTGCTGCGGGTCGCGCGCCCACAGCAGCACGTCGTGCCGCAGCGAGGCACTGCAGGCCAATGCGGTACCCCAGGCCCCGGCACCGAGGATCGCGATCTTCATCGTCCAAGCTGCCCGTCTTGCGCCGCCCGTGCAACGCTCAGGCGCGCACGACCCGAGTTCAGTTCAGGTTGGTGATGATGCGCGAGCCCGGGGCGGCCTGCGACTGCTGCTGCTGAGCCTCGAACATGGCCTGGAAATTGACCTCGGTCAGCAGGATGGGCGGGAATCCGGCACGCGTGCAGACGTCGGAGACGATGGCGCGCAGGTAGGGGTAGATCATCTGCGGGCAAACGATGCTGACGATGCCCTGCATCTGCTCGTCCGGGATGTTGCGGATCTCGAAGATCCCGGCCTGCTTGGCCTCGACCAGGAAGAGCGTGCGCTCGCCGACCTTGGTCGTCACGGTGGCGGTCACCGTGACCTCGAACACCCCCTCAGCCACCACCTCGGCGCCCACGCCGAGGTTGATGTCCACCTGGGGCTGGGCCTGCTCGAGCAGGATCTGGGGCGAGTTGGGCTGTTCCAGCGACAGGTCCTTGAGGTACATGCGCTGGATCTGGAATACGGGATCGGCGTCGGCCATGGCGGTCTTTCGCAAGCGGGAGAAAAAGGCCACGGCGGTGCCGTGGCAGGAAAGGCGGAGGATTATGACGCCCGGGTCGCAGCCGCCCGGGCCGCGCCCTGGCCGGGATCAGGCCGCGTTGAGCAGCGGCAGCAAGCCGCCGCGCTGGTCGAGTGCGATCAGGTCGTCGCAGCCGCCCACGTGCGTGGCGCCGATGAAGATCTGCGGCACGGTGCGGCGGCCGGTCATCTCCATCATGCGGTCGCGCTCGGCCGGGTCGAGGTCGATGCGGATTTCCTCGATCTGCGCCACACCGCGTTGCTTGAGCAGCGCCTTGGCGCGCTGGCAGTAGGGGCAGACCAGGGTGGTGTACATGCGGACGGCGTTCATGGCACGGCTTCGGCAACAGAATTGATACACCATTCTGGCGCCGCCCGCGCGGCAACTGCGGCGCGGGGGTGTTGCCGCCGCAGGCCGGGCCCCGCGCTGACGTCGCTCAGGCCGTGGCCGACTTCTGCATCGGCAGGCCGGCGTCGCGCCAGGCGTTGTTGCCTCCGGACACCGACTTCGCGTTCGCGTAGCCGAGCTTGCGCAGCGTGGCTGCCGCACGCCCGGCGCGCGCGCCGGTGGGGCACAGCACGACCAGCGGCAGCGCCTTGTTCGACGGCAGGTCCTTGGAGTTCTCGATCTGGCCAACGGGCACGTTGCGGGCGTTGGCCGCGTGGCCGCCGTCGTACTCGCGCGGCTCGCTGACGTCGATGAGGACGGCCTTCTCGCGGTTGATCAGTCGCACCGCCTCGGCCGTGCCGATGGACGACGATCCGGCGCCGCCGCGCACCAGGGGCCAGACCAGCATGCCGCCGGAGACGAAGGCCACGGCGATCAGGAGCGCGTTGTCGATGAAGAATTGCACGGCAGATCCGGAGATGGGAACAGGAAGAATGGTTGGCGCCATCGCGGCGCCATGGCGTCGCCGGTCACCCAAGGGTGCCCGCTGCGCCAAGATCAGGATTGTAGGATTGCGAATTCGACCGCGAGTCCCAAGCCCCCGATGACCACCCCCGCACACCGCCTCGTCCTCGTTCGCCACGGCGAGTCCACCTGGAACCTGGAGAACCGCTTCACCGGCTGGACCGACGTGCCGCTGACCGACACCGGCGTGGCGCAGGCACGGGAGGCCGGACGCTTGCTGCGTGAGGCCGGCTTCGAATTCGACGTGGCCTACACCTCGGTGCTCAAGCGCGCGATCTGGACGCTGTGGCACTGCCTTGACACGATGGAACGCACCTGGATGCCGGTGCAGCACGACTGGCGCCTGAACGAGCGTCACTACGGTGCGCTGCAGGGCCTGAACAAGTCCGACATGGCGCGTGAGTACGGCGACGCGCAGGTGCTGGTGTGGCGCCGCAGCTACGACACGCCCCCGCCGCCGCTGGCCCCCGAGGACCCGCGCGGCCAGCGCGCCGACCCGCGCTACGCCCGGCTCGAACCGGCGCAGGTGCCGCTGACAGAATGTCTGAAGGACACGGTGGCGCGCGTGCTGCCGTGCTGGAACGAACGCATCGCTCCGGCCATCCGCAGTGGCCAGCGCGTGCTCGTCGCCGCGCACGGCAACAGCATGCGGGCGCTGGTCAAGCACCTGGACGGCATCTCCGACGACGACATCGTGCACCTGAACATCCCGAACGGCATCCCGCTCGTCTACGAGTTCGACGCCGCGCTCAAGCCCTTGCGCCGCCACTACCTCGGCGACCCCGAGACCGCGGCGCAGGCCGCCGCCGCGGTGGCGCGCCAAGGCCGCGGCTGATCAGAACACGCCCGGCGCGAACTCGCGCGGCACCTCGTCGGCGCGACCGAGGCGCATGGCCGGATCCTCCAACGCCATGCGGCGCGCAAAGGCCAGGTCGGCCGGAAAACACGCATGCACGCGGTACAGCGGCTGGCCGGCACGCACCGCGTCGCCGAGCTTGACGCGCAGGTCGATTCCGGCGCCGGGCACCTGCGGAGCGCCGCTGAGGCTGGCGATGCGGGCCAGGCGCAGGTTGTCGATGCCGACGACCACCCCGTCCACGCCCGCCGGCACGTCGAAGACCAGCTCGCCCGGCTGCAGTGGCTGGGCGCGGCGGCCCTGGGCGTCGATGATGGCGTTCATGCTCGCGAGCGCGCGTCCGGAATCCAGGATGTCGCGCGCGATGCGCCAGCCCTCGCCGCCGCGCACGTCGGGGTCGAACTCGATCACGCGTCCAGCCAGGCGCAGCGCCTTCTGGCGCAGGTCCTGCGGCGCGTCAGGGTCGTTCTGCAGGACCTGCATCACGTCACGCGCCTCCAGCACGGGGCCGATGCCGCGGCCGATGGGCTGCCGACCGTCGGTGATCACGGCGTCGAGCTGCAGCCCCTGGCGCGCGGCCACGTACTCGAACAGCCGCTTCAGGCGTTGCGCCGCCGGCATGCTGCGCACCTTGGCGGTCGGGCCGACGGGGATGTCGAGCACCAGGTGGGTCGAGCCGGCGGCGATCTTCTTCGACAGGATCGAGGCCACCATCTGCCCGGGCGAGTCGATCGCCAAAGGGCGCTCGACCGAGATCAGGATGTCGTCGGCCGGCGAGAGCTCGGCCCGGCCACCCCAGGCCAGGCAGCCGTGCGTCGCGCGCACGATCTCCTCCAGGCGCTCCAGCGGCAGTTCGACCTCCGCCAGCACCTCCATCGTGTCGGCCGTGCCGGCCGGCGAGGTGATGGCGCGCGAGGATGTCTTGGGACACAGCATGCCGTGCGCGGCGACGATGGGCACCACCAGCATCGAGGTCCGGTTGCCGGGGATGCCGCCGATGCAGTGTTTGTCCACCACCGGCCCGGCGCCAACGCCACGCCGCCAGTCCAGGCGCCGGCCGACCGCGATCATGGCCTCGGTCAGGTGCAGCACCTCCTCGCGGTCGAGCTCGAACTGGTTGGTGGCGACGACGAAGGCCGCGAGCTCGATCTTGGAGTAGCGCGCGGCAGCGATGTCCTGCACGATGGCGCGCAGGTCCTCGCGCCCGAGGCGCTCGCCGGCGATCTTGCGGTGCAAGGCCGCGATCGACGGCGCCGGCTCGGCGAGTTCGATGCGCGCCGGGTGGCCGGGCGCGACCCCCAGCCGGGCATAGGCGTCCTCGCTCAGGCCGAGTTCCAGCGGCTGCAGGATCGTGCTGTCGTCGACGACGTTGAGCACCGCCACCAGGCTGCGCCCATTGGCCTGCACCCGCACCTTGGACAGGGCCTGGAAGCCGGCCGCGCGCACGACCGGGCAATCGCGGTGCAGGAAGACCACGCTCTCGCGCCAGGTGTCGATCGCCAGGCGGCGGATGGCCAGCGTCGCGGCATCGGCCGCGGGACTGGCGGTGTCCACGGGGTCGTCTGCGACGCTCATCGATTGACTCTGCGTGCTGGGCACGCCAAGAGGAGCGCTCGGGCGCGGCACGGGGCGCTCACGCTGCGCCCTTGCCGTGGGATCCGACTCGCTCAGACGGCAAGGGAGTGGCTGCGCCGCCATCGAGACCGACGTCCAACCCACCCATATCGTCCAGCGCCTGCGCGATCAGCGCGCGCAGATGCGCCGCGAGCGCGCGCCGATCGGCATGGGCCGTGGCCTCGGCGGCCAGCACGCGCACGCGCACCACCACCCCTTCGCCGCAGGCCAGCATCCACAGGCTCTGCGCGAGCGTGATCGTGCCCGTGAAATCCGCCGCCGGGCTGATCTCGTGCCGCGCATCGGAGAAGCGCAGCGCCACCGGCTGCACCGGCACGCCGGTAGCGATCGTCGACTGCAGCAGGTTGGCGTGGAAGGGCAGCGGCTCGCGTCCGAGGCCGGTGGTGCCCTCGGGGAAGACGGCCACGGTGTCGCCCGTGCTCAAGGCCTGCGCCATCTGGTGCACGACGCGCAGCGCGTCGCGCGCCTTCTCGCGCACGATGTAGAGCGTGCCGGCGCAGGCCACGAGGCGCCCGATCAGCGGCCAGTGCTGCACGTCGGCCTTGGAGACGAAGCGTGCCTGCGGGCAGACCGCGTGCACGGCCATGATGTCGAGCCACGAGATATGGTTGGCAACGATGAGTTTGGCGCCGGGACGGAAGACCCCATCGACGCGCAGCCCCACCCCCAGCGCCGCCAACATGCCGCGCGCCCACCACGCGATGCGGCGGTGGCGGGCAGCGGCGTCCAGGTGCGGGAACAGCAGCAGCACGACCGTGAGTCCGTGCAGGCCGTGGACGACCACCCGGGTCAGGCGCCAGGCGGCGCGCAGCCGGGTCTTCACGGCCCCGCCCGCGCGCCGGCGGGTGACCCCCGCGCCGGCCTGCCCACGCTCAGCCTCCCTCGAAAGCGACGGTACCGGCCACCAGGGTGGCACGCACCCGCCCCGGCAGGTGCATGCCGCCGTGCTCGAAGTCGAAGGGCGTGTGCTTGCCCTGGCTGCGCAGCGCCGCGGGCGTCACCATCCACGAAGCCTCGGGGTCGAAGACGCAGACGTCGGCCACGCCGCCTTCGACGAGACGCCCTGCGCTCTCGGCCAGCGAGCCGAGCGCGCTGCCCAGCACCCGCACCGGCCCGTCGGTGACGACCGACAGCGCGCGCGCCAGCTCCGCGCCCACGGTGGCGACACCTGCGGCGGCGCAGCCGTCCAGCCCCCACTTCAGGGCCAAGCTCAGCAGCAGCTCCAGGCCGGTGGCGCCCGGCACGGCCTCGGCGAAAGGCAGGTTCTTCTCGTCCGTGCCCACCGGCATGTGGTCGCTGACCAGGGCGTCGATCGTGCCGTCAGCCAGCGCCGCGCGCAAGGCGTCGCGGTCACGCGCCTGGCGCAGCGGCGGGCTCAGGCGCATCGCCGGGTTGAAGTAGCCGATGTCGACGTCGGTCAGGTGCAGCGAATTGATGCTGACGTCGGCGCTGACCGGCAGACCCTCGGCCTTGGCCGCGCGCAGCAGCGCCACGCCGGCCGCGCTGGACAGGCGGCACAGGTGCACGCGCGCGCCGGTGGCGCGCACGAGCTCGAAGATCGTGTGCAGCGCAACCGTCTCGGCCGCCACCGGCACGCCGGCCAGGCCCAGGCGCGTGGCGATCGGGCCGCTGGCGGCCACGCCCTTGCCGAGCCAGCGGTCCTGCGGACGCAGCCACACGGTGTAGCCGAAGGTGGCGGCGTACTGCAGCGCGCGCAGCAGCACCTGCGTGTCGGCCACCGCCACCTCGGCCTGCGAGAAGCCGACGCAGCCGGCCTCGGTGAGCTCGGCCATCTCGGTCAGCGCCTCGCCCTTCAGCCCGCGCGTCAGCGCCCCCAGCGGGAACAGCCGGCAGCGGCTGAGCTTGCGGGCGCGGAACTTCAGCATCTCCACCAGACCGGGCTCGTCGAGCGTCGGATCGGTGTCGGGCGGGCAGACCAGGCTCGTCACGCCGCCGGCGGCGGCGGCGGCGAGCTCGCTCTCGAGCAGGCCCTCGTGCTCCAGCCCGGGCTCGCGCAGCCGCGCGGCCAGGTCGACCAGACCGGGGGCGACGACGCAGCCGGCGGCCTCGAGCACGCGGTCGGGTTCGAAGTCGGCACGCGCCGGGCCGATGCCGACGATGCGGCCGGCGGCGATGGCGACGTCGGTGAGCTCGTCGCGACCCGAGGCCGGGTCGAGCACGCGGCCGCCGCGCAGCAGGATCCTCATGCCTCGTTCCCCGCGATGATGGACATGACGGCCATGCGCACGGCGATCCCGAAGGTGACCTGCGGCAGGATGACGCTCTGCGCGCCATCGGCCACGCGCGAGTCGATCTCGACGCCGCGGTTGATGGGCCCGGGGTGCATGACGATGGCGTCCGGCCGGGCGAGCGCCAGCTTCTCCGGCGTCAGCCCGTAGTGCTTGGCGAACTCGCCGGCGCTGGGCAGCATGGCGCCGGACATGCGCTCGTTCTGCAGCCGCAGCATGATGATGACGTCGGCGCCACGGATGCCCTCGGCCATGTCGTGGCACACGCGCACGCCCATCTCGCGCAGGTCGCCCGGCACCAGCGTGCGCGGGCCCACGGCGCGGATCTCGGGCACGCCCAGCGTGGTCAGGGCGTGGATGTCCGAGCGCGCCACGCGCGAGTGCACGATGTCGCCGACGACGGCCACGGTGAGCTGCGTGAAATCCCGCTTGTAGTGCCTGATCGTGTACATGTCGAGCAGGCCCTGCGTCGGGTGCGCGTGGCGGCCGTCGCCGGCTTTGACCTCGTGCACGTGGGGCGTGCAGTGCTGCGCGATCAGGTAGGTCGCGCCGGACTCGGAGTGCCGCACGACGAACATGTCCGCGTGCATCGCCGAC
>CAIRBF010000065.1 GCA_903876715.1 uncultured beta proteobacterium
CCGGCGCGCGCCGTCGGCGCGGCCCGGGCGGCCCGACCTGCGCGCGAGCCTGCGCGCGGCGGCGCGCACCGGCGGCGACCTGATCCCGCTGCGCTATGCCGCGCCGCGCAAGGTGGTGCCGCCGTTGGTGATCCTGGCCGACATCTCGGGCTCGATGTCGCGCTACTCACGCGTGTTGCTGCACTTCGCGCACCTGCTGGGCCAGGGCACGGTCGGCACGCCGCCGCGCGTGGAGAGCTTCGTCTTCGGCACCCGGCTCACGCGCATCACGCCCTGGCTGCGCCAGCGCGACCCGGACGTCGCCGTCGCGCGCACGACCGCGGGTGTGAAGGACTGGTCGGGCGGCACCCGCATCAGCGAGTGCCTGCATGAGTTCAACCAGCGCTGGGCCCGGCGCGTGCTCGGCGGCCGGGCAACGCTGCTGCTCGTCAGCGACGGTCTGGAGGTCGGCGCGAGCACCGAGCTCGCCTTCGAGATGGACCGCCTGCACAAGAGCTGCCACCGCCTGCTGTGGCTGAACCCGCTGCTGCGCTACCACGGCTTCGAGCCGCGCGCGGCCGGCGTGCGGGCGATGCTGCCGCACGTCGACGCCTTCCTGCCGGTGCACAACCTGGAGAGCCTGGAGCAGCTGGTGCGCGCGCTCGGCGCCGCGCAGCAGTCCCCACCGGCACGGCGCTGACGCGCGGGCCAGGCCCTGGGAGGGCCCGTCAGCCCGTGCCGCACACCGGGCACGCCGGATCGCGTGCCACGGTGAACTCGTCCCAGCGCATCGTGCGGGCGTCCAGCATCAGCAGCCGGCCCGCCAGGGAGGTGCCGGCGCCCGCCAACAGCTTCAGCGCCTCGGCAGCCTGCACGGCACCGATGATGCCCACCAGCGGCGCGAACACGCCCATCGTCGCGCAAGCCACCTCCTCAGGCGCCTGCGCGGGCGGGAAGACGCAGGCATAGCACGGGTGCGCGCCCGCGCGCGGGTCGTAGACCGAAACCTGGGCGTCGAAGCGGATCGCCGCCCCGGCCACCAGCGGCTTGCGATGACGCACACAGGCGGCGTTCACGGCCTGTCGGGTGGCGAAGTTGTCGCTGCAGTCGACGACGACGTCAGCCTCGCCGACGCATTGCTCGAGCAGGGCCGGGTCGGCGCGGCGTACCAGCGCGCGCCCGCGCACCTCGGGGTTGATCGCCGCCACCGCCTGCAACGCCGACTCCGCCTTCGGCCGCCCCAGGCGCGACAGGTCGTGCGCGATCTGCCGTTGCAGGTTGGTCAGGTCGACACTGTCGTGGTCGATGATCGTCAACGTGCCCACGCCGGCCGTGCCCAGATACAGCGCGACCGGGGACCCCAGCCCCCCGGCGCCGACAACCAGCGCGTGCGCGTCGAGCAGGCGCTGCTGGCCCTCGATGCCGATCTCGTCGAGCAGGATGTGGCGCGAGTAGCGCAGCAGTTGCTGGTCGTTCATGGGGTGGGTGCAGCCAGGACGCGGCGCTGCCATTGTCCTTCTGTGGCGCCGGGCCTCGGAATGCGCCTGACTTCAGAAGCGCGCGTATCCGCTCGTCAGCGCCGCGCGCTCGGGAAGAACAAGGGCTCACCCTGGATGCGGTAGCTCGCGATCGCCTGCTGTCCGGCGGGTGAGACCACCCAGTCGGCGAACTGCTGCGCCAGCGCCGCCTTCACGTGCGGGTGGCGCGCCGGGTTCACGACCATCACGCCGTAGGGGTTGAACAGGCGCGCATCGCCCTCGACGAGGACCGCGAGCTCGCCACGATTGCGGAAGGCGAGCCAGGTGCCGCGGTCGGCCAACACGTAAGCGTTCGTCGCCGCGGCCATGTTCAGCGCCGGGCCCATGCCGCAGCCACATTCGCGGTAGCCGGCCGGCCGGGCGGCGGCGACGTCGAGTCCGGCATCCTTCCACAGACGCAGCTCGGCCGCGTGCGTGCCGCTGCGGTCGCCGCGCGAGACGAAAGGCTGCCCCGCTGCGGCGATGCGCCGCAAGGCCCCGGCAGCGTCACGGCCGCGCGCGCCCGCGGCATCAGCCTTCGGCCCGATAACGACGAAGTCGTTGTACATGACCTCGCGGCGCTGTGTCGCGTGCCCTTCGGCGACGAACTTCTCCTCCGCCGCCCGGTCGTGCACGAAGACGATGTCGGCGTCGCCTCGGCGCGCCGCGTCCAGCGCCTGACCGGTGCCGAGCGCGACGACACGCACCTCGATCCCTGTGGCCTGCCTGAAGGCCGGCAGCAGGTGGGCGAACAGGCCCGACTGCTCGGTCGAGGTGGTCGAGGCCATGACGATGTGACGGTCCTGGGCCTGCGCAGAGGCGACACCGGCCGACACCGCGACAGCGAAAGCGAAAGCCAGCGCAAGCCGGCGGCTCAGCCGGCGCACAGACGTGTCGGCGGGCGTTGAGCCCGAAGCCGGCAGGACAGACCAATTCATGGCAGTTCTCCCTGCAGGAAAAGTCGAGCAGCCTCGGGCAGGCCGGCGGGGTCACCGAAGAAGGCGGCGGTGGGCCGCTCGACGACGATGCGCCCGGCCTCCAGGTAGGCCACGCGGGTGGAAAGACGGCGGGCCTGCGCGAGCTGGTGCGTGCTGAGCACCAGGGTCAAGCCCTCGGCGGCCAGGCGCTGCACGAGGTGCTCGAATTCGCGCTGCGCCGCCGGGTCGAGATTGGCGGTGGGCTCGTCGAGGAAGAGGATGTCGGGCTGCAGTGCCCAGGCTCGCGCCAGGGCCAGGCGCTGCTGCTGCCCGCCGGAGAGCGCGCGCGCGCGGCGCTGCGCTTGTGCCTCCAGCCCCACGAGCGCCAGGGCCTGCGTACAGCGCTGCCGGCGCTGCGCTGCGGGCAACCCCTGCAACCACAGGCCGAGCATGACGTTGGCGCGCGCCGACAGCTCGAGCAGGAACGGGCGCTGGAACACCATGGCGCCGCGCGGCATGCGCTTTTCGGGCTGCAGCAGATGCTCCTGGCGCGGCGGGCCGTCGCGCGGCAGGCGGTCGGCGTCGGGTACCAGCAGGCCGTGCAGCAGCCGCAGCAGCGTGGTCTTGCCCGAGCCGTTGCCGCCGACCAGGGCCAGCCGGTCACCGCGCCGCAGCTCCAGGCTGGCGCCTGCCAGCGCCCGGGTGGCGCCGAAGCGGACCGAAGCCGAGCGCAAGGTCAGCAAGGGCTGCGCGCTCACCGCCCGCCCCCACTGGCGGCACCGGCGCGCGCCGGGCACGGCGTCGGCGTCGGTCTCATGCCAGGGCCTCGCGCGGCATGCCGCCACGCCACTGCAGCAGGCCGATCAGACCCTGGAGCGCGCCGACGACCGCCAGCAACACGAGCCCGAGCGCCAGCGCCAGCGGCAGGTCACCCTTGCTCGTCTCGAGCGCGATCGTCGTCGTCATGACCCGGGTGTAGCCCTCGATGTTGCCGCCGACGACCATCACCGCGCCGACTTCAGACACCGCGCGTCCGAAGGCCGCCAGCAGCAACGTCAGCACCCCCAGGCGCTCGTGCGCGAGCAACAGCAGCGCGGCCAGCGCGGGCCGGGCACCCAGCGAGCGCAACTGCTCACCCCCCTCGGCCCAGGCCGCCAGCACCAGCCGGCGCGCCAGCGCCGCCACGAGCGGCACGACGAGGATGCTCTGCGCGGCCACCATCGCCGCCGGCGTGAACAGCAGGCCCAGGTGCCCCAGCGGCCCCGAGCGCGACAGCAGCAGGTAGACCACCAGCCCGACAACCACCGAGGGCAGCGCCAGCAGCGTGTTCAGCCCCGCGACGACAGCCGCCTGCCCGGGAAAGCGCGCGACGGCGAGCAGGGCACCCGCCAGCAGCCCGAACCCGGCGCCGACGAGGCAGGCGGTGCCGCTGACCTGCAGCGACAGCCCGACCACACGCAGCAGGCGCGGATCGGCTCCCAGCAGCAGGTCCACGGCAGTGCTCAGGCCAGCGGCAAAGGTGTCCAAGATCGGGCGGATTGTTGCCCGCCTTGCGGCCCGGGCCGACAGCTTGCGCACTTCGTGGGGTCGCCGCCAGGGGACTTGTAGCGCTGCACCGACAATGGCGCCCGCGCTCGCGCGGCGTGACGGCACCCGGCCCTCACCACTGCAGCGGGCCCGTCGCACGTCTGGGCCGCCGGGCCCAACGCACCAAGCTCCCGCCCTTGCAGATGTCCGCGCTCGGCCCTTCCCCCCTGATGACCCAGGACCGCCACCTCAGCGTGCAGGAGGCACGCGAGGCGCTGCTCGCTCCGCTGCGGCCCGTCAGCGGGGTCCAGACGCTGCCGCTGGCGCAGGCGCTCGGGCGCGTGCTGGCCGACGACCTGGTCTGCCCGATGGACGTGCCGCCGCACGACAACTCGGCCATGGACGGCTATGCCTTCGACGGCGCGCTGCTGGCTGGCGCCATGGGGCCGCTGCGCCTGCGGGTGGCTGGCACAGCCTACGCCGGGGCAGCCCACGCCGACGCGGTGCCGCGCGGCGACGGCGTGCGCGTGATGACCGGCGCCGTGATGCCGCCCGGGCTCGACACCGTGGTGCCGCAGGAACTGGTACGGGTGCGCGACGAGGACGGCGCCTCTTGGGTAGAGGTACCCGTCGACGCCGTCCGGCACGGCGAGAACCGGCGCCGCGCCGGCGAGGACCTCGCCCGCGGCGGCACGGCGATCGCTGGCGGTCGGGTGCTGCGGCCCTCGGACCTCGGGCTTGCCGCCTCGCTCGGCTTCGACGCGCTGACGGTACGCCGGCGCCTGCGCGTGGCCCTGATCTCCACCGGCGACGAACTGCGCGAGCCCGGGCAGCCGCTGCCGACGGGCTGCATCTACGACAGCAACCGCGCCAGCCTCACCGG
Source organism: uncultured beta proteobacterium (assembly GCA_903876715.1). GTDB lineage: Bacteria > Pseudomonadota > Gammaproteobacteria > Burkholderiales > Burkholderiaceae_C > Rubrivivax. Next base: position 4,824 of record CAIRBF010000065.1, read on the forward strand.
CGCGCTGCAGCGCCTGGGGGTGGAGGTCGTGGACTTCGGGCTCGTGCGCGACGAACCCGCCGCGTTGGAGGCCGCGTTTTCCCGCGCCGCGGCGCAGTGCGACGCCGTCGTCACCAGCGGCGGGGTCAGCGTCGGCGAGGCCGACTACACACGCCAGCTGCTCGCGCGCCTGGGCGAGGTCGCGTTCTGGAAGGTGGCGATGCGGCCCGGGCGGCCGTTCGCTTTCGGGCCGCTGCGGCGCGCAACCGGCGCGGCACCGTCCTGGCTGTTCGCGCTGCCTGGCAACCCGGTCGCGGCGCTGGTGGCCTTCTACGCCTTCGTGCGCGAGGCCTTGCTGGTGCTGGCGGGCGCGCCCGCCGCGCCGCCGATGGCGCTGCGCGTGAAGAGCGCTGCGGCCATTCGCAAGCGTCCGGGCCGCACCGAGTTCCAGCGCGCCATCGTCGAGCGCGATGCCGCAGGCGAGTGGGTCGCACGCCTGACCGGCGCCCAGGGCGCAGGCATCCTGCGCAGCCTGTCCGAAGCCAACGCGCTGCTCGTGCTGCCGCACGAGCAGGGACCGGTAGCGGTTGGCGAGCCGGTGGAGGTGTGGCTGTTCGACGGCCTGGCATGAGCTTGCGCAGCCCCGCCACGCGCACGGCGTGGCGAAATGCAGGGCTTCCAGTTACCGCAGGCCTGCATGACGTCGCCTCCCCCGGACTTTGGCCACCCCGTCGAGCCCTGGCCTCGCACCCTGCCGCCCTGGCACTACGAGGTCACTGCGCGCGACATCCGTCGCTTTCGCCAGGCCATCGGCGACCCGGGCGACGAGACGCTGGCCCCGCCGCTGTTTTGCCAGGTCATGGCCTATCGCGACGCCGACCTCGCGGAGTTGCCGCCCGACGGCTCGCCGCTGGAGTTGCGTGCCGACCTGCGCGACGCGCGCACGGTGGGCGGCGCGAGTGACTGGCTGATCCGGCGCCGGGTGCGCGCCGGTGAGCGGATCGAGGTACGCGTGACGCAGCACGGCGCGACGCGCAAGCCCGGTCGCCTGGGGCCGCTGGACCTGGTCGAGGTCGAGACCTGCTTCGTCGATGCTGGCGGCGCCCTGGTGGCGCGCGAGCGGGCGACCTACCTGCAGCGGGCCCCGGCATGAAGATGCCCGACCACACCACCTTCGATGTCGTGCTGCCGCTGGTCCTGCCCGAGCTCGTCGTCGAGCCCACGCCAGCCCAGGTCTTCATGTTCAGCGCGGCGACCTGGAACCGTCACCACATCCACTACAGCCGCGACGCCGCCGTGCGCGAGGGGCACACCGACATCGTCCTGCAGCGCGCGCTGCTGGGCAATGTCTTCGCCCGCCACGCCGGAGCCTGGCTCGGCGCGGCGGGCAGCATCCGGCGCCTGGCCTGGAGAGTCGTGTCCAGCGCGCTGCCCGGGCAGGCCCTGCGCTGCGACGGTGTGATCAGCGGGCGCACCGCCGATGCGCCAGCGACGCCACCAGAGGGGGCGACGTGGCCCGATACCGTCGCTGATGAGGCCAGCCCGCTGCTGCGCTACGAGGCCGCGCTGCGCGACGACGCCGGGCGCGTCATCGCCACCGCCGAGGGGGTGTTGTGCATCCACGCGCCCTGGTAGGAACGGTCCTCGAGGCGCGCCGCCGCCATGGCGTGGCCGCCGCCGCCGGGACGCTGCTCGAGGGCCTGGCCCAGGTCTTCGTACGCCTGGAATTCGTGCAGATCATCATGCTGGAGCGATCGCGCGCGCCTGCGCAGCCGGCCGAGACCGGTGGGCGCTTCGGCGCGGTCCTGGCCGACGAAGCCACGCTGCTGGCGCTGCAGGCGCAGGAGGACTGGGGCATCGACGCGGTCAAGCTCGCGGCGCTGCGCGCGGGTGACCAATGCCTGCTCAACCTCGTCGACGGCCGCCCGGCCGGCTACACCTGGGTCCACAGCCGCGGCCTGCCGGAGATCCTGCCCGGCCTGTGGCTGCGCCTGCCGCCCGGCTGGCTCTACAACTTTGCCGCGTACACCCACCCGGCCTTCCGCGGCAGCGGGCTGCAGTCCTGGCGTCATGCCGCCGTGCTGCGGCACCCCGCGTGGCAGGGCAGTGCCGGTCTTGTCGGCTGGGTGCGGGCGACGAACCACGCCTCGCGCCGCGGGCAGGGCAAGAGCGGCTATGTCCCGGTGGGTTGGATCGTACGGGTCGGGCTCGGACCTTGGCAGATGACCTTGTCCTCGACCTCCCTGACGCGACGCGGTATGGCCTGCCTGCCGGCGCCTATGCGGCCCGCAGCCGCGGCCCCGGCTCGGTGATGGACGTGCCGCCAGCCGGGCACGGGGATGCGTGGACGATCCGGTGGAACCCGGCCCGGCGAGCCGGACCTGGAGCGCGTCCGACACCGGCCGTCCCCTTGAGCGCCTCAGGGCCGACGGTGGCCACCGCGTCCCGGACCGCAGCGCCCGCAGGCACTGCGCAGGCGGTCATCAACGGGCTGCAGGTGCAGATCGGTCCACTGGCCGACCCCGAGAGCCTGGCCTTCGAATGGCAGGCGCTGGAGCGCATGGCGACGCCCTCCTTCTTCACGAGTTGGACCTGGATGGCCTGCTGGCTGGAGCACCTGGACGACGCAGCCGCGCGGCGCCTGCTTCTGCTGCGGGTGCAGCAGGGCGGGCGCACGGTCGGACTCGGCCTGTGGAGCCGGCACACGCTGCGACGCCTGCGCTGCCTGCCCTCGCGCGCGCTGCTGCTGCACGCCACGGGGCGCCCGGAGCTCGACGACTTGAGCGCCGAACACAACGCGCTGCTCACGCGGGCCGACATCGCCGGCGCGGTTGAGGCCGCCGCCTATGGGGCGCTGCTCGAGCATGGCCCCGGCGTCGACCAGGTGGTGGTGCCGCGCGCATCGGTACTGTCGCCGGACGTGGCCGCGCTGGCGGCGAGCGCTCGGCTGCGCCTGCGCAGCACGCCCGAGCCGGCCTACCGGATCGACCTGCAAGGCCTGGTCACGCCCGGCGCGCCGACATACCTCGACACTCTGGGCTCCGCCACGCGCTCGACCGTGCGGCGCAGCCTGCGCCTGTACGAGGCGCTCGGCCCGGTGCAGCTCGACGTGGCCGGCAGCGCGCCCGAGGCCCTGCACTTCCTGGAACGCCTGGAGCACTGGCACCAGCGCGGCTGGCGCGCGCGCGGCCTGCCCGGCGCCTTCGCGAACCCGCGCTTCAAGGCCTTCCATCGCGGTCTCGTCGCCCGCGGCTTCGA
>CAIRBF010000066.1 GCA_903876715.1 uncultured beta proteobacterium
AGCTAAAGGCCGAAACAAGGAAGCGTTCCCAGGCGACCGGCGCGCAAGGCGGCGCCATTCGCACCGAACGGGCGGCTGAAGCGTTGACCGCGCGCGAGCGCCTGATCTTGGAAGCTGAGCGGGCTCTCGGCCCGTCTGCCGGCGCGACGGCGATCGCCGACCACATCGACAAAGCCGGCGGCCCGAACTTCGACCGCAGCAGCGTTCACAGGGGCCAAACCAGCCTCCACAAGAAGCTGCTGAAAAACCCGAAGCTGGCGGACAGCTAGCAGCCAGCGTCGCTCAAACCCACCCGTTTCCAATAGGCCCCTTTCGGAAACCAGCACCACACCTGCCCAGACGACGATTCCCAGGTCGCGACATCACTGTCCACCTTGACCGAGGAATCGAACATGAACGAACACGTTATCCCCGCCGCCGCGGACGCCGCGGCAACCGGCGACGCGCTGCTGCGAAAGGCTGTTGTGCTGACAGTTTGCGGCCTAAGCGAGAAGGGGCTTCACCTGCGGCTCGCCGAGGGCGTCTTCCCGAAGCCCGTGTGGCTGGATGCCCGAAATCCTGCCTGGCTGGCGAGCGAGATCCGAGCCTGGATCGAGCGCCTGAAACACGACCGCGACCACGACATCGTCACGCCCAAGCGCGCCGCCTACAACGACGCCCGCCGCCGCGGCGGCCTGAAGGCGCAGGCTATGAAGCGGGGCGCAACGGGCAGCGAGCAGGCCGCCAATACCCAGCAACAAGAGTGAAGCCCGCCTGCGCGCCGCGAAGCGCGAGAGCGGGCCACAAAGTTCGGTCACCCGAACACTACATCAGTGCCCCCGCGAATCTCGTCAAACGCGCGCCTGTGCGGGCTCCCGACACCAGTCAGGAATGAACACATGCATATGCAGAAACCGCTGCACCAACGCCTCCAGGAACGCGCCGTCGAGCAGCTTCTCGATCGCTTCGTGCCGAAGGGCGAGCCCGCCCGCCACCTCGTGAGGAAGGTTCTGATCGGGTCACGTTGGGCACCACCCCAACTCTCGGTGCAAGAGGCGCAGGCCCGGGTTTCGGCGTGGGTGAAAGCGCTGGACGCCATGGAGGCGAATGGCGACCGGAAACTGGCGCCTGCGCGAAATCCGTGGAAGCCGCGGCGGCCACCCTGGGACCTGAAGCTGACGCGATGCCCATTTTCAAGCGCGCACCGCGGCCCTAACTTCGGCTCGCCCTACGCCGCTGGCCCGATGCCTCGGAACGATTTCCACGGCGAGTTTCGTTGTAAGGACCCAGCCTGTGCCGGAAGAGGCTACGACGACCTGTTGCACTGGACGGCCGCCTGGCCCAAGGCACGCGAGACCGCCGCCGCCGCGCTTGCGCGTGCAGGTTCGAACCGGAGTGCCCCATGAGCAACGAAGCACTCGCGTTCCTGCACGCGCTCTTCCGGTCAGACATGCCCGCCGACCAGCGCGCCATCCTGTGCGGCTTTCTCGGCGACCCGAACGACCGGCTGAAGAACGCTTGGCGGCCGCGGCCATGGCGCCCTGGCCGCGATGTGCCGATCGAGCGAGACGAAAACGCTTACGTGTGCGTGGCCACGTTCTGCCGCCGCGCGGACGGCAGCTACCGCCGACGCAAGGAAAACTTCGCGGCTGCACACGCCTTGATGGTCGACGACGTGGGCACGAAGGTGCCGGCCGCCCTGATCGATGCGCTTGCGCCGAGCGCACTCGTCGAGACGTCACCGAACAACCTTCAGGCTTGGTACTTCTTCGGCGAGCCCGCCCGCAACCGCGACGACTTCACCAGGCTCGTGCAGTCGTTCATTGATGCACAGCTCCTGGGCGCCGACCCGGGCATGGCCGGGTGCACGCGCGTCGGCCGTCTGCCCGGTTTTGTTAACGGCAAGGCCAAGTACGGCGGGGCCTACCCGACGCGGCTGGTGACGCTTGATGCCGACCGGCGCTACACGCTTGATGAGATCTCCCTTGCGTTTGGGCTTCGGGTCGCGCGACCGCGTCCCGTTTCACAGCGGCAAGCGATGGAGCTGGCGCTGCGGCAGCGCGGCACCCCGCAGCAGTTCATCGACGAGCGCACCCGAGCCTTCGCTTCGTTTCTGCACCAGATGTGCGCCCTAGGCATGCTCAAGAGCGATACCCCCGACATTGACGGCTGGACTGATGTTGTGTGCCCGTGGACCGGCAATCACACCGATCAGGCCGACACAGGCGGCGCCATTCGCGCGCCGGCGGAAGAAAACGGCTGGCACGGCGCGTTCAAGTGCCACCACGGCGGATGCGCGGGCCGCGGTTGGCGCGAACTGACGGACTGGCTGGCCGACGAAGCCGTCCTAGCCATGGAGCGCAAAGATGCGGAGACGTGACGACCCGCGACGGGCGGCGCAGGTTGCCGAAAACGTCGAGATTGGCCGCGCGGTGCAGGCGGTGCCTGAGGCCGAGCTGCTTGATCTGCCGCAGATGATGCAACGCGCCGTCTTCATCACTGAGGGCAAGCGCGTCGCGATCCTGCCTACCGAGGCTGCGACCGGGCACCGACCCTGCGTAATGACCCTGGACGAGTTCACCGAGACCTACATCGCCTCTGGCGAGCTCAGGCCCGTCGGCGGGCAGCAGCGATGGGTCTGTTTCACAGACCTGTGGCGCCGCACCCAGCAGCGGCTGACGGTGCATAACGTGACGATGGCGATCGGGAGGTCGCGCCTGTGGCACGACGCCTCTGAATATCAAGCGCTCAACCTCTGGACCCCGACCGAGCGCGCGCGGCCCCGTGACGGCTGGCAGCAGCTGTCACGCCGCTTCTGGGAACACCTGGCGTACCTCGTTCCATGTCCAGACGATCTTGCCCGATTCCGGTCGTGGCTGGCCCACTGCGAGCAGATGCCGCAAGTGCTGCCCCATCACGGCTACCTGATGTTCACCGAGTCCTTCGGCATCGGGCGCAACTGGCTCGCGTCGGTGCTGGTACGGGTATGGCGCGGTGAGGTGGCGGCAAGCGTGAACCTGCCGTCGTTGATTCACAGCGACTTCAACGGCGAACTCGGCGGCAAGCGCATGGCCATCGTCGACGAGGTCTACATAAACGACTCCGGCCGCTCGCGATATGCCGTCGAAAACCGCCTGCGCCAGCTGATCACCGAAGAGCGCCGTGAGATCAACCCCAAGTACGGGCGCAAGTACGTCGAGTGGAACTGCCTGCGGTGGCTGCTGTTCTCGAATCACATGGATGCCATCCCGATGCCGGCGCACGACCGGCGCTTTGCGGTGATCTCGAATCCGACCAAGCAGCAGCCCGCCAGCTACTACGCCGAGCTGTACAAGCTGCTCGAGGATCAGGAGTTCATTGCCGCCGTCGCCTACGACCTTGCGCAGACCGACATCTCCAGCTTCAACCCCGGCGCGCACCCGCCGCTGAACGATGCCAAGCAAAAGGTAATCGACGCCACCACACCGGAGCTAGAAAGGGAGCTCGCCGCGGTCGTCGCCAAATGGCAGGCACCCGTGGCCGCCACGTCCGACCTGCTGCGCTCGTGCGGCCTCGACCCAGCCGACGGCAAGGGCGCCAGCCACTTCGTTATCGCCATGCGCCGCGGCAAGCATATAAGGCTGGGAGACCAGCGGATCAAGATCGGCGGCAAGCGGGAGCGCCTGTGGCTGCTGGCTGGTCAAGCTGCACCTGCCGATGCAGCCGCTGCCGTAAAAGCGTACCGCGATGCACCTTGGTTCATAGAGCTGACCGATGGCTTCTG
>CAIRBF010000067.1 GCA_903876715.1 uncultured beta proteobacterium
CGCAGTGTTCGAAGAAGATCCATTCAGGCGGCGCCTGGATCCGTTCGAGCTGAGCCTGAAACCGTTCGGGCTGAGCCTGTCGAAGCCCCTGACGGGCACTTCGACAAGCTCAGTGCCAACGGAGGTGTGAGCAGACCGTACGAGCAATTCTCATGAGTCATTCACCCATGCACACGAACTTCTACATCGCCGGCCCCCACCTGTACCAGGAGACCTTCGGCCTCGCGCCCGCGCACCTGCAGCCTGGGCAGCGCTTCGTTCACCGCCCCGGCGTGACGGTGAGCCAGCAGGACAACGTCGACGAGGCGCTCGACACCGTCAACTCGGCCATGATCCACTACGACGCGCGCTACGCGCAGCAGACGACGTGGAAGCAGCCGCTGATGGTGAGCACGGTGACGCTGCAGCGCCTGATCGGCATGACGGCCAAGACCTTCGGCCGGCGGCGCCGCATCGTGCGCTTCGCCAGCCTGGCGATGAAGCGGCCGGTCTTCGGTGGCGACACGCTCTATGCCGAGACCGAGGTGCTGGGCGTGGAAGGCGCGATGGCCTCGCTGCGCACCACGGGCCTGAACCAGCGCGACGAGGTGGTGGCGCAGATCGAGTGGCAGGCCGAACTGGACGCGGCGCTGCTGCCGCACAACCCGGCGCTCGAGCCGCGTTTCGCCTCGCACCGCCAGCGCGAGGACGGCGCCTGGGTCGAGCAGGTCGGACTGTTCTTCGAGGACCTGCGCGAGGGCGAGACCTTCATCCACTGGCCCCGGCGCAGCCTCACCGCGCACGAGGCGCAACGCCAGGCGCTGCGCTCGCTCGAGATCTCACCCCAATTCCACGATCTCGAACTCGCCGCCAGCCTGTCGCAGCCCACCCCCGACGTGCCGCAGACCTGGGTGCTGTCGGCAGTGACCGCGCTGACCACGCGCACCTTCGGCCGCGTCAACGCCAACCTGGGCTGGGTCGACGTGGAGTTCGGCGCCGAAGTCAGGACCGGCGACACCCTGGAGGCACGCTCGACGATCCGCCAGACACGCAGCTCGGCCTCGCGCCCGAACGAGGGCATCGCCACCGTCGACACCGAGGCCCGCAACCAGCGCGGCGAGCGCGTGCTCTCGTACACGCGCACACTGCTGGTCTACCGTCGAGACGCCGACAACCCCTACCGCGCGGCCGGCTACTGAAGCGGCTCAGGCGCTGCGCAGCCTCGCCAGCCGCACGAGCGCGATGGCAGCAAAGGGCAGCACGAGCCCGAGCAGCGTCACGGTGATGAACAGGGCGCCGAGATCGCTGTAGTCGGCCGGCACCTTGATCGCGCCCGTGGCGCGGTCCTTGACCTCGCGCGTGATCTCGAAGAGGCCGTTGAGGTACTTGGTGCCCAGTTGCGACGCCGACAGCGCCAGGTTCGTGAACGAGGCCATGACGGCGAAGAAGGTGGCCTTCAGGTGCTCGGGCGCGGAGTTGGCGATCCACGCCAGCATCGGGATCATCGCGATCTGGCCCAGCGGCGACTCCAGCGCGGTGTCGATCACGGCGAGGAAGCGCGCGTCGACCACCCCGCCGGTGCGCGCGGCCGTCCACTCGTGCAGGCCGTAGAACATGCCGATGTTGGTGAGCGACAGCACCGCGCCGATGACCGTGAGGAAGCCCACGATGTAGGTGATCGACCGCTCGGCCATGAAGCGGCGGAAGATGAACAGACCCAGCAGCGTGAGCCCGCTCGAGATCAGCGACAGCATGGCGATGAACTGCTGGTCGAACTTCAGCTCGTCGATCATCCACCACGTGGAGCCCGCGCCCGGCCCGGGCACGGCGCGGAAGACGAAGATGACCACCGCCGTGCCGATGAGCACCTGGCGCGAGCGCTCGTCGAGCTCGCGCACGATGCGCGCGATCAGGAAGACGACGATGCCCATCGACACCGCGAACACCCACTCCTGCGCGTAGGGCACCTTGGCCAGGCCGAGCGTGATCGACACCACCGCGAAGGCCAGACCGCCGCCCAGGATCCACCAGTTCACCGGCGGGCGCTCGACGTGGCGCAGCGTCAGCGCGTCCACCTGCGCGGCGTCCAGCCCGCGCGCGGCCAGGCGCCGGCGCTCGCGCAGGTGCAGCCAGGAGGCCAGCAGCACCCCGGCCACCGAGACCACCGGGATCACGAGCGCGAGCTCGTACACCCCCTGGTAGGCCTGGGCGCGCGCGGCCTCGGGCAGCGCGCTGACCCCAGCCATCAGCACCACGTTCGCCCCGGCCACGAGCAGGCTGCCGCCGATGATGGCCACACGGCCCAGCGTCTGCATCGTCGTGTGCATCAGGCGCCGCGCCTCGTCGGCCAGCGGCTGCCCGGCCTCGTCGTGGCGCGGCACGGCCTCCACCGTCATCGCGTCGGCCACCACGTCCTGCACCACGTAGCCCACCGGCGCCAGCAGCGTGGCGAGCACGAACCACGCCTCCACCGGCATGACAGTCGCCATCACCGCCGCATCCCCGAGCAGCCCCACCATGATCAGCAGGCTGGCCGCGATCAGGCCTGCGCCCAGGTAGACCAGCACCGCCTTCCAGCGCCAGATCAGGTCCACCAGGTGCCCCACCGGCATCTTCAGCGCCCAGGGCAGCCCGGCCCAGAAGCCGAGCGCGGCCAGGAACTCCGCCGACAGGCCCAGCCGCTCCTTCACGTAGAAGGTGCCGACGATCCCCGTCAGCCCCGAGATGCCCGCCGCCACGTAGACCATCAGCGGCGGCAGGTAGCTCAGCCGCATCTGGCGCCC
>CAIRBF010000068.1 GCA_903876715.1 uncultured beta proteobacterium
CAGTGCAACAGCCGGTCCGTCAGGCGCGCGGGGTAGGGCGCCAGGGCTTCGGTGGAGCGCAGCAGCAACGCGCCGTCGGCGCGGTGTTCCACATGGGCGCTCAGGCAGCCGCCTACGGCGGCATCACGGTAGCGGGGCATGGGCCTCAGTGTAGGACGCACCGCACCCCGGAGGGCCTGGGGGGCTGGCGCTTCAACGGGTGATCACGACCAGCACGCTGCAGGGCGAGTGCTCGATCAAGGCCTGCGAGACCGAGCCGCGCCACCAGCGCTCGGCCCAGCTGTCCAGGTGCTTGTGCCCGACGACGATCAGGTGGGCCTGGATCTGGCGAGCGTGGCGCACGATCTCATCCACCGAGTGACCGGTCGAGAGCACGCCGCGCGCGCCGAGGCCAGCCTCCTGGAGGCGTTGTACGCCCTGGTCGAGGATCGCCTGGTACTGGGCACGCTCGGCCGCGGCGGTCTCGGGGTCGTAGACCCAGCCCTCGATGGCCACCGAGCTCACGGGAGACGGCATGACGGCGATCAGGTGCATCTCCGAGCGGCCCCATTGCGCGATCTCCTTGCAGTCGAGCAGGGCCTTCTGCCCGGCGGCCGTGCCGTCGTAGGCGAGGAGGATGCGCTGGTACATGAACGACTCCCGGTGGTGAGGGCAGACCGCAGGTCTGCAAGACGCAAGGCTTGAAGATGGGCAGGCCGAGGCGGGCTGGCGCCTCCAGATGCGCTCTGACACCATCGTGGCCGCGCCATCTCATCGCCACAATGGGGTCTTCCCCGGAGGTGGCCATTCAGCGCCAGGCGAAGTAGGGCTGGTCGTAGTGGGCCACGCGTGTGGGGCGCTCCCGCAGGCATAGCTCACGGAATTGATAAAGAAAGGCGGCGGTCGGCGCGGCGATCCAGCCCTCGCCCACCGGCATCCGCAGCACCGGGTGCTCGGCTCCCGGGACCTGGTTCAGGATCGGTGCGTCGGCGCGCAGGAACTCCTGCAAGGGGATGCGGTGCACGCTCGCCACCTCGCCCGGATCGGGGTGCAGTTCCCGCGCCGCGCCGCCCCAGACCACCACCGGCGTGATCAGGTAGCCCGAGCGGGTCGCGTAGTCGTCCAGACGCCCGAGCACGGCTCGCGGTGCCAGCGCCAGCCCGACCTCTTCGGCCAATTCGCGCAGTGCTGCGACTTCTGCGCTTTCACCGGGCTCGATGCGCCCCCCGGGCAGGGCCCACTGCCCGGCATGGCTGCGCAGGTTGTCGGCCCTCCGGGTGAGCAGCAGCGCAGGGCGATCCTGCCAATGGGTGTGGCTCGCCAAGGCGGGGAGATCGGCGCCGAGTCCTTCTTCGACGACGACCAGTGCGACGGCGGCATGACGCCGGCCCTCGGTGGGCAGGGGCCGGACGTCGAAGTGGGCCAGCCGGGCGCGCAGCTGGCCTTCGAGTGCCGGGTGACTCGAGAGCACGCTCAGGTTCATGAGTCGAGCATATCCCGCGAGGTGCTCACCGAGCCGGCGGCTTCGGCACGGCCGGTGCGGCCCGGCTACCGCGCAGTGACCCAAGGTACCGAGGCTTTCGTGAGCAGGGTCTTGCGGGCGCCATGCACGCGCCGCGCCCGGGGGCGGCAACATTCGGGTTTTCCCGTTGTCACTGCTTGGCAGAGCGGGCGGGCAGCCGGCAGGCGCTTTCGCCTGCCCTGGTGGATTGTCTCGGCCGCGTCGCGCGGCATGCAGGAGAGTGCAAGCGTGAAGATCTTGATCTGGTCTGTGTCGCTGATGTTGGCCCTGCTGTGGACGGGGGCGGCCTGGACGGCAGCCGTGTTTGCGCGCTGGTCCGGTCAGGCGCTGGTGTCCGGTTCGGCCGAGGCGGCGGGGCGGGCCGTGGCGGCGTGGCCCGTGCCGCCCTGGCTCTCGCTGTGGGTCGACTCCGCGTGGCTCAAGTCTGCTCAGGATGCGCTGCGCTGGTCGATTGACGCTGCACAGGGCGTGTTGCCCGGCATCGGCGCGGCCGTAGGCTGGCTGGTGCCGCTGGTCTGGGTGGCCTGGGGCTTTGGCCTGGCGATGCTCGTTGCGCTGGCGGTGCTCGCCCACTGGGGCCTTTCGCGCGGGCGTGCCGCCGCGGCCCGGGCGACGCCGGTCTGAGCGCTGTCGGCACATTGCCTATGCAGACCGGTTTGGCGGAGACCTTCGCACGGGCCGCGCGCGGCGAAGGGCTGCCCGTGGATGTGCTGGTAACGGCCACGGGCCCGGTGCTGCGCCTTGAGGATCTGCTGCGCTTGCACGGCCAGGACACACCCGCCATCGTGCTGATGTTGCTGGCCCTGGTCAGTGTCATGCCGGTGGCCGGCGCGGGCATGGTGCTCAGCCTGGGCATGTTTGCCATCGCCTGGCGCTGGCGCCACGGCGCCCGCGCCGTGAGCCTGCCCGGGCGATTGCGCAGCCTCTCGCTGGGCCAAGCGGGAACCCGGCGCAGCCTGCAGGTGCTGGCCTGGTTGTACGCGCGTACAGGGCGGTGGCTGCATCCGCGCTGGACAACGCTTACGCGCCCGGGGCTGGCGCTAGCCTGGAGTGCATGGATCGCCGCGATGGGCTTCCTGATCTTCCTGCCGCTGCCACTGGGCAACGTGCTGCCGGCTACGAGCCTGGTGGTGTTCAGCCTGGGGTGGATGTTCCGGGACGGCTTGGCACTGGTGGTCTCGTTGTTGATCGGCGTGCTGGCGATCGGTTTTGCCCTGCTGGTCGGGCACGCGCTGGTCGACCTTGCCGCGCTCGCCACCCAGGCCTGGAGCCGGTTGTTCTGAACAGGGTGGCCTGTGGTTGTGCGCACCATTCGATCTGGATCATCCCGGCCGCCCGCGCGTGCCCTTATCCTTGACCCTGAACCTACCGGAGGAATGTCATGTCCGAAGTGACCGCGGCCCAGGCCGACCGCCTGATGAGCGACTTGAAGGTGCTGATCGCCGACGCCGAGGCCCTGCTGAAGAGCAGCAGCAGCGATGTCGGCGAGGCCGTGGCCGGCGCGCGCAGCCGCATGGAGGCCCGCCTGGACGACGCCAAGGCCAACCTGCTGCAGCTGCAGCAGGAAGCCGCGCAGCGCGCGAAAGCCGCCGGTCGCGCGGCCGATGACTACGTGCATGAGCATCCCTGGCAGGCGGTGGGCGTGGCCGCTGGCATCGGCCTGGTGGTCGGGCTGCTCATCGGCCGGCGCTGATCGCCCCCTATGAGCACCACCGAGCCCGCCGGCTTGCTGGGATCCCTGCGGCGCTTGCTGGCTGGCGCGGTGGAGACGGCGCAGGTCCGCCTGGACTTGCTCGCCGTCGAGCTCGAGCAGGAGAAGCGCCGCCTGCTCGAGGCCTTGATGCTGGCGGCGGGCGCGCTGCTGCTGCTCGGCGTCGGCCTGGTGCTGGCCGTGGCGCTGCTGCTGATGCTGTTGCAGGAGGGCTACCGGCTCGCGGCTTTGGCGCTGCTCACGGCGGCCTTCCTGGGTGGTGCCGGGATGCTCCTGCGCCTGGCGCGCGATCGTCTGGCCAGTCCTGGCGGGCTCGCTGCGGCGAGCCGGGCCGAACTGGCGCGGGATCGACAGTCCCTGGCTGGTGGCGTGGCCCCGGTGCAGCCGAACGCCGGTGGGCTGGAGCCCCAGCCCACCGGCCGGGCAGCGGCCCGCGCAGGTGAGGAACGTCGAGGATGAGCGACGTGGATCGCTCTTCAGCGCGGCGCACGCCGCTGGCTGCGCTCGGCAGCCAGGCGCTGGTTCAGCGTCGGGAGGCGCTGATTGCCCGCAGCGCCGTGCTGCGCGAGCGCATGGCCAGGGATGCCGCGCCCCTGGCAGCGTCGTTCGAGCACGCAGATCGCGTGATCGATGCATGGCGCTGGCTGCGAGCCCATCCTGTCGTGTCCGCGGTGGGCGCTGCCATCATCGCCCTTTGGAAGCCGCGCCAGGCATGGCGCTGGACTGCTCGGGCCTGGACGGTCTGGCGTGGGTGGCAGCGCCTGCGCCGTCTGGTCAGTCCTGCCCGCGCATCATCTGCCCGAGCTCCAACCCCGTGAGCTGCCGGGCGCCGCGCGCGAGCCAGAACATCAGGCCGATCATCATCACCATCGAGGGCAGGGCGATGGCCGGGTAGCTGACCAGCGTCAGCCGGCCGAGTTCTGCATTGAAGGCTTCGGTGCCGGCGGGGCTGGTGACGATCCAACGAGCCAGCACCCAGTTCATCACGGCCGAGAAGAAGAAGGTGCCGGCCAGCAGCAGCGTTCCGGTGCGCAGGCGCAGCTCGAAGGTCACGGTGGTGCCGCGCTCGGCGAGCGCACGCTCGATGCGCTCGACGTCGAACAGCGCCGGGTTGAAGACGAAGATGCGGATCAATGGCCAGCGCGTCCAGTTCGAGCCCAGCACCGCCAGCCCGATCAGCAGCGGCACGGCCGCCTCCTTGACCGCAAGCCAGAAGGGGTCGACCTTCAACAGACCGATACCGCCGGTGAGCAGCGTGCTGACGACCCCCAGCACGGCGATGCCGCTGACCTTGCGCCTCCGCAGGCCCTCGCGCACGCCCCAGAAGAGCGGGAAGGCCAGCGCCAGCATGAGCGCGCCGGCCGGGCCGAGCCGCTCGGCGCTGCTGAGCTGCATCAGCACCACCGCCGGCACGAGGATCGTGACGGCGATCTCGAGCAGCGGGTTGCCCTGGGCGGTCCGGGTCGACATCGCGCGGTGTTCCGCTTGAACTCAGTGCACGGCGCAGGAGCCTGGGCCGGCCGGATGGCCGCAGGTGCCGCAGGGCCCGACCGCAGGCAGCGGCGCGGCGTCTGACGTCGAGCCCTGGGTCGCGAATACCGACAGCAGCTTCTCGAGCTCGGTGGAGTGACAGCTCGGGCACTCGGCGACGGTGCCCGAGCGCACCAGGGTTTCGAACTGCTGGCCGCAGTCTTGGCAGGCGTATTCGAAGATGGGCATGGCGCGTTGGGGAAGGGTTGATCAAAACCGTCGCCGATTGTCCCGCATCGGCGTCGGTTCGGATTTGCATGCAATCCGGCGGCATCGTTCACCACTTGACCGCTGCCTTGCCCAGAGTTTTCCCTGACGTCGCGGGTCTTGAGTGCGGATTGCGTACAAAATGGCGCGATCCCACTTTTTGTGCAGGTTGCTTTCACGGTGTCTTCGGTCCTTCCATCGCCGCCCTGCCGCACCGCGCTTGGCAGCGAGCTGCGCAGCGCCTGCTACGCCGGCTTGCCGGGGCGCCGGCCGCGCATGCGCTGGCCGGGCGGCGCACGCCTGGCGGTGTGGATCGCGCCCAACCTGGAGTTCTACGAGTACTTGCCGCAGCGCTATCCGTTTCGGGACCAGTTCGCCCGTACCCGCCACCCCGACGTCATGCAGTGGGGATGGCGCGACTACGGCAACCGCGTGGCGCTGTGGCGCATGGCCCAGGCGCTGGCCGACTACCCCGTGGCGGTGACCGCGTCGGTCAACCTGTGCGTGTTCGAGCACTACCCGGAGGTGGCGCAGCTCGTACGCGAGCGGGGCTGGGAGGTCATGAGCCATGGCCTGTACAACACCCATTACCTCGGTCTGATGGACGAGACGCAGGAGCGCGCCTTCCACGCCACGAGCATCCAGGTCGTGCGCGAGCACACTGGCCAGCAGTTGGCCGGCTTGCTAGGCCCCTGCGTCACCAACGGCCCCCGCACCCTGGACCTGTTGACCGAGGCCGGGCTGAGCTACCACGCCGACTGGGTGCATGACGACGTGCCGGTGCCGATGAAGACCGCCCACGGGCTGTTGTGGTCGGTGCCCTACCACTACGAGATCAACGACGCGCCCCTGCTCGAAGGGCCCCACGACGCCGATGCGCTGGTGCAGGCGGCATGCGACCAGTTCGACCGCCTCTGGCACGAAGCGGACGAGCAAGGCGAGGGTCTGGTCTACTGTTGGCCCCTGCATCCCTACCTGATCGGCCAGCCGCACACCGTGGGGGTGATGCGCCGTGTGCTCGACCACATCTGCGGCCGCGGCCAGGTCTGGCACGCCCAGGCCCGGGACATCGTCGAGGCCGCGCGCCAGTCCCACGCGGGCCACCCGGGCTTCGAGGCCTGGCTCGCGGGGGAGCGCCTGTGACGTTGTCGCCCAGCCCGAGCGAAGCGACCCGTGGCCTGGCGGGCGACGCCGCCGACCCCGGACTCTCGCGCCGCCTCGACCTGCGCGGCAGCGGCCAGCGTCAGCACGGCCCCGACCACCCGCACCACGGCTGGGCGCCGCTGCCGGGGCGGCCGCCGCGCCGCTGGCCCGATGGCGCGGGGGTCTGGGTCTGCCCGGTCATCGCGCTCGACAGCCACGAGGACACCGTGCCCGCCGGCTGGCCCCAGCCGCAGTGGGCCGCGGGCGGGGTGGGGCTGCGCCCCGACCCCAACATCGCCCGCATCGGCGCGCGCGACTACGGCCTGCGGCGCGGCTTCTTCCGCCTGGCTGGCGGGCTCAAGGCGCTGCGGCTGCCGTACGCGCTGGCCATCGATGTGCTCAGCGCCGAGTCGCGGCCCGACCTCGTGCAGGCCTGCCGAGACGGCGAGTGGGGTGATCTCGAATGGGTCGCGCACGGCCTGTCGTGGAACCGGCCCCTGCACGCGGGCATGGACGAGGCCGGGGAACTGGCCTACCTGGCCGAGACGCGCGAGCGCCTGGCCGCCTGCGGCGTCGTCACCGACGTCTGGCACGGCATCGAGTACGGCCAGTCACCGCGCACGCCGGCGCTGCTGCCGCGCGCCGGCTACCGGGTCTGTCTGGACTGGTGCAACGATGAGCAGCCCTACGCCTTCGACGGCGCGCTGGCCGCCGGCAGCCCCGCCAGCGCGGCGCCGCGCGTGCTGTGGAGCCAGCCGCAGATGGCCGACCTGGATGACGGTTTCGCGCTGTGCGCGCCGCGCGCGGCGGGGGCCCGCGCCTACGCGCGGCGCATCGTCGATGCGGCCAGTGGACTGGCCCTGGACGGCCGGGACCAGGCGCGTGTGATGGTGTTCACACTGCGCCCCTTCCTCAGCGGCCAGCCTTTCCGCATCGACGCACTGCTCGACGCCTTCGGCGAGCTTGCGCGCCTGCCGGGCGTGCGTTTCGCCCATCCTTCATCCATCGTCGCCGCCTGGCAGCAGACGGCTCAGGACCCTGTCACTCCATGAACGGCGCCGCCGAACCGATCATCCAGCTGCGGCAGGCCGCCAAGCGATTCCAGTCGCGCGGGCAGGTCGTCGACGCGCTGCACCCCACGGACCTGGACATCGCCGCCGGTGAGGTCTTCGGACTGCTCGGGTTTTCCGGGGCCGGCAAGAGCACGTTGCTGCGCTTGATCAACCGCCTCGAGGAGCCGACGCAGGGCTCGGTGCGTGTGGATGGGGTCGAGATGACGGGCCTGCGCGGCGCCGACCTGTCGCGCGCCCGCCAGCGCGTGGGCATGATCTTCCAGCAGTTCAACCTGCTCGCGCACCGCACGGCGCTGGGCAACGTGGAGTTCGCGCTCGAGGTCGCGGGCATGCCGTCGGCGCAGCGGGCGACGACCGCGCGCGAAGCGCTGCACGCCGTGGGTCTGGCCGACAAGGAGGGCGCCTACCCGGCGCAGTTGTCCGGCGGGCAGCGCCAGCGGGTGGCGATCGCGCGCGCGCTCGCAACCCAGCCCAAGGTGCTGCTGTGCGACGAGGCGACCTCGGCGCTGGACCCGCACACCGCGCTGTCCATCCTGCGCCTGCTGCGCCGGCTCAACCGCGAGCGCGGCATGACGATCGTGATCGTCACCCACGACATCAAGGTCGCGAGCTACCTGTGCCAGCGCTGCATCGTGCTCGAGCGCGGACGCGTGGTCGACTCGATCGACATGGCCGATCCGCGCCCGCGCAGTCCGCTCGGGCGCTTCTTCTTCGAGACCGCGCGCGGCTGGACCGACGACACCGTGCTGCCCACGGAGGATGACGCATGAACGAGCTGCTCCGTTCCTTCGTCGAGTTCGGCCCCGACCTGTGGAAGGCCACGCTCGACACCTTCATCATGGTCGGCGCCACGATGGCCAGCGCGGTGCTGCTGGGCACGCCGTTGGGCGTGATGCTGTTCGTCACCGCGCCCCAGGGCCTGTACTCCAAGCCGCTGCTCAACCGCGTCGTGGGTTACCTGGTCAACGCGCTGCGCTCCTTCCCCTTCATCATCCTGCTCGTGCTGCTGATCCCGGTGTCGCGCTTCATCGTCGGCACCAGCATCGGGCCGAAGGCGGCGGCCGTGGCGCTGTCGTGCGCGGTGATCCCGTACTTCGCGCGCCTGGTGGAGCAAAACCTGCGCGACGTGCCGCGCGGCGTGATCGACATGGCGCAGGCCTGCGGCGCCTCGGCGCGCCACATGGTCTTCAAGGTGCTGCTGTCCGAGGCCCGGGTGGCGCTGGTGGGCAGCCTCACGGTGACAGCCACCGGCTTCATCGCCTACTCGGCCGTGGCCGGTGCTGTGGGCGCTGGCGGCCTGGGCGACCTCGCCATCCGCTACGGCTATTACCGTTTCGAGACCGGTGTGATGGTCTGGTGCTGCGTCATCATGTTCGTGCTCGTGCAGGCCACGCAGATGGCCGGCAACTGGCTGGCGGCGCGGCTGGACCGGCGCTGAACCCTTCACCCGACGGAATCCCTTTCCCCCCTTGTCCCCTCAACCCCCCACAGGAGACCTCCCGTGAAAAAGCGCTTCTTCCTTGCTGGCGTCGCCCTCGCCGCGCTGGCCGCCACCGTGTCTGTCCAGGCGCAGGGCACGCTGCGCATCGGTTTCTTCCCCGGCCCCTATGCCGACCAGTTCAAGCGCGGCGTGCAGCCGGCGCTGGAGGCCAAGGGCATCAAGGTGCAGGTGACCGAGTTCACCAACATCATGCAGCCCAACACGGCGCTGATGGACGGCTCGCTGGACGCCAACGTGTTCCAGAACCGCGCCTTCGTGGAAAGCTTCAACAGCCAGCGCGGCGGCCAGCTCGTCGAGGTGTTGCAGGTGCCCAGCGCGCCGCTGGGGCTGTACTCGTCCAAGCACAAGGACCTGAAGGCCCTGCCCAACGGCGCGACGGTGGCCGTGCCCAACGAGGCGACCTCGCTCGCGCGCGCGCTGACCTTCCTGCAGCTGCAGGGCCTGATCACGCTCGACCCTGCCGTGCCCGCCGGTCGCCACAGCGAGAAGAACATCACCGGCAACCCGAAGAACCTGAAGATGGTGCTGCTGGATGCGCCGCAGATGCCGCGCACGATGCCCGAATTCGACCTCGCGGCCATCCTTGGCAACCACGTGCTGGCCGCCGGCATGCTGCTGTCCTCGGCGCTCGCGCTCGAGGATCCGGCGCCGCAGTTCCGCATCATCCTGGTCGCTCGCAAGGACGTGGCCGAGAGCGCGCTGATCAAGCAGCTGGTCGAGGGCTACAAGTCCGACACCTACCGCCGCTTTGTCGAGACCGATCCGAAGGCCAAGGGCTTCTCGCGCCCCGAGTACTGGCGTTGAGCCAGAGGCCCCTGCAGGCCGCGAGCAACGTCCAGAAGGCCTGCGCCGCCATCCGCGAGGCGGTGGCGTCGGGCCGATTCGCCGGTGGAGACCGGGTGCGCGAGGTCGTCGTCGCCGAGATGGCCGGCGTCTCGCGCACCTCGGTGCGCCAGGCGCTGGCGCTGCTGGCGGCCGAAGGCTACGTCGAGCTGCGGCCCAACCGCGGTGCGGTCGTCGTCGACTGGTCCGAGGACAACCTGCTGCAGGTCTTCGACCTGCGGGCCCTGCTCGAGAGCTATGCCGCCGGTCTCGCCGCGCGGCATGCAGGCGCCGAGGACGTCGCGGCGATGCGCGCCGAGGTATTGGCCTTCGAGCGTCTGGTGCGCCGCCGCGGGCCGCCTGACGCACGCCTGATCGCCGAGTCCAACAACCGGCTGCACCGGCGCATCGTCGCCGCGGCGGGCAACCCGCGGCTGCCGGCCCTGCTGTCGGCGGTGGTGCAGGTGCCGATGGAGCGCCAGACCTTCGCCCGCTACGACCGCGCCGCGCTCGAACGCAGCGCGCTGCAGCACCGTGACATCGTCGAAGCCATCGCCAGCGGCGACGTCGCCTGGGCGGAGGCGACGATGCGCTCC
The DNA here is from genome assembly GCA_903876715.1 of uncultured beta proteobacterium. Classification (GTDB taxonomy): domain Bacteria; phylum Pseudomonadota; class Gammaproteobacteria; order Burkholderiales; family Burkholderiaceae_C; genus Rubrivivax. Next base: position 10,085 of record CAIRBF010000068.1, read on the forward strand.
CACATCCACGCCGGCAAGCAGGCGATCTTCGGTGCCGCAGCCGGCGCTGCGCCGCGGCCGGCTGCTGACCCGGGCGCATCGGCGTGAGCGCCATCGCCCGGCCGTCGACGTGGCCACACCGTGACCGGAGGACTTTCCAGTGAGCGTGTTGAACCCTGCCGCCGACGCGCGGCGCGCGATGGACGTGATGCAGGACGGTGGCATCGCCATCCTGCCCAACGACGTCGGCTACTCACTGATCGCGGCGCGGCCGCA
>CAIRBF010000069.1 GCA_903876715.1 uncultured beta proteobacterium
GCGCAGCCCGGTGAAGGCGCCCGGACCGCACCCGAACGCGATCGCGTCCAGGTCGGCCCAACGCAGCCCCGCCTGCGCCATCTGAGCGCGCACGCGCGGCAACAGCGCCGCCGAGGCCTGCGCGCCGCCCTCGCCGTTCCAGGCCAGCCGGCCTTGCGGCCAGCACAGGGCCACCGAGAGCGCCTCGGTCGAGGTGTCGAAGGCCAGCAGCGCAGGGGACATGCGGCGCAGTGTAGCCATGCGATCATGTCGGTATGGAAGGGTCACCGGACAGACCGAGGCGGCACCTCTGGCGTCATCGCCTGGCGCCCCGGAACCCTATCGCCAAGATGGCCGGTGTGCCCGCCCTCCCCCCTTGCGGTGGAGAGCTTGGGGGACAGGGGGGTGAGTGCCGGGAGCCCGGTGGTCCCTCCTGTGCCCAACCCGTCTCCCGCGAGGGGAGTGGGGCTGAAAGCGGTGGCTGGGCGGCATGGTTATCGGGCAGGGTGGCAGGCTGGCCCGATCAAGGCCCTGCGCGCGGCAACGCGTCGAGCCGGTGCATCGGGCCCGGAGTCCTGCGCCGCAGGCCCGGCGCCGCGGCAGGCGTCCTGCTCACGATCCTGCTCGCGCTGCGCCCCGCCGTGGTCACAGCGAATCCCGGCCCGCTGCCACCCGAGGTGCGCGCCGCACTGCAGCGCGCGCGCGTGCCCGAGTCCGCGCTCGTGGCTGTGGTCCAGGAGGCCGGCAGCGGGCAGACGCTGCTGAGCCACCAGTCACGCCAGCCGGTGAACCCCGCTTCGCTGGCCAAGCTGCTGACGACCTACGCCGCGCTGGACCTGCTCGGCCCGGCCTGGACCTGGAGCACGCCGGTGGCCTTCGGCGGGCCGGTGCGCGACGGCGTGCTCGAGGGTGACCTCTTCGTCAAGGGCAGCGGCGACCCCCGGCTCGTGCACGAGCGGCTGTGGCAGGCGCTGCGCCGCGTGCAGCAGGCCGGTGTGCGCGAGATCCGTGGCGACATCGTGCTCGACCGCAGTGCCTTCGCGCCGGCGGAGTCCACTCCGTCAGACTTCGACGGCGAGGCTTGGCGTCCCCACAACGTGCAGGCCGATGCGCTGCTGCTGAACCACCATGCGGCAGTCTGGACCTTCCTGCCTGACACCTCGCGCGGTGTGGCGCGCATCGTGGCCGACACCGACGGTCCGGGCGGTCCCGAGCGCACCGTCGTGCTGGCACCGGGCCCCTGCGACGACTGGCGCACCGGGTTGCGCCTGCAGCCGGCGTCGGCGGGCGAGGGCGGCTGGCGCTTCGGCGGCACCTACCCGGTGGCTTGCGGCGAGCTCTCCTGGCCACTGGCCGACCCGGACCCGGTCGGCTACGGCGCCCGGCTGGTGGCGGCCCTCTGGCGCGAGCTGGGTGGGCGGGTGCAGGGCCGGGTGCGCGACGGGCGCATGCCGGCCGGGCTGAAGCCGGCTTTCGAGCTGCGCTCGCCACCGCTGGCCGAGGTGGTGCGCGACATCAACAAGTTCAGCAACAACGTCATGGCCCAGCAGCTGTTCCTGACGCTGGCGCTGCAGCGCGAGCCTGCGCAGCCGGCCAGTGCCGGGGCTGCGCGCCAGACCCTGCGCCGCTGGGTGGCCGAGCGCATCGGCGAGCCGGGCCCGGGCGAGCTCGTCATCGACAACGGCTCGGGCCTGTCGCGCCAGGCGCGCGTGAGCGCGCAGTGGCTCGCGCACCTGCTGCAGCACGCCTGGTCCAGCCCTGTCATGCCGGAACTGCTGAGCTCGCTGCCCGTCATCGGCCTGGACGGTACGATGCGGCGCTCGCGTGCCAGCGCTGGACGCGCGCACCTGAAGACCGGCTCGCTGCGCGACGTCGCCGCCCTGGCCGGCTACGTGCTCGCCGACGATGGCCGGCGCCTGGTCTTCGTGGCCGTCATCCACCACCCCGGCGCCGGGGCCGCGCGCCCGGCGCTCGACGCGCTCGTGCAGTGGGCTCTGCGCGGCGCGCCTGCGCGCTGACGAGTCGCCGGCCGCCGACACCACCCGCCGCGGCCGCCGGTCGCCGGCTTCACCGATTCACCGCTTGCCCAAACGCCCCATGACCGAACTTCCCGCCTGGCACGACTGGATCGGCTTTGCCGCAGCGACGCTCACGACCGCATCCTTCCTGCCGCAGGCGCTGCTCACGCTGCGCACCCGTGACGTCAGCGGAGTCTCCCTGGGCATGTACAGCGCCTTCACGGTCGGCGTGGCGCTGTGGCTGGTGTTCGGGCTGAATCTCGGCTCCTGGCCGATCATCATCTCGAATGTGGTCACGCTCGCGCTGTCGATCGTGATCCTCGTCACCAAGTTGCGCGTCGAGCGGGAGCGCCGGCGCGCCCGGCAGGACCGCGACTACTCGTAGACCTCGGCATCGGGGTCGGTGGCCTCGAGCTCGTAGCTGGCCGCGAGCATGGCCAAGCGCCCGATGACACCGTACATGTAGAAGCGGTTGGGGGCGCTTGCGCCCGGCTTCTCGCCGGGGCGCGGCAACTGCTGGCTGTGGTCGAAGGCCAGTGGCACGAAGCTCGAGCCAGGGGCGTTGAGGTTCTCGTCGATGCCGCGTTCGGCGTGCACGCGGTAGAAGCCGCCCACGACATAGCGGTCGATCATGTAGACCACCGGCTCGGCCACGGCCTCGTTGATGCGCTCGTAGGTCGGCACACCTTCCTGGATGATGACCTCGTGCACCTCCTGGCCGTCCTTGATCACGCTCATCTTGTTGCGCGTGCGGCGGCTGATCTCGGCCAGTTCCTTGGCGTCCTTGACCATCATGATGCCCATGCCGTAGGTGCCGTTGTCGGCCTTGACGACGACGAAGGGCTTCTCGGTGATGCCGTATTCCTTGTACTTGCGCCGCACCTTGGACAGCAGCGTGTCGACGTTGGTCTGCACGCACTCCAGGCCCGTGGACTGCTCGAAGTCGACCTCGCCGCAGCGACCGAACAGCGGGTTGATCAGCCACGGATCCATGCCCAGCAGCTTGGCGAACTTCTTGGCCACCTCCTCGTAGTGCTGGAAGTGGTTGCTCTTGCGCCGCACCGCCCAGCCGGCATGCAGCGGGGGCAGCAGGTACTGCTCGTGCAGGTGTTGAAGCACCTGCGGGATCCCCGCCGAGAGGTCGTTGTTGAGCAGGATGGTGCAGGGGTCGAAGTCCTTCAGGCCGAGGCGGCCGCGGTGACGCACCAGCGGTTCGACGACGAGTTCGCTGCCGTCGGCCAGCGCCAGTGTCGTCGGGCTCTTGACCTCGGGGTCCAAGGTGCCCAGGCGCACATTCAGCCCAGCCTGGTGGAAGATCTGCACCAGGCGCTTCACGTTCGTCAGGTAGAAGGTGTTGCGCGTGTGCTTCTCGGGGATCAGCAGCAGATTCTTCGCTTCGGGGCAGATCTTCTCGATCGCGGCCATCGCCGCCTGCACCGCCAGCGGCAGCATCTCGGGCGTGAGGTTGTTGAAGCCGCCCGGGAACAGGTTGGTGTCCACCGGCGCGAGCTTGAAGCCGGCGTTGCGGACGTCCACCGAGCTGTAGAAGGTGGGCGTGTGCTCCATCCACTCGAGCCTGAACCAGCGCTCGATCGCCGGCATCGACTCCAGGATGCGCTGCTCGAGTTCGTTGATGGGGCCGGTGAGGGCGGTGATGAGATGTGGAACCATGGTTGGATTCTAGGCACCGCCCGGTCTGCGGGTTTGTGGGCTCGCAAGCCGGGCGGATCAGCGCTCCGGAAAAGGCGCGGGGCGGCCCGCAGGCCGCCCCGGTCAACGATGTTGGCGCAGCCCGCAACGGGCCGCGCCGGGAGTGTCACTTGTTGTAGGCCGTCTCGCCGTGCGACGAGATGTCCAGGCCCTCGCGCTCCTCTTCCTCGCTCACGCGCAGGCCGATGACGAGGTCCACGATCTTGTACGCCACGGCGGCCACGACGGCAGAGATGATCACCGTGTAGATCACGCCCTGGAGCTGGATCCAGACCTGGGAGCCGATCCCGCCGAAGCCGCCGCAGGTGTTGGCCACGTAGTCGCAGATGCCGGTGCCGCCCAGGCTGGGCGAGGCGAACACGCCGGTGAGGATGGCGCCGAGGATGCCGCCCACGCCGTGCACGCCGAACACGTCCAGCGTGTCGTCCGCGCCGAGCATGCGCTTCAGGCCGGAGACGCCCCACAGGCAGATGGCCCCGGCCAGCAGGCCGATGACGAGCGCGCCGCCCACGCCGACGAAGCCGGCCGCGGGGGTCACCGCCACCAGGCCGGCGACCGCGCCCGAGGCCGCGCCCAGCATCGAGGCCTTGCCCTTGCTCAGCGCCTCGGCCGCGCACCAGCTCAACACCGCACCCGCCGTGGCGACGACGGTGTTGATGAAGGCCAGCGCCGCGATGCCGTTGGCTTCGAGGTTGGAGCCGGCGTTGAAGCCGAACCAGCCCACCCACAGCAGGGACGCGCCGATCATCGTGAAGGGCAGGTTGTGCGGCGCCATCGCCTCGCGGCCGTAGCCCACGCGCTTGCCCACCATGAAGGCGCCCACCAGGCCGGCCACCGCGGCGTTGATGTGCACGACCGTGCCGCCGGCGAAGTCCAGCGCACCCTTGGCCCACATGAAGCCGGCGTTGGCCGTCACGGCGTCGAGCGACTTCGCGTCGGTGATCGCGTCGGGGCCGTCCCAATACCAGACCATGTGCGCGATCGGCAGGTAGCTGAAGGTGAACCACAGCACCGAGAACAGCAGCACGGCCGAGAACTTCATGCGCTCGGCGAAGGCGCCGACGATCAGCGCCGTCGTGATGGCGGCGAAGGTGCCCTGGAAGGCGATGAAGCTCAGCTCCGGGATCACCACGCCCTTGCTGAACGTGGCGGCCACCGACTCCGGCGTGACCCCCTTCAGGAACAGTTTGTCCAGCGTGCCGAAGAAGGGGTTGCCTGCGGTGAAGGCCACCGAGTAGCCGTAGATCACCCACAGCACCGAGATCAGCGAGAAGATGACCATCACCTGCATCAGCACCGACAGCATGTTCTTGCTGCGCACCAGGCCGCCGTAGAACAGCGCCAGGCC
>CAIRBF010000070.1 GCA_903876715.1 uncultured beta proteobacterium
GCAGGTCGATGGGGATCTCCACGCTGACCGGCCCGGTGGGCGGCGTGAGCGCGATGCGCGCGGCCTCGACCAGCGTGCCTAGCGCGGTCTCGGCCGACCACACGCGCAGCACCGCCTTGGACACGGCGCCGAGCATCGCCGTCTGGCCCACGGCCTCGTGCACGTAGGAGCGGCCGCGGTCGAGGTAGGGCACGGCCACCTGGCCGGTCAGGTGCAGCAGCGGGGTGCCGGCGGTCTGCGCCTCCACCAGCGCGCCGGCCGCGTTGCCGGCCCCGGTGCCGGTGCTGGTGATGGCCAGGCCCAGCCCGCCGCTGACGCGCGCCGCGGCGTCGGCCATGTTGACGGCGCCGGCCTCGCCGCGCGCCGGCACGAAGCGGATGCGCCCGCGCCGGCCCATCGCGTCCAGCAGCGGCATGTTGTGGATGGACAGCACGCCGAAGGCGCAGGTGAGGCCGAGCTGCTCGAGGCAGGCGACGAGGTGGTCACTGACGGTGGGGGCGGGTGAGGTCATCGTTGGGGCGCCGCCTGCGGCGCGTGCGGGCTGGAGGTGACGTGGTGGGCAGTGGGCTCGGTGGATCGGGCGAGGTCGGGCCGGGTCGGGCGAGCGCGGGCGGATTCGGTCGGCGTGCGCGACGAAGGGCTGCTCACTGCCGGTAGTCGGTCGCCGGCGTCAGCCCCGCATCGACCTCGCGCCGCAGCGCGGCCAGCACGGTGCGGGCAAGCTGCGGGTCGACGACCGAGCGGTGCCGGTCCTCGCGCGTGCGTTCGCGCACCGCGGGCGGCAGCAGCGCGTGCGGGCCGGCGAGCGCCTGCGCGTCGCACTGGGTCTCGCAGGCGCGCTGCAGCAGCCACATCGCGAAGAAGCACGAGGGCACGTCGGGCCCGCAGGCCAGCAGGCCGTGGTTGCGCAGGATCATCAGCGAGCGTGTTCCCAGGCTCGCGGCCAGGCGCTCCATCTCGCCGGGATGCACCGTGATGCCCTCGAAGGGGTGGTACGCGACCTCGCCGGTGAGCATGGCGCCGTAGAAGCTGTCGTGCGACAGGCCCTCGGCCTTGCAGGCCACGGCCATGCCGGCGCGCGTGTGCGTGTGCATCACGACGTGGGCGTCGTCGCGCGCGCGGTGCACGGCGCCGTGGACGACGAAGCCCGCGGCGTTGACCGGCCAGGGCGTGGGCCCCACGGCGCGGCCATCGAGGTCGACGCGCACCAGGTTCGAGGCCGTGACCTCGTCGTAGCGCAGGCCGAAGGGGTTGATCAGGAAGTGGCGCCCGGCCCCGGGCAGGCGCGCGGTGATGTGGTTGAAGATCTGGTCGCACCAGCCCAGGTGGTGGACGACGCGGTACAGCCCGGCGAGCTCGATGCGCAGCGCCCATTCGGCGCTGTCCATCCCCGCGGGCGGCGGCAGCGCGGGGGCGCAGGCGGCGTAGAGGTCGCGCGCGGCGGGGTCGGGTGGGTGGTCGGTCACGGGCTGCACCTGCACGCGGCGCACCGCGGGTTGAGTCCTGCCGGCCAGAGGTGCGGCGCGGTCACTGCATCACCCTCTGCGCTGCACGCTCCGGGATGAGCGCTTGGGAGCTGCCCGGCGTGCTCATGGGCCAGCCTTTGCGGGTGATGTGGCGCCGGCAGGCGGCGCCGCCGAAGCGCGCAGGTCGCGGCTGCGCTCGGCGGCACGCGCCAGGTCGCGCACGAGCGTGGTCATCGGCATCGGCACGCGCAGGCGCGCGGCCAGCTCCAGCGGCGCGTCGGCGATGGCGCCGAGCTCGAGGGCGCGGCCGCGCTCGAAGTCCTGCAGCATCGAGGTGCGAAAGGCCCCCAGGCGCTGCCCGACGGCGATGCGCGCGGCCACGTCCATCGGGAAGCGCACGCCCAGGTTGGCCCCGAGCGCCATGGTCTCGTGCATCACGGCCTCGACCACGGCGCGCAGCCCGGGCTCGCCGAACAGCCGGTCCAGCGTCGCGCCGGTCACCACCGACAGCGGGTTGGCGCCGAGGTTGCCGATGAGCTTGGTCCAGAGCTCGTCGCGGATGGCGGCGTGCACGCGCGTGGGCAGGCCGCCGGCCGTGAGCAGGGCCGCCAGCGCCTGCACCCGCGGGCTGGCCGTGCCGTCGGGCTCGCCCAGCGTCAGGCGGTTGTCCCCGGCCTGCCGCACCCAGCCCGGCGCGACGACCTCGGCGCCGAGGTGGACCACGGCGCCGACCACGTGCGGTGCCGGCAGCGCGCGCCACAGCCAGCCACCGGGGTCGACGGCCTCGAGCGGCTCGTCGCGCAGCCACCACGGCAGGCCGTTGAGCAGCGGCACCACGGTGGTCTGCGGGCCCAGCAGCGGCGCCGCGGCTTCCACCGCGCCGCGCACGTCCTGGGCCTTCACGGCCAGGAACACGGTGTCGCAGGCGGCCTGCGCCTGCAGGCCGGGGCCGGTCTCGGCCACGGCGATGGGCAGGCGCTCGTCGGTGGCGGCGTCGCTGTAGCGCAGGCCGGCGCGGCCGACGGCGGCCAGATGCGGCCCGCGGCCGACCAGCAGCACCGACGCGCCGGCGCGCGCCAGGCGCCAGGCGACGACGCTGCCGACCGCGCCGGCCCCGACGACGGCGATGGAGGAGCTCATCCCCGGGTCAGTCCAGCTTGATGCCGAGCTCGCGGATCACCTTGTCGAAGCGCTGCGCGTCCTCCTTCATCTCGGCGGCCATCGTCTTGGGCGTGCTGCCCAGCATGACCAGCCCGCGCGCCTCGTAGGTGCGACGGAACTCCGGCGTCGCCACGCCGTTGAGCACCTGCGCCATGCGTTCGACCAGCGCGTCGGGCGTGCGCCCGGGAGCGAAGAAGGAGAACACGGTCGAGGGGATGCTGCCCGCCTTGCCGCCGGCCTCGACGATGGTCGGCACGTCGGGCAGGTAGCTTGCGCGCCGGTCGTCGCCCACGGCCAGCATGGCCACCGGCTTGGCCTGCGTCATGCGCAGCGCCGACAGGCCGCCGGTCATGACCGCGTGCACCTCGCCGGAGAGCACGCCGTTGATCGCCGGGGCCATGCCGGCGTAGGGGATGTAGTTGAAGCGCATGCCCTCGGACTGCGCCACCATCTCCATGCCGATGTGGTTGACGTGCCCGTTGCCGGCGATGGCCACGTCGATCTTCTTCGGGTTGGCCTTGGCGTAGGTGACGAAGTCGCGCCAGTTGCGGGCGGGGAAGTTGGGGCTGACGGCGACGAACAGGCGCACGCCGGCCATGTCGGTCACCGGCTTGAGCTGGGTCGCGCTGTCGTAGGGCAGCTTGTTGTAGAGCATGGGGTTGGTGACGACGGCCAGGCGGTCGACCATCAGCAGCGTCGTGCCGTCGCCCGAGGCCTTGGCCACGACGTCGGTGCCGATGATGGAGTTGGCCCCGGGCCGGTTCTCCACGATGACGGCCTTGCCCGAGGCCGTCCCCAGACGCTGTGCGACGTCGCGTGCCAGCACGTCGGGCTCGCTGCCGGGCGGGTAGGGCACGACGATGCGGGTGTCGGCGCTCGGCCAGGCCTGGGCGAGCGCGGCCGGCGCGGCGGCGACGAGCCCGGCGCACAGGCCGAGCAGGGCGGTGATCGTCTTGACTTTCATGGGTGTTCTCCTGGGTGGGGGTTGGAGGGGGCTGAAGCTTCAGACCGAGGGCGTCGCGGCGGCTTGTGCGAGCGAGGTTGCGGGCGGTGGCGCGGCCGCGCCGGGGCGGTCGCTGCCGGGTCCTGGTGGCAGCCACTGCCGCAGGAAGGTCTCGAGGTCGTGGGGCAGCGTGGCCATAGGGCCCAGGGCGGCGACGTAGCGGTCCGGCCGCAGCAGCACCCAGTCGGCGCCGCTGGCGGCGAACCACAGGTGCAGCGCGTTCTCGGCGTCCTCGACAACCTCGACACCAGGGCTGGGCGCAGCCTTCATCTGCATCGCCTGCAGGCCGCGGCTGCGCGCGGCGGCCAGCACGCGGCAGCCCAGGCGCCCGAGCGCGGCGCGCGTGGCCGCGGGCAGGGCCGGGCCGGGGTCGTGCTGCCAGGCCAGCAGCGCGAAGCCGGCGCCCAGTGCCTCGTCGAGCTTGACGGTCGCGCCGTCGGCGCGCTCCACCGGCGGCTGGATGAACATGCGCCCGACGCGCTCGTCCAGGCGCGGCGTGGCTGCGCCGAGGACGACGCCGCGGCTGATGCGCGGCATGGGCTTGAACTTCATCTGCAGCACGTAGTCGCGCACCGAGGGCAGGTTGCGCACCGCGAGCATGAAGCGGTCGCGCAGCCAGGCGAGCACCGGGTTCGTCACCGACAACGCAGCGCCGAAGAGGTCGGCCAGCTCGATCATGGCCTGGGCGTGGCGGTGGCGCTCGTCGTGGTAGCTCTGCAGCGCCTGCGGCTGCAGCCGGCCCTGCACCACCCAGGCCAGCTTCCACGCCAGGTTGAAGGCGTCGCGCAGGCCGGCGTTCAGGCCCTGGCCGATCCACGGCGGCGTGATGTGCGCCGCGTCCCCGGCCAGGCAGACGCGGCCGTGCACGAAAGCCCGCGCCACGCGCGAGTTGTGGGTGTAGACGCGGGCGCGGATCACGTTCAGGCGCGCGGGGTCGGCCACGTGGCGGCCGAGCAGCTCGCGCACCTGGGCCGGGGCGAGCATCTGCTCGCCGTCCTCGCCCGGGAAGAGCATGAACTCCCAGCGCCGCAGGCCGTAGGGCAGGCGCAGGCAGACATAGGGGCGCGCGGGCTCGCAGTGCAGCGCGGTGTAGGGCGCGTCCAGCGGGTCCTGGTCGCACTCGATCACGACCCACTTGCGCGCGTGCGTGCGGCCGTCGAAGGGGATGCGCAGCAGGGTCTCGCGCACGGTGCTGCGGCCGCCGTCGGCGGCCACCAGCCAGTCGGCGCGCACGCGGCGCTCGGCGCCGGTGGCGTCACGCAGCGTGGCGTCCACGCCCTCGGCGTCCTGCGCGAGCGCGGTCAGCTCGGTGCCGAGTTCGAGGCCGATGTGCGGGAAGCGCTGCAGCCCGGCGCGCAGCGCGCGCTCGCCCAGCGGCTGCGAGAACAGGTTGCGTCGGCACCAGCCGAACTCGCGCGTCGACGGCAGGATCTCGGCGAAGCACTCCTTGCGCGCCGAGTACATGCGCATGGGCACGTTCTGGATCATGTCCTTGAGCAGCGCCTGCGCCACGCCCGCGGCCTGGAAGGTGCGCATCGCCTCGTCGTCCAGGCCGACGGCGCGCGGGTAGTCCAGGATCTCCAGGCTGCGCTCGACCACCAGCGCCCGCACCCCATAGGTGCCCAGCAGGTTGGCGATGGTCACGCCCACCGGGCCGGCGCCGACGACGAGCACGGGCACGTGCTCGGCCGGGGTGTGCCGCGGGACGGGCGCACCGGCCGGGGCGGGTGCAGGCGGCGGCAGATCCGGCGCGTTCACCGTGTGGTCCTCCGCGCGGCGGCCTGCGGCGCGACGCCCACGGGCGATCGCGTCACCGTCCTGATCATGCCCCCACCCCCGGCGCCTCGACACGCCCGTCGAGCAGGAAGGCGCGCACGACGCGGTGGAAGACCTCGGGCTGGTCGTCGTGCACGTAGTGACCGGCGTCGGCGATCTCGACCCAGCGCACGTTCGGGTTGGCCTCGGCCATGGCCTGCGCCATCGCCGGCTGCAGGTAGTCCGAGCGGCCGCCGCGCACGACCAGCGTCGGGCAGGCCAGCGCGCGCACGTGCGGCGCGAGGTCGACGACGCGCGCCGGGTCGGGGTTCAGCCGCGTCGCGGCGATGCCGGCCAGGTCGTACTGCCAGGTGTGGCCGCCGCCCTCGCGCGGGCGCAGCATCTCACGCAGGCGCTGCTGGCGCGCGGCCTCGGTGACGCTGGGCCGCAGCGCGCGCATGTAGGCGCTGGCGGCCTCCCAGTCGTCGAAGCCGGGCGGCGTCTGCGCCAGTTCGCGCACGATGCGCGCGGCGCCGGGCGAGTGCTCGAAGGCCCCCGGGCCCGCGTCCTCGACGACGAGGCGGCGCACGCGCTGCGGGTGGCGGCTGGCAAAGACGATGGCGTTGATGCCGCCCATCGAGTGGCCGAGCAGCTCGAAGGCTTCGAGCCCGAGATGGTCGGCCACCGCGGCCAGGTCTGCCACGTAGGAGTCGGTGTGGTACTGGCGCTGCGGGTCCCAGTCGCTGCGCCCCCGGCCGCGCTGGTCGAAGGCGATGACGCGACGCTCGGGCTGCAGCGCCTGCGCCACGCCGGCAAAGGTCTCGCCGTAGCCGCGGATGCCGTGCAGCATCAGCACCGGCGGCGCGTCGGCCGGGCCCCATTCGGTGACGGCCAGCGTGAGGCCGTCCACGCGCAGGCGGTGCTCGATGCGGCGGGTCATCGGCGCGCCCCCGCTCATCCCTGCCCGGCCGTGAAACCGGCGGCCTTGATGCCGGCGCCCCGCTCGTCGTAGTCCTTGCGCAGGCGCGCGGCCAGGGCACGGCTGCCCAGCGGCGCGATGTCGGCCTGCACCTTCAGCGCCTGCACCGCGGCGGCGTCCTTCAGGCTCTCGACGATGGCCTCCGACAGGCGGTTGACGACGGCCGGCGGCGTCTTCGACGAGGCCATGACCCAGGTGCCCTCGGTCAGCGTCAGCGCAGGCACGCCAAGCTCGGCGAAGGTGGGCACTTCGGGCAGCTCGGCCAGGCGCTTCGGGCTCGTCACGCCGAGGATGCGCATCTGCCCGCCCCGGTGCGGCGCCAGCAGCTGGCCCGTGGTGGAGACCATGCCCGAGATGTGGCCGCCCGCGCTGTCGGTGAGGGCGAAGTTGTTGCCGCGGTAGGGGATGTGGTTCATCGTCAGGCCCAGGGCGCGGGCCAGCGTCACCCCCATGAAATGCGGCGACGAGCCCTGGCCGGGCGAGCCGAAGCTGGCCTTGTCGGGGTTCTGCCGGCACCAGGCCACCCACTCAGCCATCGTGGTGGCCGGGATCTTGCCGCTGATGGCGAAGGCGAAGGCGTTCTCGCACACCTGGGCCACGGGCGCGAAATCGGCGAAGGGGTCGTAGCCGAGGTCGGGGTAGACATGAGGCAGGTGCACCAGGGCCGAGGCCGGGCACACCAGCAGCGCGCGGCCGTCGGGCGGGGCGGTGCGCACGCCCTGGGCGGCGAGGCGGCCGTTGGCGCCGGGGCGGTTCTCGACGACGGCGGTGCCGCCGTTGGCGCGGCCCACCGGGCCAGCGACGGTGCGCGCCACCGCGTCGGGCAGGCCGCCGGCCGGGAAGCCGACGAAGATCTTCGTCACGTCGGCCTGGGCGAGGGCGTACGCGGGCAGCCCGCCGGCCAGCGGCGCGGCGAGCAGGGAGCCGAGGAAGGTGCGACGGTCGGTCATCGGTGTCTCCAGGTCAGGGGTGGGGGGCGGGAGGGGTCGCGAGTGCGGCACTGGGGCCCTGCGGGACGGTGGGCGTATCCGCCATGCTGCGGGAGGGCTGTGGCACCGCGGGGGAGTCCGTAGCGCTGTGGCAGTCCCGTGCGGCGCCGGGGGCATCAGCGTCGCCGCCGGGCGGCTGCAGGCCGGCCACCGGCAGGCCCTGCAGCCAGGCCTCGATGCGGCCGTGCACGGTCTGCGGCTGCTCCAGCATCGGGAAGTGCCCGGCGCCCGGCACGCGCTCGAGCTCGAGCGCGCGCACGTGCTGCCGCAGTGCCTCGATCCAAGGCGTGCGCGTGTCGGCCGCCAGCCGCACGCGCTCGTGAGCGCTGTTCATGTAGGTGCAGACGAAGGCGAGCACCGGCACCCGCAGCCGCGGCAGCACCTGCTCCATGTGTTCGACATCCCAGGCGGCGAAGTCCGGCATCAGCGTGCGCGCCACCTCGGGCGGCAGCCCGCGGGCGCGCTCGATCATGCGGTCGCGCACGGCGTCGAAGGCGGGGTCGAAGAACATCTGCCCGAAGCCGCGCGCGGCGCGGGCCATCGGCGCGGCGGTCTCGTACAAGGCCGCGGCGCGCGCGCGGGCCTGGGCGGCCAGCGCCTGGCGTTCGGCGGCGTCGGCATCGCCCAGCAGGCGCGGCGTCAGGTAGGCGCCATCGACCAGCACGAGCCCACGCAGGCCCGGCAGCGGGCCGGCGCAGACCGGATCGCCCCCATCCAGCCCGACCGCCGCCTGCAGCGCGACACGGCAGCCCATGCTGTGGGCGACCAAGACGACGTCGTCCAGCCCGAGCGTGGCGCACAACTCGCGCACGACGAGCGCGTAGGCGCGCACGCCGATGGCCGCAGGCCCGGCGGGCGAGGCGCCGTGCCCGGGGAGGTCGGGGGCGATGCAGCGGTGACGCGGGGCGAAGTGCGCGACCGAACCCGCCCAGTCGGCGTGGCTGCACAGCGCGCCATGCAGCCACACCAGCGCCGGCCGGCCCTGGCCGGTGTCGGCGTAGGTCACCCGCGCCAGCGGGTGGTCGAGGACGTGGAGCGGCGGGGCGGTCATGGTGGGTGGCATGTCAGCAGCCACGGCGGTCATGGAGAGCGTGTCCTACGGCCGGTCCACACCCCGTTCGCACCGAGCTTGTCGAAGTGCCTGCCGGTGCTTCGTCGGGCCGGTCCCGGGTAGCGTCGACGGGATCGACCCGGACCACTGCTCTGGGGCTCTCGCAGATCGACAGGCGCATCGGACGGGCTCGCAAGCTCATTCAGACCAGTCCGTCCTGGCCCTTGATCTCGGACGCCTTCAGCCCGCCCAGCCGCGCCTGCAGCCGGCCGCGCGTGGCGAAGGCCCAGATCACGAGCAGTTCGTCACGGTTGGGCGCGTCGGGAAAGCTCACCGTGACGGTGTCGTAGTGCGAGCGCACGTAGAGCGCGTCCTTGTGCGCCAGCGGCACGTCGATGGCCGTGCCCGGCCCGCCGCGCTTGCCGGTGGACGGCACCCAGGCCTTGCCGCCGCCGAGCGCGGCGCGCACCGGGTTGGCGGCGGGGTTGGTGAGCAGCGCGTTGCCGTGCTCGTACTCGCCGTCGATGCCCACCAGGCAGGCCTTGCCGTAGCTCTCGATGGCCTGGCCCGCGGCGGCGGCGGCGATGCGGCGGCCGAATTCCTCGCCGAGCATGGGCGAGGGGCCGATGAAGGCCGAGAGGTCGGCCTCGAAGCGGCCGGCATAGGGGTTGTGGAGGGCGGCGGCGATCACGATGCGCCGCAGCGGCGCGCCGTCGGCCAGCGCGCCGGACTCGGTGGCCAGCGTGTCGTCGATCTGCAGGAACCACTTGCGGATGTGGTACGGGCCGAAGTTCGGGGTCTTCATCGTCCTGGGTCTCGGGCGGTGGCGGGGAGGGTGGGGGCGGGTGCGGGGCGCCTGGAGGATCGGCGGCGGGCGTCCGGTTCTTCGCAGCAGGCTGCTGCAGCGCTGGGGTTGGTTGTCACAGCGGCTGCAGCGCGATCGGCGTGCTGGGCGCGCCGAGCTCGCCGAGGATGCGTCTGCCTTCCGCCTCGTCGTGCACGGTCTCGCAGAAGAACTCGAAGCGGTGGCCGTCGGGGTCGGTGAAGTACACGCCCAGGCCTACCGCGTGGTCGGTGGTCTTGACCACCGGCACCTTCTTCGCGAGCAGCATGCCGTACAGGCGCCGCAGCTCGTCGACGTCGCCCTCGATCTCGAGCCCGTAGTGCTGCAGGTTGACCGTGCCGCGCGTGTGCGCGCCGGCGGCGTCGGGCTCGGCGCGGATCAGCGCGATGTCGTGGTGCTTGCGCCCGAAGGACAGGAAGACCCACTGCGGCCCGCGCGCCGTGACCTGCATGCCCAGCACGTCCTCGTACCAGGGCGCGGAGGCGTAGGGGTCCTTGACGAAGAGCGCGATGTGGGTGCGGCGGATGCGCGGCGCAGGGAGTGCTGGCGCCGATGCCGGAGCCGGGGTCGAGGTCGAGGTCGAGGTCGAGGTCGGGTCGTCGGTGTTCATGGGTGCAGGGCTCCCAGGCTCATGCGAAACAGGCCGTACGGCTGGTGCGCGCCTCCCGTTCGCACGTAGCTGCACACCCTTCGGACCAAGTCGCACGCCCTTCGGGTCGAGCCACGTGCCCTTCGGGCCGAGCCGCACGCTGTTTGAACCGAGCCATCCCTCGTGCGCGCGAGGCCATACCCCGTTCGCACTGAGCTTGTCGAAGTGCCGGCGAGGGCTTCGACGAGCTCAGCCCGAACGGTTGACCTGAGGGCGTCGACATGAGCGGAGCCATCCCCCGTGCGCGCGAGGCCGTACCTCGTTCGCACTGAGCTTGTCGAAGTGCCCGCGAGGGCTTCGACGAGCTCAGCCCGAACGGTTGACCTGGGGGCTTCGACGAGCCCAGCCCGAACGGTTGGCGTGAGGGCTTCTGCATGCTCGCGCCGATCGGTTCGTCTGCGAGCGCAGGGTGCTGGTGCGGACATGGCAGGCGCTCACGCGATCGACTGCGGGTGCGCCGTCACCGGCGCGACGTGCGGTGTCCAGGCCACCGAGGTGATCTCGCTGAAGTCGCGCCACTCCTTGAACCAGCTGCGCCCGCCGTCGGTGGAGCGCAGCAGGTGGCCGTACTTGGTGCCGGCGAAGACGAGGGCCGGGTCCGCGGCATGCACGCCGAAGGCCCAGAAGGTCGAGTTGGGCGGCGTGTGCTGCAGCGCCGCGGCCCAGGTGCGGCCACGGTCGGTGGAGCGGTAGATGCGGCTGCGCGTGCCCGGCGTGCCGTCGCCGATGGCGATCAGCAGCGCGTCCTCGGCGCCCGGCAGCGCCTGGACGGTGCGCGTGTAGTACATGCCGTCGAAGCGCGCGCGCGAGGGCTCGCCGGTCCAGCTGCGCGCGCCATCGGTGCTGGTGTAGACCGAGTTCACGGTCAGCACGAGGTGGGTCTTGGGCTGTGTGGCGCTGGCCGGCAGGATGGCCAGCGCGTGGATGTCGCCGCCGGTGATGCCGCTGGCCTCGGTGTCGATGCGTTCCCAGGTGTCGCCCAGGTCGCGGCTGCGCCAGGCGCCGCCCTCTTCGATGCCGAACCAGACGTCGCGGCCGTCGTCGGGGTCGAAGACGATGCTGAGGATGCGCGGCCGGTTCACGCCGCGGCAGAACTCCGGGATCTCGATGCCCAGGCGCTGCCAGGTGGCGCCCCGGTCGGTGGAGCGGAACATCGCCGCGCGCGAGGGCGCGCCGGTGCCTGCGAGCAGGTGGCGCGGGTTGCGCGGGTCGATGGCCAGCGCCCACACCGTCATGCCGTCGGCCGGCGAGGGCAGGCGCGAGAAGTGCGCCCCGCCGTCGGTGGAGACGCAGATGCCGGCGTCGGCGCCGGCATAGACGCGCGCCGGGTCCTGTGGGTCGACCGCGAGGGCGCGCACGACGCCGTCGAACTCGATCGCCTCCTTCAGCCCGAGGCGGTGCCAGCTCGCGCCGTCGTCGACGCTGCGCAGGATGCCCTGCCCCGCGGTGCCGACCAGGATGGTGCCTTGCATGGTGGTGGTTCCTCCGCTTGTGCCGACTCAGCCCGCCGTGGCCCGATTCACAGGAAGATGCCGCGCGTGATGCCGCCGTCCACGCCCAGCGACTCGCCGGTGATCGCGGCCGCGCGCGGCGAGGCGAGGAAGAGCACGGCGTCGGCGATCTCGGCCGGCTGCAGCGTGCGCCGGATCGGCGTGACCTTGCAGTAGTTGGCCTCGACCTCGGCCGGCGTCAGCCCCTGCAGCTTCGCCTCCCGGGCGTAGAGCTCGTGGATGTGCGGGGTGTCGACCACGCCCGGGTGGATGACGTTGACGGTGATGCCGTGCGGGCCGAGCTGGTCCGACAGCACCTTGGTCATGTGGCAGATGGCGACGTTGCGCAGGCCCGAGAGCTGCTTGCTGCCGCGCCCGGTGAGCCCGCCGATGTTGACGATGCGGCCCCAGCCGGCGCGCTTCATGTGCGGCACCGCGGCCTGGGCGCAGCGCATGTAGCCCACGACCTTGATGTCGATGTCCTGCAGCAGTCCGGCGGGGTCGGCCTCCTCGAGCGCGCTGCGCACCAGGCCGCCGGGGTGGGCCGCGCCGTTGACGAGCACGTCCAGGCGCCCGAAGTGCGCGGCCACGCGCTCCATGGCCGCCTGCACCTGTGCCGTGTCTGACACGTCGGCGGGTACGGCCAGCGCCTGCACGCCGGTCTCGCGCGCGATCTCGGCCGCTGCCTGCTCCAGTGCCGCGCGCCCGCGCGAGATCAGCGCCACGTGCGCGCCCTCGGCGGCGAAGGCCTGTGCCACCGCGCGGCCGATGCCCATGCTGCCGCCGGTGACGACCGCCACCCGGCCTTTCAGTCCCAGATCCATCGCGTGTCCTTGTCGATCGTGTTGCCCGGGCCGGCTTTGTCGGGCGTGTGGGGCGCGTCGGCCGTCGTGGGTGTGGCGTGCAGCCGGTGCTTGCGCCCAGGTGTCGATACCGGCCGGCTGCGGCCATGCCGTGTCCGCGAGGGCGGGGCCTTCATAGCGTCATCTCCACCAGCATCGGCCCCGGCTCCGCGAAGGCTTGACCGAGCGCGGCGGCGAGCTCGTCCGTGGTGGCAACGCGGCAGCCCGGCACGCCGTAGGCGCCGGCCAGCGCCACCCAGTCGATGCGCGGGTCGGCCAGGCTGGTCATCGCCAGCGCCGCGTCACTGAGCGGCCGGCCCCCGCGCCGGAGTTCGTTGCGCAGGATCGCGTACTGGTGGTTGGCCGCCACCAGCACCGTCACCGGCAGGCGCTCGTGCGCCAGGCTCCACAGCGCCTGCACCGTGTACTGGGTGCTGCCGTCCGAGACCAGCGCCACGACGCGCCGCCCGGGGCAGGCGATGGCCGCGCCGAGCGCCACCGGCAGGCCCTGGCCGATGGCCCCGCCGGTGTTGGTGAGCGCGGTGTGGCGCGCCGCCGCGGCCGACGCGGCGTAGAAGGGGTAGCCGCAGGTGCCGCCCTCGACCGAGACGATGCTGTCTTGCGGCAGCGCGCGCGCGAGCAGGGCGCCGACCAGCGCCGGGGTGAGGGGGGTGTCGGCGGGCGCGGCGGCCGGCGTCGGCGCGGCGGGTGCGGCGGGCGGAGCAGACGCGGCAGATGCGGCAGATGCGGCGGTCGCGGCAGATGCTGCAGATGCTGTAGA
>CAIRBF010000071.1 GCA_903876715.1 uncultured beta proteobacterium
CTCCACCGGCGCGGGCGAGGCGCGCGAGCTGCGCGACGGCGGCGCCCGGCTCGGCGGGCGCGACGTGATGCAGGCCGTCGCCCACGTGCAGGGGCCGATCCGCCAGGCGCTGCTCGGGCGCGACGTGGCCGACCAGGCCGGCCTGGACGCCGCGCTGATCGCGCTGGACGGCACGCCCGACAAGGGCCGGCTCGGCGCCAACGCGATCGTCGCCGTCTCGCTCGCGTGCGCGCAGGCCGCGGCGCAGGCGGCCGGGCTGCCGCTGTGGGCCCACCTGGCGCGCACCGGGCTGCCGGCGGGGCAGGCCCCGCGGCTGCCGCTGCCCGAGGTACAGATCTTCGGCGGCGGCGCGCATGCCAGTGCGCGCGTGGACCTGCAGGACTTCCTGCTCGTCACGCCGGGCGCGCGCAGCTTTGCGCAGGCGCTGGAGTGGACGGCCGAGGTCTACCACGCGGCCGGGGCGCGCATGGCGCGACGCGGCGCCGGCGGCGGCGTGGCCGACGAGGGTGGCTGGTGGCCCGACTTCCGCGGCAACGAGGAGGCGATCGAGGAGCTGGCGCGCGCGATCGAGGACGCCGGCTTCAGCGCCCCGCGCGACGTGGCCATCGCGCTGGACGTGGCGTCGAGCCAGTTCTACGACGGGCGCTGCTACACGCTGCGCCTGGACGGCCGGCGCCTGGAGCGCGAGGCCTTCGCCGAGCTGCTGGCCGGCTGGGTGGCGGCCTACCCCATCGTCTCGGTCGAGGACCCCTTCGCCGACAGCGACCCCGAGGGCATGCGCGCCTTCACCGCGCGCTGCGGCGCGCGCCTGCAGATCGTCGGCGACGACTACTTCGTCACCGACGCGCGCCGCATCCGCCAGGGCGCGGCCGAGGGCGCGTGCAACGCGGTGCTGCTCAAGCCCAACCAGATCGGCACCGTCACCGAGACGCGCGCGGCCTGGGACGCGGCGCGCGCCGCGGGCTACGGCGCCATCGTCTCGGCCCGCTCGGGCGAGACCGAGGACGTCAGCATCGTGCACCTGGCCGTGGGCTGGGGCGTGCCCCAGCTCAAGGTGGGCAGCTTCGCGCGCTCGGAGCGCATGGCCAAGTGGAACGAGGCCCTGCGCATCGAGGAGGCGCTGGGCGCAGGCGCGCTGCCCTTCCCGGCGCCCGGCATCTACCCGGCCATCCATCCGGGCATCCACCCAGGCACAGGCGGTGGCTGAGCGGCTGCGCGTCCTCTTCCACTTCGAGCCCGGCGCCGAAGTGCGCGCCTGGGTCGAGGCGCAGGCGGCGCAGCGCGGCCTGCAGCTGCACTGCTGCGCCGAGGGCGACGAGGCGGGCCTGCGCGCGCTGCTGCCCGAGACCGAGGTCTGGTGGCACGTGCTCCAGCCCGTGACCCCGGCGCTGCTGGCGGCCGCGCCGCGCCTGCGCCTGGTGCAGAAGCTGGGCGTGGGCGTGAACACGATCGCGCTCGAGGCCGCGCGCGCCGCCGGCGTGGCGGTGTGCAACGCGCCGGGCACGAACGCGCGCGCCGTGGCCGAGCTCACGCTGATGCTGATGCTGGCGGCGCTGCGGCGCGCGGCGCAACTGCAGGCCCGGCTGCGCGCCGGGCACTGGGCCGTGCCCGGCCCGGTGCAGGAGCAGCTGGGCGAGCTCGGCGGCCGCACCGTCGGGCTCGTCGGCTTCGGCGCGGTGCCGGCGCTGCTGGCCCCCTGGCTGGCGGCGATGGGCGCGCGCGTCGTCCACCACACCCGCACGCCGCGGCCCGGGCCCTTCGAGCACCTGCCGCTGGAGGCGCTGCTCGAGCGCAGCGACATCGTCTCGCTGCACCTGCCGCTGACGCCGCAGACCGAGGGTCTGCTCGACGAGCGCGCCTTCGCGCGGATGAAGCCCGGCGCCGTGCTCGTGAACACCGCCCGCGGCGGCCTGGTCGACGAGGCGGCGCTGCTGCGCGCGCTGCACTCGGGCCGCCTGCGCGCCGCCGGTCTGGACGTCTACGCCACCGAGCCGCTGCCCGCGGACCACCCGCTGTTGGCGTTGGAGCAGGTGGTCGCCACCCCGCACACCGCCTGGATGACGCCCGAGACGCTGCAGCGCTGCCTGGCCGTGGCGCTGGACAACGCCTGTGCCGTGCGTGACGGGTGGGGGCTGGCGCACCGGGTGGTCTGAACCGCGCCGGCCGGCGCCTGTCCGGGCACCGGTCCGGCCAGCCCGGGCCGGCTCAGGAGGCGGATGAGGCCGGCTCCGCCTCGAGAAGGTTCTGTGGACGCCCGTCGAGCCAGGCCCGCAGGCCCTCGACGGTGGCACCGTAGAAGAGGCGGAAATTGTCCCGCGTGACATAACCGAGGTGCGGCGTCAGCACGACGTTGTCCAGCCCCCGCAGCGGATGATCCGCGGGCAGGGGCTCGACCTCGAACACGTCCAGGCCGGCCCCGGCGATGCGCCGCCCGCGCAAGGCCTCCACCAGCGCGGCCTCGTCGATGACCGGCCCCCGGGCGGTGTTCACGAGGAGGGCCTCGGGCTTCATCCAGGACAGGGCCTGTGCGTCCACGAGATGACGCGAGCGCTCGCCGAGGACCACGTGCAGGCTGACCACGTCGCTGCGCTCGAACAGCGCCTGCTTGTCGACGCGCGTCGCGCCGTGGAGCGCGGCGGCTTCCGGGGTGAGGTTGGGGCTCCAGGCCAGCACCTGCATGCCGAAGGCGCGGCCGATGCCCGCCATCACGCGGCCGACGCGGCCCAGGCCCACCAGGCCGAGCGTCTTGCCCTCGAGCAGCATGCCCGCCGTGCTCTGCCACTGGCCCGAACGCAGGCGCCGGTCCTCCAGCGGGATGTGACGCGCGCAGGCCAGGATCAGCCCCCACGCGAGCTCCGGCGTGGCATGGCTGGTCTCCTGGCCCCGGGTCACGTGGGAGACGAGTACGCCGTGCTCCGCGGCGGCCTGGAGGTCCAGGGTCCGGTGCCGCTGCCCGGTGATGGTCATGAACTCCAGGCGCGGCAGCCGCTCGATCAGGCTGCGCGGCATGGCGGTGCGCTCGCGCAGGTGGCACAGCGCGTGATACGGCGCGAGCACCCGGGCGGCCTCTTCGGGCACCTGCAGCGGCCGGTCGATGACGTCGATCTCGCAGCGGCCGTGCAGCACCGACCAGTCCGCCGACGCCAGCGCCAGGCGCAGGTAGTCGTCGAGGATGGCGACCTTCTTCACTGAACGACCCTCCCGGGTGGCCGCCCCGTCACAGCCGCACGACCCCGATGTCGCCGTCGCGCCCGATCGCAGTGCCGAAGGGCCGCGACAGCGCCTGCATGCGCGCGAGCGCCTGGTCCGCGACCTCACCGCGGGCCTGCAGCGGGCGGCCGCGCTGCGCGCGCGGGCGGCCATGGCCCAGGTCCAGCGGCACCAGGCGCAGGCCGCTCAGCCGGCCGGCCCGGAAGTCGCATTGCGCCAGGCAGCCGTGCCAGAACTCCGGCGCCGCCGGGAAGCCCCGGGTGTCGCCGCCGGTGCGCGCGTCCAGGAACTGCGAGGGCGTGGCCGAGGTGCCGAGGCCGAAGCGCTCGTAGGCCTCGGCCGGGAAGGCGTCGATGGTCTCGTTCTGGAACAGGAAGTTGCCCAGGCTGTACAGGATGGGGCGCCCGCGGTGGACTTCCACGCCCATCGTCAGGTGCGGCCCGTGGCCGACGACGACGTCGGCCCCGGCATCGACCGCAGCGCGCGCGAAGTCGACGACGAAGCCAGCGGTCTCGCCGAGTTCGACCTCGGTGGCGGCTGTCAGGCGCCCGTCGGCGCCGAACTCGTGGTTGTGGAACGAGAACAGGACCCAGTCGGCCTGCTTGCGCGCTTCGCGGATGAAGGCAAGGTTGGCCTCGGCGTCGCGCGTGTCCACCCGCGTCTGGACGCCGAAGTCCGGCCCGCGCCGGAACTTCGACCCGAGCAGCATCAGGCTGTCGGCGTCGTCGCGCGGCGCTTCGGCGGCGCTGTAGAACTGGGCGCGGTGGCGCGCACGCTCCTGGGTCAGGCCGAGCCGGTCGCTGACCGTACGCAGCGCCGCCAACGCCGCGTCGTCGACCGTGTACGAGGTGTTGAAGCCCAGCGGGTTGATGCCGGGCCGTCCGGGGCTGTCCGGCCGCGAGTCGGCCGCGCGGTTCCAGGGCCGGAAGAAGGAGGTGGCCGCGACCAGGGCCACCCGCCCTGCGGCCGTGTCCACGTAGGCCGGACGGCGCGCCTCGGTCAGCGTGAGGCCGGCGCCGGCGCAGGGCAGCCCGCGCGCGCGCAGGTGCTCCAGGCAGGCGGCCACGCCGCTGGGCCCGTAGTCGGTGACGTGGTTGTTGGCCACCGAGACGATGTCGATGCCGAGCCAGCGCAGCTCGTCGATCAGCGCCGGCGGCGTACTCATCGGCGTGCCCTGGGTGAAGTTGGCCCAGCCTTCATGGGCATGGCGCACGGTCGTCTCGAGGTTGGCGAAGCCGAGGTCGGACTGTTGCAGCAGGTTCACCAGCGCCAGCCACTCGGGCTCCCGGTGGGGTTGGAGCGCGCGGGCGAGCATGGCGTCGCCGACCAGCGCCATCGTGATGTCACCGTTCTCGGCCTGGTAGGGCATGGGTTCGCCTGGGTGGGTTGGGAAGGCGCCGGCTCAGAGCCGGACTCGGGTGCTCACTCGATGCTGCCAGCCGTCTCGTAGACCAGGCGTCCGGTGCGTGACGGGAACCCTCCACGCACCGCGCCGGCGCGCTGGTCGTGGTAGATGGTCGACAGCAAGGGGCTGAGTGCGCGGCTGTTGGGCACCGACAGCCACATGCGCAGCAGGTGGCGCTTGCGCGCCGGGTCGTCGTGGTCCTCGAAGGCCGTGCGCGAGTGCAGGGTCACGTGGTTGTTGAGGAACTGGATGTCGCCGGGCTCGAACATCATCGAGTAATGGAAGTCCGGGCTGCCTGCCAGGCTGTCGAGCAAGGCCATCGCCTCCTGCTGCTGCGGGGTCAGGCGCGGGACGTCGTCGAAGCGCTGCGCCGAGAGGATGTGCGTGCGCACGTAGCGGCACGAGAAGCGGCCCTCGTGGCGGCTGAAGATGGGTTGGCGGTAGTGGGGCGGGTCGCCAGTCGCCTCCTGGCCCTGCCAGCTCCAGTGGAAGGGTTGGTGGAGCACCTCCAGCAGGTCCGGTCGGGTGCGCGCGATCTCGTTGTGCACGGCCACCGAGCTGCAGATCATGCTCAGGCCGCCCGCCCTGGCCGTGCACAGCACGAACAGGCCGACCACGTCGCAGGAATCGGTGTGGTAGGTCAGCTTCTGGTTCGAGGTGTAGCCCCGGCCCTGGGGGCTGTGCATGTCCACGCCGATGTCGCGCACATCACCGAGCACGTCGCCGTTCTTGCTCTGCGAGACCGCCGTGCCCATGTGCCGGCCCAGGCCCCAGTAGATGGCGCGCAGGTCGGCCTTGCTGTAGCGCGCGGCGGGAAGGCCGCGGAACAGGTACAGCCCCGGGCCCTCCTCGAGCAGGTCGCGCGCATGCGCCAGGCGCTGTGCCACCGTGGTCAGCGGGAAGTCCTCGCGCTGCAGGTCGGCCAGCGCCAGCCCGCGCCGGCGGACCTCGGCCAGGGCGTGGTCGATCTCGGCGATCTCGGCGTCCGAGAAGTGGTGGATCCAGTCGCTGCGCGCGGTGATGGCCGCGGGCCGCCAGTCTGCAGGGCTCTCGATCATGGTGGGCATCGTGCCGGTGTCTGGGTCCATTCAAGGTCATGCGCCGGCCAGCGCGTTGACGCGCGCCGGCGGTGCGCTCAGTCGACGGTGGTGCCGGTGGCGCGGATCACCGCGCCCCAACGCTCACGCTCCTCGCGCATGAAGCGTCCCGCCTCAGCGGGGGAGCTCAGCACGAGGTCGCGGGCGTCGAGCCCCTTGACCTGACGGGCCGTGTCGGCATTGGAGAAGACCTCCGAGACCGCGGCCGCGATCCGGGTCGCGATGGCCGGTGGGGTGCGCGGCGCGGCCACGAGCCCGGTCCACGAGGTGGTCACGAAGCCGGGCAGGATCTCGCCGATCGCCGGCACGTCGGGCAGGGCGGGGTGGCGCTTCTCCCCGCCGACCGCGAGCACCCGCAGCTTGCCCTCCTGGATCTGCGGCAGCGCGGTGGCCAGGCCCTGGAACATCATCTCCACCTGCCCGGCCAGCAGGTCCGAGAACGCGGGCGGCCCGCCCTTGTAGGGGATGTGGACGATGTCCACCTTGGCCATGCTCTTGAGGAGCTCACCGGCCAGGTGGGTGGTCGAGCCGGCTCCGCTGGAGGCGTAGTTGAGCTTGTTCGGGTTCGCCCGTGCGTAGGCGA
>CAIRBF010000072.1 GCA_903876715.1 uncultured beta proteobacterium
GCCAGGCCGGCCGGCAGGCTGTCCAGGGTCGGGGCCAGCGCGCTGCCGCTGCGCCCCTGCGCCACCGGCTCGATCGCGCGCCCCGTCGCCACCTTGGCCGTCTCGGCCACCACCGCCGCGCCGTCGAGCGCGCGCACCGCTGCGCGCAGCGCGTACTCCTGGCCCAGCGTGCCGTTGAACCGCAGGTTCCCCGCCGTGGCCAAGTAGGCGCTCAGCGCCGCCTCGGTGCCCACCAGCGTCAAGGTGTCCGTCGCGGTGGACGCATCCCCCGCCACCGCGCTCGCCGAGGCTCCCACGTAGGCCGTGAGACCGCTGGCCGCCAGCGCGGTCGCGGTCAAGGTCCCGCCCGCGGCGCCGCCCAGGCTCAGCACCACCGTGCGCGCGTGCGCGGCCGCTTCCGCCCCGCTGCCCAGCGCGCCAGCCTCCAGCGCGATCTGCCCCCCCGCCGCGCTGGCCAGGATCAGGCCCGGCAGCGACAGCACCGGCAACGCCGGGATCGCCGCCGCGTTGGTCTGCGCCACCACCGCGACCGTGCCGCCGACCGCCCCGCTGACCGTCACCGTGCCGGCGCCACTAGCCTTGAGCTTGCCGCCGGCCAGGTAGGCGTTGAGCACCGCCGGCGCGCCGTGCAGCGTCACCGCCGCGCCGCTGCCCGCCTCCACGCCCGCCGCGCCGTCGGCGCCCGAGACCTTCACGCCCGCATCCGCCGCCCAGCTCAGCGCGGCGCCGCCGCCGGCCGTGAAGGTGAGCGTCACCGGCCCCGGGGCCACCAGCGGCTGCGCCCCGAACGGGATCGCCGCCACCGCGCCCGGCGTCGTCAGCACCGTCGCCGGCAGGCTGAGCGCCGCCGTGGCGCCGTTGGCCGCCGTCTGCGTCGGCGCGCTCAGCGCCGCCGTCGTCGTCACGCCCGCTCCGGCGCCGTTCGACAGGCCGATCGTCAACGTCGTGGCCCCGCCCTGGTAGACCACCGGCGACACGCCCGCCGTGCCGCCGCGCAGGAAGGCCTGCAGCGCCCCAGCCGTGCCGCTGAGCACCAGGCGGGCCGTGCCCTGCCCGCTCACCACCGTGACGCCCGCCGCGGCCGTGGCCCCGAGCGTGCCCGCCGCGTCCGCAGCGCCCAGGCTCAGCGTCACCGTGTCGTCGGCCGACGTGTCGCCATCGTCCAGCACCGCGCCGGTGAACAGCAGCGACGAGGCCTCGCCCGCCGTGATCGCCAGGCTGGCCGGCAGGCTGGCGATGGTGGGCACGGCCAGCGCGCGCACCACCGTGGAGGCCAGCGAGGTGACGATGACCGGGCCCTGCGCCGCGTCGCCGGCCAGGCTGAGCGCCAGGTTCGTCACCGTGCCGCCGGCGCCGCCGTGCAGCACGCGGCCGGCCGCGAGGTAGCTGCTCAGCGACGCGGCCTCGCCCGTCAAGGTCAGCGTGCGCGTGGTGCTGTCGTAGCTCGCGGCCACGCCCACCGCCACGCCGGCGACCTGCGTGGTCGCCGCGTGGCTGGTCTGGCCGGTCGCGAAGAATGTGGAGCCCAGGGTGCCCGCGTCTGCCGTCAGCTTCAAGGTGAGCATGCCGCTGCCCGACACGGCGTCGGCGGAGAACTGCAGCGCGCCACCCGAGGCACCCAGCGTGAACGACCGCGGCGCGTTCAGCAGCGGCGTCACCCGCGCCATGTCGGCGGCCGTCTGCGCCGCCACGGCGATCGTGACCCCGGCGCTCGTGCCGCCCGACAGCAGCGTCACCGCGATCGAGCCCGCGGCGTTCGCGCCAACCTTTAGATTGCCGGCCGCGAGGTAGGCGTTGAGCTGCGCGGGCGTGCCGTACAGGGTCAGCGTCGCGCCGCTGCCCACTGCCAGGCTCGCCGCCCCGGCGTCGCCCGACACCCTCAGCCCGGCGTCCGCCACCCAACCCAGGCTCGCACCGCCGGTGGCCGTGAAGCTCAGCGTCACCGGTCCCGGCGCCACCAGCGGCTGCGCGCCGAACGGGATCGCCACCGACGCATCCGGCGTCGTCGTCACCGTCGAAGGCGCGTTGAACACCGCCGTCGCGCTGCCCGCCGGCGTCTGCGCCGGCACGCTGAGCGCCGTCTGCGTCGTCACCTTCGCGCCGCTGGCGTGCGCGAGCTCGAGCGTGAGCGCCGCGCCATCACCCGCGTAGGTGACCGAGCCCGCGCGCAGGAAGGCCTGGAGGTTGGCGGCCGTGCCGCTCATCACGAGGCTGCGGGTCCCGGACCCACCGAGCACCGACACCCCCGACGCCGAGGTCGCCGTCAAGGACCTCGTCCCGGTGGACGGCGCCGGCACGCTCAGGGTCAAGGTCAGCGCGTCCCCGGCGCTCGCATAGGTCAGCACGGCGCCGTCGAACACCAGGGAAGAGTTCGTGCCGGCGGTGACGGGCAAGGAAGCCGGCAACTGGCTGAAGACCGGCGCGACGGCCGCAGCGCTGCTCCCGGAGCCGCTGCCCGCGACGAGATTGGTCGCAGCGATCGTGGCCTGCCGCGACGAGGCCGACTGGACGACTCCGCCAGCGAGGGCCTGGACCGTGGCGGTCAGCGTGTAGGACTGCCCGGCCGTGCCGTCGAACAACAGCTTGCCCGCGGTGGCGAGGTAGGCGCTGAGGTTGGCCTCGGTGCCGGACAGGGTCAGCGCGGAGACACCGGTCGTCGAGCCGGTGGCCGTGACGCCAGAGCCCGACAAGCCACTGGCTGTGAGCGTGCCGCCGGTGACCGACAACAGCAGGGTGCGGGCGCCGCTGCCGCTGCCCAGTGCGCCTGCGCCCAGCGTGATTTGGCCGCCGGAAGCCGACACCGTGAACTGGGCCGGCAGGTTCAGTGCCGGCGCCGCGCCCACCACGGCCGTCCCGGCGACGGCCGCCGGCGAGGCCACCGTCACCGTGGAACGCTCGACCACCGTACCGTCCGCGCCCGCCAGCGTCACGGTCAGCTGGGAACTGCCCGGCAGCGCCTGGAGGCTGAACCGACCCGCATCGGCAAGTTGGGCGTTGAGCGCGCCGGCGGTTCCGCTGAGCGTGACCGTGGCGGTGCCCGAGCCCGAGGTCGTCACGCCGGACGCCGTGCCGTTGCCCGCCGAACTGCTCAGCGTGCCGCTGCTGGCGGTCACGGTCATGGTCAGGGTGCCGTCGCCGGCCACCGGCCCCAGGCGGACCGCCGAGGTCAGTGGATAGGTGTTGCTGGAGGCGACCGCCGCACCGGGGTTGCTGGCGTCGGTGACCCGGTTGACGGCGCCGCGCGTGAGGCTCCACACCAGGTCCTGCGCGGTCGTGACCTGATAGCGGATCGTGCCAGGTGCAGCCACGAAGGACTGCAGGGCCGCGAGGCTGCCCGTCAATTGCACGCTCGAGGTGCGGTCGCCGACAACGGTGATGCCCAGGCCAGCCAGCAGGTCGCGGGCCCCGCTGCTGCCGACGTCGATCCAGCCATTGGCGTCGGTGCCGAGAGTCAGGGTGAAATCAGTCGCCGCGAAGTCCGGCGTGAGCACGATGTCCGTGCCGTTCGCGGTCAGTGTGGTGGCGGTGCCGGTGCTGGCGGGCATCGCCGCCACTGTGCCGGTGGCCGTTTTCAACTGCACCTCGGCGATCTGGGTGAAGTAGTTGCCCGTCTGGCTGTAGGCGATGCCCGTGGTCTGGTTGAACACGAGCTTGTAGTACGCATAGGCGGTCGAGCTGCCTGCCAGCGTGACGTCGCCGCCCCAGACATTGGCGCTTGAAGACCCGGTCAGCCCGGTCGCACCCTCACCGACGAGGGCCCAGTCTTCGCTAGCCCAGTCCAGGGGCTGGTTGGAGCCGTACAGCGCGAAGCGGGTGGGGTTCCAGTTCCTTCCATCGAACTCAGCGCTCTGGAAGTTGACCTTGGTCAGCGCGCTGGCCGAGGACAACCTGAAGAGCAGGCCACCGTCACGGCTGACCACGCTGTTAGCCGTGCCGCCGAAGGAGTCGGCGCTGAGGAACTTGGCCGTCGTGCCGTCGAAGGCCCTGATGGGCGCCTCGAAATTGGTGTTCGTCGTCAGCGGCGGGTAGTTCTCGGTGCTGGCCACGACGTTGGCCACATAGGGGGACGTGGCGCTCGCCGCCTTCGTGTAGCCCACGCGCAGCAGGTCACTGCCGGCGGACTCGGTGAACTGGCCCTCGAAGCGGTAGTACTTGCCCGCCTCGAGGTAGACCGCGCCGGTGTTTAGCACGCCGTTGGTGCCGCTGCCGTCCCAGGTCGAGGTCGACGCGGCCGAGGGATCGCGGGCCACGGCAATGACTTGACCCCCCTCGTCACGCACACGGAAGGTGAGCACGTCATCGGCCGCGACCCAGAAGTAGTAGCTGCCGGTGGTCTTGACCGACAGCCAGCCGGAGGCCGTGGCGTTGTAGTTGTCGGCCCGGTCGACGATGCTGCTGAGGTCGGTCGTCCACACCTCGGGTGCCGCGCCGGTGCGGTTGTAGCTCCAGCCCCTCTCGGTGATCAGCGTGCGCAGGTCAGGCAGGCCGGTCAGCACCCGTGAGGCACCGTCCATGGCCGTCAAGCCGAAGCTGCCGCCGGAATTGACAGTGATCTGTGATGGCAGCGAAAGGGATACCGCGGGCGCCGCGGCCGCATTGACGGGCTGGCCGGCGGTGTATTCGATCTTGGACGTGGTGCCGTTGACATAGGCGCTGGCCAGGACACCGTTGTCGCCGACACCGCCGAGCGCGGCGACTTCGGCCGCCGACAGCGCCCGGCCCCACAGGCCCACGGTGGCAGCGTCGACGGGTCGGTTCTCGTTGCCGTCGTCGGCGAAGAAGAAGACATTGGCCGCGGCCGAGAAGCGCAGGCGGTCGACAGTGCTCAGGTTGAAGCTGTGCCTGAGCACGCCGTTGACGTAGGCCTGGACCGTGTTGGTGGCCTTGTCGGTGTCGACGACCAGCACCAGACGGTTCCAGGTGTTGGTCGACATCAGCGAGGACGACCAGGCATAGGTGCCGGCCGCGGCTGCCGAGGCCACGCCGAGCGTCCCGTTGGCCCAGAAGAACTCCCCGTCGGAACCCGCGGTCTCGTTGAACAACGCGCGGCCGTTGGTGCCGTCCGCCACGCTCAGGTCGAACAGCAGCGTGTACTGGTGCACCCTGCCCGTGGCCACCCCCGCGCCATTGGCAGCGATGCCGTGGGCCAGCGACAGGTAACTGGTGCCGCTCGACGTGCCGGTCGAGGTGGTCGTGATGCCGGCACTCGTCGGCGTGCCGGCGTAGGTCTTGGACGTCCATTCGGTGGGCGCCGTGGCGCCGAGCGCCACGAAAGGCCGGGTGCTGTCAACAGCGTTGGCGTAGGTCTTCTGGTTGTTGACCGTGGCCGAACCGCCGGAGAAGGTGGCCAGCGCAGCCAGGCCGTGCTCGACCGCGGGCACCGTCAGGACGTCGTCGTACTCCTTGGGCAGCAGCCAGGCGCTGGGCAGGTTCGGGTCGGCGCCGAAGGTGCTGGAGGGCGTGCCGCTGGCCGAATAGGTGTAGCCGAGCTGGACGTGCTCGCGGTTGTCCAGACCGCCATCCGTGTTCTCGTAATGCAGGATCTCGAACCGGTAGTACTCCCCAGCCTTCAGGTTGACTGCAACCGTAGCTTTGCTCGAATTGGAGTTGAAATTGACGTTCGCACCCGAAGATCCGGTCGCCGACACGATCAAGTCGGTCCCGAAATCAACGGCCGCACGGTTCGTGGTGCTCAGGTAGAAGCGCGCAGCATCGTTCGCTTTCATCGCGAACAGGTAGTTGCCGGTCACGGGCACGGTCAGCCAGCCGCTGTACCGCGCCGCGTAGGTATCACCGACGTCATTGGTACCGGAGGGAGTCGTATCCAGTACGGGAACAAGGACGCTGCCCACCGTGGCGCTGCGTCCGGTGTCGATCGTCGACGACGGGTATGTCGTGACAGGCGCACTGCTGCTGGTCACCGGCGTGGGGGCATTCACGACAGTACCCGCAAACAGAGAGTCCAGCGTGGTGAGGCTCCCCCCGGTTCCGGTCAGGCCGCTGTTGAGCTTGTAGAGCTCACGCGTGTAGCCCGATCGGAGTTGCAAGAGGTCGATCGCCTGCGTCGTGACGCCGGTGGTCGACCCGGCCTGCACCGAGGCGGAAACCGTCAACGTGTACGGCTGCACGGCTCCTGTGGCCTGCTGCGCCTCCCGCTGCTTGTCGGCGACCCAGCTCATGGGCAGCAGCTTCAGGTTGTTGCTGGCGTAGTCGACGTTCACGCCCCAGGCCGGCGTCAGGCTGGCGGCGCTGCTGTTGCTGCCCGTGGTGTAACCGATCTGGAAGAAGCCGCCGCTCGTGCTCGTCCAGCCCGACGGCGGCGAGCCCCAGCTGTCATCGCCGGTCTCCGAATGGATGACGTCGAAGTAATACGGCTGACCCGCCACCAGATATTGCGCCACGGTGCCGTCGTTCTCGGCCTGGTTCCATTGGTTCGGGTAATTCCAATCGAAGCCACCATTGGCGGTGGTGACGTTCATCGTGCTCTGCGGCGCGCCAGCAGCGTCGCTCGCCTGGATCGAGAAACGGGCGATGTTGTTGGCATTCGCGAAGAAACGGTACCACCCTGTACTTGGGACCGTGACCCAACCCGTGACGCGCTCCGTGTAGTTGTTGCCGAGGTCTTGCAGGTTCTGCAGGAAGCGAGGATTCGAAGTCTGCTTACCGCCGGCGATGTAGCTGTTCAGCGCAGCCTGGGACAGGACCTCCGGGTCCCCCGCGAACGAGGACAGCGAAGGCGACGTCAGGCTGCTGTTGGCGGGTATCGAGGTCGAACCCACACCCGCATGGAACTCCAACTGCACCGGCTCGACGACCCGCACGCTGCCCGTCGCCGCCAGGTAGGCACTGAGGTCGGCAGCCGTGCCGGCCAGGCTCAGGACCCGGGTCGTGGCGTTGTAGCTCGCCGTCACCGCCGACGTGCTGGAGGCCTGCAGGTCCGCCGAGACCGCACCCGTCCCGCTCAGGGCGAGCGTCACGGTCAACACCTGGCTGCTGTCAGCCGTGGACACGACGCCACTGCCGAACTGCAGCGCTCCGTTCGTCGCCGATGCGAACAGCGTGGTCGGCAGCACGACGCCGGGCGCCGTCGCCTGGCCCGACGTCGCGCCGGTCGAGGGCGCAACGGCGGTCAGGCTCGCCACGGCCGTCACCGCGGCGCGAACCACGCCCGATTCCACGCGCTGCGCGGTGGCGGTCAGGGTGTAAGGCGTGGACGAGACAGCGCCGTTGAACAGCACGCGCTGCGGCGTGTTCAGGAAGTTGCGCAGGGCCGACGCCGTGCCGCTGAGTGTCAGGCTGGCGGTGCCGCTGCCGACGACCGTGACCGCGGCGTCGCTGCCATTGAGCGTGAGCGTCGGGTTGCCGTTGGCCGGGCCGGCCGCGACCGACAGCACCATGGTGAGCGGCTCCGTGCTCCCGCCCACCGCGTTGGCGAACTGGATGTCGCCGTGGAGCGCGCGCACCGTGAAGCTGGCCGGCAAGGCCAGGCTGGGCAGCACGCCCGCGGCCGCCGCGCTGTCAGAGGCGACGACAGAGATCGTCCCCGAGGCCGCGCCGCCGATCGCGATGCTGCCGCTGCCGCTGACCTTCAGTCGGTTCGCGGCCAGGTAGGCATTCAGGAGTTCGGGTGCGCCGTACAGCGACACGGTCGTGCCGCTGCCACTGGCCAGCCCGGCGGCGCCGACGGCGCTGGACACCTTGAGGCCGGCGTCGGCTTCCCAGCTGAGCGTGGCCCCACCGCTCGCGGTGAAGCTCAGGGTCACGGGCCCGGGAGCGGCCAGCGGCTGCGCGCCGAAGGGGATGGCCACGGTCGCCCCGGCTGCGGTCGCGACGGCCTCCGGGGCGTTGAAGACCACGCTCGCAGCGCTGCCGCCCACCTGCGTGGGCGTGAAGAGCGACGTGCCGGTCGTCACCTCGTTGCTGCCGTTGGCCAGCGTGATCTTCAGAGTCGTGGCCGGCCCGGTGTGGGTCACGGGGCCGGCGGCAACGCCTCGAAGGAAGGCCTGAAGCGCGCTGGCCGTCCCACTGAGGGCGATCGTGCGAGTGCCGTTTCCGCTCACCACGGTGACGCCGCCGCCGGTGGCGGCCTGCAGTCGGGCAGTGGCATCAGCCGCTTCAAGCGTGAGCGTCAGTGTCGAGTCCGCGCTCGGGTTGCCGTCATCCAGCGAGATCCCCGTGAACAGCAGCGAGGAATTCGTGCTGGCCGTGATCGGGATGGCCGCCGAAAGTCCGGTGATCTCGGGCCTGGAGAGCGCGGTGCCGCCGGCCATCAAGACCCGACCGCCGCCGCCGCCGGCAGAACCACCGGTCAAGCCGCTTTGCTTGTACGCGCCGCCGCCGCCACCACCGGCGGCGACAACGCTGAACTGCGTACCCACAAGGCTCGAAGCTTGCCCGCTGGCGCCGTTCGCGTTGGTCTTCGCACCCACGCCACCGCCGCCGACGGTCACATTCAGCGTCTGGGCAGCAAAGACAGCAAATCGTCCCTCGACCATCTCGCCCGCACCACCACCGCCGGTGCCCCAAGCCGTCGTGTCGGGGGCTCCGGCACCCGCTCCTCCGCCGCCCACCACGAGGAATTCGACGACGGCGCCTGATGTGATGACGTTGGTGATCTGCAAGGCGTTTGACGCCACCGCGCTGAAGCGCAGGACCTGGTAGCTGACGCCGCCGACATCGACCGTCGAAGCGGAGACACCAGATGCACTGGCAACCAGTTCACCGGTGCGGAACCTGACCACCACGACACCAGATCCACCGTTGCCGCCTGCGCCATCCTTCCCGACACCGCCGCCACCGCTGCCGGTGTTGGCCGCCCCGCTGCCGCCATTGCCGGCGTTCGAACCCGCACCGCCTATCGTCTGACCGTTCGCAGATCCACCCGCTCCTGGTTGTTCACCGGTGATGTGCGCGTCTTCCGCGCCGCCACCGCCGCCAGCCGCATAGCCAACCGGCACACCGGTGATGTTCGATACGCGCCCGGCACCACCCGGACCGGCTGTGGTGCTGCCGTTCGTTGCCCCTGAACCACCGGCACCACCGGCACCGCCGCCACCGCCTCCCGCGGAGCGACCGCTCGGGTCGTCGATCCGCGCAGCGCCACCGTTGTTGCCGTAGGAGCGAACCTCGATCAAGGACGATGACGCCGTGGCTGCGACCACGGAGACCTGACCGGCGGTGGCACCGGAGATCGTGACCGTCCCTACCCCGGCGACCTCCAAGGCGCCTCTGGCCAGATAGGCGTTGAGCTGTTCCGGAGCACCGTACACGGTGACGGTCGTGCCCGCACCACCGGCCAAGGTCGCCGCGTCGACGGCACTGGAGATCTTCAGGCTCGCCTCGGCCTGCCAGGCCAGAGTGGCGCCCCCAGCGGCCGTGAACGTGAGCGACACCGGGCCCGGCGCCACCAGGGCCTGCGCACCGAAGGGGATGGAGACGGCGGCACCGTGCGTGGTGATGACCGTGGCTGGCACGGCCAGCACCGCAGCCGCCGTGGCCACCGCGATCGGCGCCGCCGCCGTGCCGCTGGAACCCATAGTCTCACCCTGCGACGCAGTGACGCTGGCGGTCATCACGGTCTGGGCGGTGACGTTCTGGCTCGCATCACGGCTCTGGACGGCCATCGACAGCGTGTAGCTGCCGGCCGGGCCGTTGAACACCAGCCGCCCAGCGGTCGACAGCCAAGCGCTCAGCGCGGCCTCGGTGCCCGTCAGCGTCAGCGTCGCCACGCCCGTGCTCGACCCCGTCGCCGAGACGCCGGCGCCGAGGTTGGTGGCGCTGAGGGTGGCGCCACCGGAGATCGAGGCGATGACGGTGCGGGTGGCCGTGGCAGGCTCGGTTCCCGAGCCCAGCGCGCCCGCGGCCAGCGTCAATTCACCGTCGGTCGTCAACGCAGTGAGGGCCGAGGGCAGGTTCAGCGTCGGCAGCAGCACCGGCGCGGCGGTGGCGCCGAGGGCGGAGACGGTGATGACCGAGCCCGAGGCGCCACCCGCCCGGATGCCCGCGGTGGCGCCGTCCAAGGTGACGGACACCGTGCCGCTGCCGCTGGCGCCGAGCAGGCCGCCGGTCAGGTAGGCGTTCAGCACCTCGGGCGCGCCAGCCAGGCTCACGCCACCAGAGACCGGGGCGATCGTCAGGCCGGCATAGGTCGATGTCCAGACCAGGCTGGCGTCGCTCGCGACGAAGGTCAGGGTGACGGGCCCCGGCGCCACCAGCGGCTGCGCACCGAACGGGATCACCGCCACCGCGCCCGGCGTCGTCAGCACCGTCGCCGGCAGGCTCAGCGCCGCCGTCGCGGCGCCCGGGGCCGTCTGCGTCGGCGCGCTCAGCGTCGCCGTCGTCGTCACGCTCGCCCCGGCCGCACCTGACAGCGTGAGCGTCAGCGTCGTGGCCGCGCCTTGGTAGACCACCGGCGACACGCCCGCCGTGCCGCCGCGCAGGAAAGCCTGCAACGCCCCAGCCGTGCCGCTGAGCACCAGGCTGGCCGTGCCCTGCCCGCTGACCACCGTGACGCCCGCCGCAGCCACCGCCCCGAGCGTGCCCGCCGCGCCTGTAGCGCCCAGGCTCAGCGTCAAGGTGTCGTCGGCCGCCGCGTTGCCGTCGTCCAGCGCCGTGCCAGTGAACAGCAGCGACGAGGCCTCGCCCGCCGTGATCGCCAGACTGGCCGGCAGGCTGGCGATGGTGGGCACGGCCAGCGCGCGCACCACCGTGGAGGCCATCGAGGTGACGACGACCGGGCCCTGAGCCGCGTCGCCGGCCAGGCTGAGCGCCAGGTTCGTCACTGTGCCGCCCGCGCCGCCGTGCAGCACGCGGCCGGCCGCGAGGTAGCTGCTCAGCGCCGCGGCCGTGCCCGTCAGCGTCAGCGTGCGCGTGGCGCCGTCGTAGCTCGCGGCCACGTCCACGGCCGTGCCGGCAACTTGCGCAGTCGCCGCATGGCTGGTCTGGCCGCTCGTGAACAGCGTGGACCCCAGGCTGCCCGCATCCGCCGTCAGCTTCAAGGTGAGGTTGCCGCTGCCCGACACGGCACCCGCCGGAAACTCCAAACCGCCGCCCGAGGCGCTCACCGTGAACGCCTGCGGCAGGTTCACCAGCGGCGTCACCCGCGCCGTCTCGGCCGCCGTCTGCGCGGCCACGGCGATCGTGCCCTGCGTGCTGGTGCCGCCCGACAGCAGCGTCACCGCGATCGAGCCCGCGGCGGCCGCGCCGACCTTCAGCTTCCCGCCAGCCAGGTAGGCATTCAGTTGCTCCGGCGCACCGTGCAGCGTCAGCGTCGCGCCGTTGCCGGCCGCCAGCACGTCGGCCCCGGCGTCGCCCGACACCTTCAGCCCGGCCTCGGCCGCCCAGTCCAGGCTCGCGCCGCCGCTGGCCGTGAAGCTCAGCGTCACCGGTCCCGGCGCCACCAGCGGCTGCGCGCCGAAGGGGATCGCCACCCGCGCGCCCGGCGTCGTCGTCACCGTCACCGGCGCGTTGAACACCGCCGCCGCGCTGCCCGCCAGCGTCTGCGCCGGCGCGTTCAGCGCCAGCCGAGCCTGCGCCGACGCCCCGCCGGCGTTCGCCAGCGTCAGCGTCAGCGCCGTCGCGTCGCCTGTATAGCGCACCGCGCCCGCCCGCAGGAAGGCCTGCAGCGCCGCCGC
>CAIRBF010000073.1 GCA_903876715.1 uncultured beta proteobacterium
CCTGCCGGGCAAGGCGGGCGACGTCGTCATCGCACGCGACGAGCAGCCCTTCAAGGCCAAGCTGGACAAGATCCCGTCGCTCAAGCCCGCGTTCAAGAAGGACGGCACCATCACCGCGGCCAACGCTTCCAGCATCTCCGACGGCGCGGCGGCGCTGGTGCTGGTGCGCGAGAGCACCGCGCGCGCGCTCGGGCTGCAACCCGTGGCGCGCATCGCCAGCCATGCCGTGCACGCGCAGGCGCCCGAGTGGTTCTCCACCGCGCCGGCGGGCGCCATCGCCAAGGCGCTGACCCAGGCCGGCTGGCAGGCCGGCCAGGTGGACCTGTGGGAGGTGAACGAGGCCTTCGCCGCGGTGACGATGGCGGCGATGGCCGAGTACCGCCTGCCGCACGAGATCGTCAACGTGCACGGCGGCGCCTGCGCGCTGGGCCACCCCATCGGCGCCAGCGGCGCGCGCATCGTCGTCACGCTGCTGGGCGCCCTGCGCCGGCGCGGGCTGAAGCGCGGTGTCGCCGCCCTGTGCATCGGCGGCGGCGAGGCCACGGCGATGGCGCTCGAGATGCTCTGACCGGGGCCTGGAAGCCACCATGCTGGAAGCCCTGGGCCTGGCGGACCCGCGCGCCTGGCTGCTGTTCATGGGCGCGACGCTGGTGCTCAACGCCACGCCGGGCGTGGACCTGCTGCTGACCATCACGCGCACGCTACAGGCCGGCCCGCGGGCCGGCGCGGCGGCGGCCCTGGGCATCGGCGCCGGCTGCGCCGTGCACGCGCTGGCCGCCGCGGGCGGGCTGGCGTCACTGCTGGCCGTCTCCGCCGCCGTGTTCGACCTGCTCAAGACGCTCGGGGCGGTCTACCTGCTGTGGCTCGCCTTCGGCCTGCTGCGCGCGGCGTGGCGGGGCTCGGCCCCGGCGCTGCCGGCATCGGCGCCCGCGTCCACGCCGGCGCCCCGCTGGGCCGCCGAGTTCCGCCGCGGACTGCTGACCAATGTGCTGAACCCCAAGGTGGCGCTGTTCTTCCTGGCCTTCGTGCCGCAGTTCATCGCCCCCACGGCCAGCGCCAAGACCGCCGCCTTCCTGGTGCTGGGCGCGCTGTTCGTGGTCCAGGGCACGCTGTTCCTGCTGGCCGTGGTGGCGCTGTCCGCCCGGCTGCGCGCCCTGCCCTGGCCGGCGTCCACAGGCCGCTGGCTGCACGGCGGCGCTGGCCTGCTCTTCGCCCTGCTGGCGTGGCGGCTGTGGACCAGCCGCGCCCCGGCTGCGGGCTGATCACCGCATCCCCCCTTCGCCCACCCCCCGGAGCCTCCCATGCTGCTGCCCGAAGACCACCTCGCCGTGCAGGACGCCGTGCGCGCCTACGTGCAGGCCGAGATCGCCCCGCACGCCGCCGCCTGGGACAAGAGCCACCAGTTCCCCAAGGCCGCCCTGAAGGGCCTGGCCGATCTGGGCTGCTACGGCGTGGCCGTGCCCGCGCAGTGGGGCGGCGCCGGGCTGGACTACCTGGCGCTGTCCGTCATCCTGGAGGAGATCGCCGCCGGCGACGGCGCCACCAGCACCATCGTCAGCGTCAACAACTGCCCGGTGTGCTCCATCCTCATGGCCTTCGGCAACGAAGACCAGAAGAAGCGCTTCCTCGAGCCGCTGGCGCGCGGCGACATGCTGGGCGCCTTCTGCCTGACCGAGCCGCACGTGGGCTCCGAGGCCGGCGGCCTGCGCACCACCGCCGTGCGCGACGGCGACCACTACGTGCTCGACGGCGTGAAGCAGTTCATCACCAGCGGCAAGCACGGCGACGTGGCCATCGTGATGGCCGTCACCGACAAGACCGCAGGCAAGAAGGGCATCAGCGCCTTCCTCGTACCCACGGCCACCCCCGGCTACACCGTGGCGCGGCTCGAGGACAAGATGGGCCAGCACGCCAGCGACACGGCGCAGATCCTCTTCGAGCGCTGCCGCGTGCCGGCGGCGAACCTGCTGGGCGAGGAAGGCATGGGCCTGAAGATCGCGCTGTCCGGCCTGGAGGGCGGGCGCATCGGCATCGCCAGCCAGGCCGTGGGCATGGCGCGCGCCGCCTTCGAAGCCGCGCTGGCCTATGCCAAGCAGCGCACCAGCTTCGGCCAGCCCATCTTCCAGCACCAGGCGGTGCAGTTCAAGCTGGCCGACATGGCCACGCAGATCGAGGCCGCGCGCCAGCTGATCTGGCACGCCGCCGCGCTGAAGGACGCCGGCCGCCCCTGCCTGAAGGAAGCCGCGATGGCCAAGCTGTACGCCAGCGAGATGGCCGAACGCGTGTGCTCGGATGCCATCCAGGTGCACGGCGGCTACGGCTACGTCAGCGACTTTCCCGTCGAGCGCATCTACCGCGACGTGCGCGTTTGCCAGATCTACGAGGGCACGTCCGAGGTACAGAAGATCCTGATCGGGCGGGCGCTGGCGTAGGGTAGGCACCCGCGCGGGGCCTGATCACCTGGGCCAAGGGGACGTCAGGACCACCCGGTTGACGCGAGCCGCAGGCAGGAACCCCGTGGTCCCGCGTGAAGAAGATCCCTCACACGCTCGCAGGCGCGGCGTGCAGCTTCAGGCCGAGCGCGCTGACCACCTTCATGATGGTGGCGAACTCCGGGTTGCCCGCCGGCGACAGAGCCTTGTAGAGGCTCTCTCTGCCCAAGCCTGTATCGCGGGCCCGCTGGGTCATGCCTTTGGCGCGAGCGATGTCACCCGGATTCGGCCCTGGCCGCAGAGCACCGCCATGGCCCGCTGCACGGCATGGGCGTCTTCTTCGCAGAGGGCGCCGAGGCGGCCGCAAACGAGACGGTGGTCGAGCGTGAAGAGCTTGAAGCGCACGACCGAAGGCGCAGGCAGGCCGGCGCAGGCGAGGTCTGAAGCGATGCAGTCCAGCGGCCAGGGCGCGTTCGATGCGCTCGTGATCATGGCCATGACCGAACGACCGCTGGGCAGGCCGAAAGCCTGTGGGTTCGACAGGATGAGCGCAGGACGATTCTTGACGGCGTCCCGGTCCGTGAACGGGCACGGCACCCTCACCACCTCGAACGCGTTGAAGCTCATGCCTTACAGCCCGCGGTAGGCCTCTTCGTCCGCGGCGCTGCTCCATTCCGTGAGCGTGCCCTCGAGCGCGCGCAGACAGTCCCTGTCGAGTGCCTGCGCCTTGCGCACGCAGGCACTGCCATCGTTGGACAGCTCCCACACGATGAAGTCACCCGCACCCACGTGCAAAGCTTCCCGCACTTCGCGGGGAATCGTGGCCTGGCTCTTCGAGGTGATCTTTGCAAGGGAGAACATGTTTCCCTTTCAGTAAGGCATGCATCGTGTTTCGGTCGACACGCGCATCTGTCGCCAAGGCGGCGGCACGACGAATGGCGGATGGCCTGGCATCAGCGCACGCGCCTGCTGACGCTCCACCACGAGAAAAATGAACATGTGCCCCGGGGCCGCAGGCCGGCGCCAAGCACCCCACCGGCAACGTCGGGCCGCCCCCAGCGCCCGCATCACCGCCCGCCAGGCGCAAAATCACGCCCATGGACACCGCAGCACCTTCCACCCCCCGCCCCTTCCACCTGGCCTTCCCCGTGCACGACCTGGACGTCGCGCGCGCCTTCTACGGCGGCCTGCTCGGCTGCCCGGAGGGGCGCAGCTCGCCGGAGTGGATCGACTTCGACCTCTACGGCCACCAGGTCGTGGCGCACCTCGCCCCGCAGGAGTGCCACCTGGCTTCCACCAGTGCGGTCGACGGCGACGCCGTGCCGGTGCGCCACTTCGGCGTCGTGCTGCCGATGGCCGAGTGGCAGGCGCTGGCCGACCGGCTCACCGCCGTGGACACGAAGTTCATGATCGAGCCGCACGTGCGCTTCAAGGGTCTGGCGGGCGAGCAGGCCACCTTCTTCTTCCTGGACCCGTCCGGCAACGCGCTGGAGTTCAAGGCCTTCGCCGACCTCGGCCAGCTCTTCGCCAAGCAGTGAACATCGTCATCCTCGGCGCCGGGCGCGTCGGCGAGAGCGTGGCCGAGAGCCTGGCCTCGGAGCGCAATGACATCACCGTCGTCGACACCGACCCCGCCCGCCTGAGCCTGCTGCAGGACCGCCTGGACCTGCGCGGCGTGGCGGGCAACGGCATCCAGCCCTCGGTGCTGCAGGAGGCAGGCATCGCCGACGCCGACCTGTTCATCGCCTGCGCGCCGATGGACGAGACCAACCTCGTGGCCTGCAAGGTGGCGCACGACCGCTTCGGCGTGCCCACCACCATCGCGCGGCTGCGCTCGCCGGAGTTCGAGGACGGCTCGCCCTTGCTGGAGAAGACCGGCGGCTTCGCCGTCGACCGCGTGATCTGCCCCGAGGAGAGTGTCACGCGCACCATCGGCCAGCTCGTCGAGCACCCCGAGGCGCTGCAGGTGCTGGAGTTCGCGCACGGGCTGGTGAGCCTGATCGCGGTGCGCGCGGTGGCCGGCGGGCCGCTGGTACGCCACAGCCTGGCGGAGATCCCGGCGCTGATGCCCGGCGCCGAGATGCGCATCGTTGCCATCTACCGCCAGGACCAGGCCCTGTCCGACCTGGACGGCAGCACCCGCATCGAGCCGGGCGACGAGGTCTTCGTGCTGGCGGCCAAGCACCACCTCCCGGCGGTGCTGGGCGCGCTGCGCGAGCGCGACCGCCCGGTGAAGCGGCTGATGATCGCCGGCGGCGGCAAGGTCGGGCTGCGCCTGGCACGCCAGCTCCAGGACGCGGTGCAGATCAAGATCATCGAAACCCAGCGCGCGCGCTGCGACTACCTGGCCAGCCAGCTGCCCTCGCAGGTGCTGGTGCACAACGGCGACTCCACCGACGAGGAGCTGATGGACCAGGAGAACGTGCAGGACATGGACCTCTTCGTCGCGCTGACCAGCGACGACGAGGACAACATCCTGGCCTGCCTGCTGGCCAAGCGCATGGGCGCGCGGCGCGTGCTGGCGCTGATCAACCGCCGCGCCTACGCCGAGCTGGTGCAGGGCACGCAGATCGACATCGCGATCTCGCCCAGCCAGGCCGTCATCGGCGAACTGCTGGCCTATGTGCGGCGCGGCGATGTCGAGGCCGTGCACTCGCTGCGCCGCGGCGCCGCCGAGGCGCTGGAAGGCATCGTGCGCGGCGACCGCAAGACCTGCCGCATGGCCGGGCGCCGCATCGAGGAGATCGGCCTGCCAGCCGGCGCGCAGGTGGGCGCCATCGTGCGCGGCCTGCACCGCGCCGACGGCAGCGAGGCCGGCGACGACGCCGAGCCCCAGGTGCTGATCGCGCACCACGACACCGTCATCGAGCCCAACGACCACGTCATCGTCTTCGTGCCGAACAAGCGCATGGTGCGCCAGGTCGAGAAGCTGTTCCAGGTCTCGGCCACCTTCTTCTGACGCCGCCCGCGCCGCTGCCCGCCACCGACCACCGCCGAGCATCGCCATGGGGACCCTTGCCGTCGTCGCGCTGATCGGGCGCATGGTGCTGATCTTCACCGCGCTGATGGCCGTGCCGCTGGCCTTCGCGCTGCACGGGCACGACCCGGCTGAGGACGCCTTCGTCGCTTCGATCGGCGTCACCTTCGCCGCCGGTCTGACCATGAGCCTGGCCACGCGACGCTTCAAGCGCGAGCTGCAGCCGCGCGACGGCTTCCTGCTCGTGGGCCTGACGTGGATCGTGCTGCCGGTGTTCGGCGCACTCCCGCTGTGGCTGGCCCTGCCCGGGCTGAGCGTGACCGACGCCTACTTCGAGGCCATGTCGGCCTTCACCGCCACCGGAGCCACGGTGCTGACCGGGCTGGAGCACCTGCCGCTGTCGATCAACGTCTGGCGCTGCTTCATGATGCTGGTGGGCGGGTTGGGGATCATCGTGCTGGCGGTGGCCGTGATGCCGCTGATGGGCGTGGGCGGCAGCCAGCTCTTCCGCTCCGAGATCACCGGTCCGGTGAAGGACCAGAAGCTCACGCCGCGCATCGCCGACACGGCGCGCGCGATCTGGATCGTCTACGCCCTGCTGGCCGTGGGCTGCACGCTGGCCTACCGCTGGGCCGGCATGGGCTGGGCCGACGCCTTCATGCACATGTGTTCGACGATCAGCCTGGGCGGCTTCTCGTCCTACGACGCGAGTCTCGGGCACTGGAACTCGCCGCAGGTCGAGACCGTGGCCGCGGTCTTCATGCTGCTGGCCGGCATCAACCTGACGCTGTACTTCGTCGTCTGGCGCACGCGCTCGGTCGGGGTGTTCTGGCGCAACGTCGAGGTGCGCGCCTTCTACGGCGTGCTGCTCGGGACGGTGGCGCTGCTGACGACCTACCTGCTGGCCGTGGGCAGCTACGCCACCGAGGACGCGGCGGTGGCCTTCCGGCACGTGGCCTTCCACGTGGTCTCGGTGGCCACGACCACGGGCTATGCCTCCTATGACTACGCGCAGTGGCCGCTGTTCGCCTCGCTGCTGATCGTGCTGCTGGGCTGCTTCGCCAGTTGCGCCGGCTCCACCGGTGGCGGCATCAAGATGATCCGGCTCATGATCCTGGCGGCGCAGGCGCGGCGCGAGCTGGTGCGCATCGTCCACCCGCGCGCGGTGAGCCCAGTGGTGATCGGCGGGCGCACGATCGCAGAGTCCACCGTCCAGGGCGTGATGGCCTTCATGATGATCTACGGCGTCACCATCGTCGCGCTGACGCTGGTGCTGCTGTCCACGGGCCTGGAGCCGGTCACCGCCTTCACGGCCGTGATCGCCTGTGTCAACAACATCGGCCCCGGCCTGGGGCAGGTCGGCCCGG
Source organism: uncultured beta proteobacterium (assembly GCA_903876715.1). Classification (GTDB taxonomy): domain Bacteria; phylum Pseudomonadota; class Gammaproteobacteria; order Burkholderiales; family Burkholderiaceae_C; genus Rubrivivax. The sequence continues at coordinate 6,777 of CAIRBF010000073.1, forward strand.
CGGGCAACTACCAGGGCCTGGGCGACTTCCAGACCTGGGTCTGCACCCTGGCCATGCTGCTCGGCCGGCTGGAGATGCTCTCGCTGCTGGTCCTGCTGACGCCGTCGTTCTGGCGGCGGTGAGGAGCGACTGCCCGCCGTGCCGGCCCGAAGGGCGGCGGCACAGCGGCGGGCCGTCGATCAGACCAGGCGCAGGCCCTCGTACTTCAGCGGCAGGCTGCGCACGGGCCGGCCCCGGGCCGCGGCGATCGCGTTCATCACCGCCGGCGCGACGACGCAGATCGTCGGCTCGCCCACGCCGCCCCAGAAGTCGTAGGTCTGGACGATGACCGTCTCGATCTTCGGCATCTGGGCCATGCGACAAATCGGGTAGGTATCGAAGTTGCGCTCGACGATGCGCCCGTTGGCAACGCTGGACTCGCTCATCAGCGAGTCGAAGCCATAGGCCACCGACCCCTCGACCTGCGCGGCGATCTGGTCCGGGTTCAGCGCATGGCCACAGTTGGTGGACAGCACCAGGCGGTGAACCTTGACCTCGTCGCCGTTGAGCGACACCTCGGCCACCGCCGCGGAATAGCTGCCGTAGCCCATGAACTGGGCGATGCCACGGAACCGGCCGGCAGGCAGCGGCTGCCCCCAGCCTGCCTTCTCGGCGGCGGCATTCAGCACACCCAGGTGCTTCGGGTGCCGGCCCATCAGCGAACGGCGGAACTCCAGCGGGTCGCGCCCGGCCGCCTGGGCCACCTCGTCGATGAAGCACTCGAGGTAGATGCCGTTCTGGTTGGTGTTGACACCGCGCCAGGCGCCGACCGGCACCGAGGTGTTGCGCATCGCGTATTCGGTGACCAGGTTCGGCACCGTGTAGCCGAGCTGCGCATCGCCAGGCTCGACGTAGTAGCCCTGAAGCTGACGCCGGTCCTTGCCATCCCGGATGTTGTGTGGCGCGGAGAAAGCATTGATCGACTGGCCGCTGACGCGCAGCGTCAGCGCCTGCAACTGCCCCTTGTCGTCCAAGCCCGCCTGCAGCCGGCATTGGCCGATCGGACGGTAGAAGTCGTGCGACATGTCCTCCTCACGGCTCCAGATCAGCTTGACCGCCGTCCCCGGGAACTGCTTGGCGATGAGCGTGGCCTGGCGGACGAAATCCTGGGTGCCGCCGCGGCGGCCGAAGCCGCCGCCCAGGGGCTGGTTCCAGGCCTCGCACTTCTCGAGCGGCAGGCCGGCGGCTGCGGACAGCGCGGCCAGGGACGCCTCGGCGTTCTGGCTCGAGACCCAGACCTCCGCGCGGTCAGCCGTGACGCGGGCGGTGCAGTTCATCGGCTCCATGCAGGCGTGGGACACGAAGGGCGTCGAGTAGACGGCCTCCACGCGCTTGGCGGCGCCGGCGAGCGCCGCCGCCGGGCTTCCCACGGTCAGGTCGGCGAAGACCTCCGTCGTCGCCGTCAGGCCCGCCTTCAGGCGCTCGGCAATGGCGGCGCTCGACTCCTTGGCGTTCGGGCCTTCGTCCCAGACGACAGGCAGGTCCTGCAGGGCCATCTTGGCGCGCCACCAGCTGTCGGCCACCACGGCCACCGCCGTGTCACCCACCCGCACCACGCCCTTGACCCCTCGCCGGGACGCGACGCTGGCGGCGTCGAAGCGCACCAGCTTGCCGCCGAAGACGGGGCAGTCGAGGATGGCAGCGTAGAGCATGCCGGGCAAGTCGGTGTCGATGCCGTAGCGGACCTGCCCGTTGACCTTGACGGCGGTGTCCAGTCGCCGGGTCGGCTTGCCGGCGATCTTCCAGTCCCGCGGGGACTTCAGCGTGATCGTCTTCGGGTCGGGCGGGGTGAGGCGGGCGGCCGCCGGGGCCAGTTCGCCGTAGCGCGCCTGCCGCATCGTCGCCCGGTGGGTCACGACGCCCTTGTCGACCGTGAGCTCGGAGACCGGCACCGACCACTGCTGGGCCGCCGCCTGCAGCAGCATCATGCGCGCCGCGGCGCCGCCTTGGCGGACGTAGTCGTGGGACTCACGGATGCCGCGGCTGCCGCCCGTGGACATGTTGCGCCACACCCGCTTGCGCGCCAGGTTCTGGCCCGGCGTGACCTGCTGGACCTGCACGCGATTCCAGTCGCACTCGAGTTCCTCGGCCACCAGCATCGCCAACCCGGTGTGGGTGCCCTGGCCCATCTCGGCGCGCGCGACCCGGATCACGCAGGTGTCGTCGGCCTGGACGACGACCCAGGCGTTGACCTCGGCGCTCCCAGAGGCCCCCTGCGCCCGCGACGGGACGTGAAAGCCGAGCGCCAGGCCACTGGCGCCCAGGCCCGTGGCAACGATGAACTGGCGGCGCGACGGGCGGAACCCGGTCCTGTCGGCGGCGGCCTGCTGGCCCGCCTCGGGCCGGCCCGTGATGGATGCTCGCTTCATGCCTGGGCTCCTTCCTTCGCGCAGCAGCCGCCGGTGCCTTCCTGGGCCATCATGTGGACGACCGAGCCGCGCGCAGGCTCGCCGGCCGCGTGGTGGATGGCCGCGCGGATGCGGACGTAGGTGCCGCAGCGGCAGATGTTCGTCATCGCCTCGTCGATGTCGGCGTCGGTCGGCTTGGGCTTGCGCTCCAGCAGCGCCGTCGCCGCCAGGATCTGGCCGCTCTGGCAGTAGCCGCACTGCGGCACGTCCAGCGCCTTCCAGGCCTGCTGCACCTTGTGGCTGCCGTCGGGCGACAAGCCCTCGATCGTGGTGACCTTGCGCCCCGCTGCCGCCACCATCGGGTAGGAGCACGAGCGCATCGGATCGCCGTCGATCAGCACCGTGCACGCACCGCACTGGGCGATGCCGCAGCCGAACTTCGTGCCTGTGAGGCCGAGTTGTTCCCGGATGACCCAGAGCAGCGGCATTTCGGGCTCCACGTCGACGGACGTGGACTTGCCGTTGATTTCGAGCGTGATCACTTCGCGAACCCTTTCGTCAGGTCAGGGAGGGCCCGATGACCGGCCCGGGTGAGGCGCCGGACCTGAAAAAGCGCCTCTGAACTCGGACGGTAGCGTGCCTTTGACCCCGCTGCCATGATGGTTCTCCCGGGGGTCGCGCGGGCGGTTTCACAGGGCGCAGACGGGCGCAGGCACCAGCGGCGCGCCGCTCACTTGCGAACCGCCGGCACCTCGATCGGCAGGCCCTGCCCGCGCCAGCGCAGGTAGAGCGCGAGCTGCCGCATCGACAGGTCCCCCCAGGGCGGGATCTCGGCCCGCACACCGAAGTAGCAGCTCCGTAGACGCCGCTCCAGGGAGCCGGGCTTCTGCCACTCCAGACGGTACACCGGGTAGGCGTTCGGGTGTCCCTGGCTCAGCGGATCCGTGTGAAAGCGTTGCCCCCATTTCCAATCGTGGCAATGGGTGCAGGCCAGGTTGAGCTGACCCTGGCGCTGACGGTACAGGGCCTGCCCGGCCTCGAAGTGCGGCCGCAGTTCGGGCGCGATGCCCGAGGGCAGCGGCAGGCCCTCGGAGGCCTGGGTGACCAGCAGGGCCGTGCCGAGCAGTTCGTCCGATTCGAACGCCCAGGCGGCCTGCCCCTGGCGCTCTGCCCGGCAGTGCCGGATCTGGTCCTCCAGATTGAACAGCCGACCCGTCGAGCCATGCAGCCTCGGGAAGCTGGCCGCCACACCGCGCAGTGCTTCCGGCGGGCCATGGCAGTCCAGGCACGCGCGTGCCGGGGCGCCGCCGCCCTGCGCGGGCCTGGTGCTCCACCACTGCCGACCCTGCTCGATCCACAACTGGGCGGGGTTGGCCGCCACGTCGGCCTGCAGGGCGCGTACGTCCCCGCCGGCAAACGCGATCCCGCTGCGAAGCTGCGACGCGGGGATGGGAAGCGGCGGCTCCGCGGCAACTGCCTCACGCAGGCCAAGGCTGCCGACGAGGGCCGCGATGCCCAGCACGGTGAGCATCGCAGGCACCGTGCGGCAGCGCACGGGCAACGGCCCGGCCCCAACCCGTGAGCCAGCCCCAGCATCGGCAGGCGCACCCGCAGCACCGACCAGCGGGGACCGACGATCAGCGACGACGCTCATTCCGCCGTCAGAGCCTGCCGCCATTCACCCTGCGCGCCAGCGTCGTCCTGCCAGCGCACCAGCCACTGCCCGCTGCGCGCCACGCGGAACGGGAACTCGAACAGCGGGTTGGCCGATATCCCGGACGAGGGCTCGGCGCGAAAGACTTCCTGCCCGTCGAACTCGCACACGACGAGCCGGATCGCGTTGCGCGCAATCTGGCGTCCGTTGACGTCGAAGCGGTAACCGGTCTCCATGGGATGCTGGATCAGCAACCTGACCAGCACGATCTGCCCGACCGCCGGGCGGCCGGAAATGATGAGACGGATCGAACTCATTTCGGCTCATTCCTGGTCCAGGCAGGCCGATTCGGTGACGACCACCTCGCGCGTGGCCAGGCGCAGTTCACCCGTCGACAGGCGCGCCAGGGCGACCACCGTCTGGGTGCCGGCCAGCCGGACGCGGGTGCCGATCTCCGCCCTGCCAGACCAGGGTCCGAGGCTGAAGCTGGCCATGCGCCTGACCGGGTTGCGGGTGGACAGCAGCAGGATCTGTCGGACATGGTCAGCCTCCGTCATCGGGCTGTGGACGATGACACGCGCGGGCACCACGTGCCCGTTGTCGGCCAGGTCGGGCAGATGCAGCTCGATGCCCTCTCGACCCGGAAGCAGGCCGCTGGTGTAGGGGGCGATGACCTCTTCCACCGACGAGACCCGCGAGGCGCCACCCTGGGCCCAGGCAGGGACGCTGGCGAGGGACCCAAGGGGCGCCCCCGCAAGCGTCAACAGCACATCGCGACGGTCGATCGGCATGGTTCTCAGGGTAATGAAACAACGCGCTCGCCCACGCGCGACTTCGATCCGGAAGGCGCCGACGACAACCCGGGGGGCGGCGGCGCGACGAGCAGGTAGCTGACGATATCGTCCAGCGCCTGGGCTGACAAGATGGGTAGACCCCGGTAGGCCGTCGCCACATTGCGCAGACCCTCGGTTGTGCCATAGGCCGGCATGACCGTCTCCGGGTTGAAGCGCCGCGCGTCGGCAATCCGGTCCCTGAGCGCCTGCGCGCCGTACCTGGAGGCCAGGTCGGTGAGGGCGGGGCCGATGGCGCCGCCCTGGGGGAGACCCGGAACGACGTGGCAGAGCAGGCACCCCGTCTCGTGCCGCTGTCGCAGGCTCTCCAGCCCGCGCACCGGATCACCGGCGGCCGCTGCGCCGGTCGACCCGCACGCTGCGACCAGGAGCCAAGCGCCCGCCAGGGCCGTCAAGGCACTGTGGCGCGAGCGCCGCGCGTGCCGGCGAACCGCCATCGCCACCGTACGGCGTCCGTGGACACGCAGGGTCAACACACCGCGTGCAGCGCGGAGGCATTCAAGGTTGGCATTCACGCGCATGGGAACTCCACGACCGACACATGACCGGCGGCGCCAGACCCCGGACCGCCGCAATCCGGGGCAGTGTCTGGGATACGCTTGAAGCATGAATGATGTCACCGATCCCCTCGACTTCTGGTTCGACTTCACGTCGCCCTACTCCTACGTCGCCAATGCCTGGGTCGACGCGCTCGCCGCGCGCCACGGCCGGCGTGTGCGCCGCCACGCCATCCTGCTGGGCGCCAGCTTCCAGGCGGCGGAGCTGAAGAGCCCGGTGTCCTACCCGCTCAAGCGCGAATACTCGATCGCCGACTTCGCGCGCTCGGCGCGCTTCGAGGGGGTGCCCTACAGCCCGCCGCCGAGCTTCCCGATCCCGACGCAGAACGCGGCACGGGTGTTCTGGTGGCTGCACGACACCCAGGGGCCGGAGACGGCCGCGCGCTGGACGCAGGCTGCCTTCGACGCCTATTTCACGCGCGGGGTGCTGCTGAACGACGCGGCCGCGCTGAAGACGCTGTGCGCGCAATGCGGCCTGGACGCCGACGCCGCCGAAGCGGTCTGGAACGACCCGGTTTGGAAGGCCCGCCTGAAGGCAGAGTGCGACGCAGCGATCGCCGCAGGCGTCTTCGGCGCGCCCTTCTTCAAGGTCGACGCAGAGCCCTTCTGGGGCAACGACCGCAAGCCGCAGCTCGAGCGCTGGCTGGCGCAAGGGCGGTTCTGAGCCCGAGGCGGCCGCTGACGCGCGCTCCCTACAATTGACGTTAACGTCAATCGCGGCCCACCCGGTTCCGTCACCCGCGGAACACGGCCGCCGCCCCCCGGAGATGCGCGCATGCCCGCCCTGAGCTCGAAGATCAACCCGCGCGGCGAGGACTTCAAGGCCAGCGCCGAGGCGATGCGCGGCCTGGTGCGGGATCTGCGTTCGCAACTGGACCGCATCGCGCAGGGCGGTGGCGAAGCGGCGCGCAGCAAGCACACCGCGCGCGGCAAGCTGTTGCCGCGCGACCGCGTCGAGGGCCTGCTCGACCCCGGCACACCCTTCCTCGAGGTGGGCGCCCTGGCCGGCCTGGGCCTGTACGACGACGCCGCCCCGGGCGGCGGCCTGATCACCGGCATCGGCCGCGTCAGCGGCGTCGAGTGCGCCATCGTCTGCAACGACGCCACCGTCAAGGGCGGCACCTACTACCCGGTCACCGTCAAGAAGCACCTGCGCATGCAGGAGATGGCGCAGCAGAACCGGCTGCCCTGCATCTACCTGGTGGACTCCGGCGGGGCCAACCTGCCCAACCAGGACGAGGTCTTCCCTGACCGCGACCACTTCGGCCGCATCTTCTACAACCAGGCGCAGATGAGCGCCCAGGGCATCCCGCAGATCGCGGTGGTGATGGGCTCGTGCACGGCCGGCGGCGCCTACGTGCCGGC